>CAYWJU010000003.1:59137-147910 GCA_964458645.1 uncultured Candidatus Peribacteria bacterium | reverse complement strand
CTTCGTCCACGGACGCCATGATGCCTGCGTCATCTTCGTCATCCGTTGCAGCCATGATGCAGACGTCGTCCAGCGCAGCCGCAGCCATGCAGTCGCACATCTACAAGAACGGAGAGTACTCCGCCGACGGCACCTACCGCTCTCCGGCTGGAGGCGAGTCCGTTTCCATTACACTCACACTGAAGGACGATGTCGTGACTGCCACTTCCTTTCAGGGTCATGCCACTGCCCCCAAGAGCGTGGTGATGCAGGAGAAATTCGCCGCCGGCTTCCAGGAACTTGTCGTCGGGAAAAGCATCGACGAACTCTCGCTGGATGTTGTGAATGGGTCTTCCCTTACCGGGGCCGGATTCATGGATGCCGTAGCCAAAATCAAAGCTGAGGCCAAGGCCTAGTGTCTAAGAACATTTTCTCAGAGGAACATCGCCTGCGGGAACACCGCGGGCGATTTTTTTGGCGTTTACTTGTTTTTCTCCTACCATCCCGCAACGTTCCGCTACGCAGTATGAATACCCTTCAACAAGACGCGACAGATGACGAATTGCATGAAGTCATCGAACAGTATGACCAATTACTGAATAATGCCTTGCCGAACGGGAAAAAATTACCAGTTCGTTTGCAGCGCGCCCTGGATGAACAGACCAGGCGCTTCCGCAACTTCGGATTCAATGTCGATGGCCTGACGATGCGCGATCGTATCGATGGCATCTCTGCGGCAATGCATGCGATTCTCGATAGTGTCGCGCATACAGATGAAGGCGAAACAATCAGCGACTAGCGGGCATCAGTGCAACTCAGCCGCGAATCCAGGTGAGCGCTTCAGTCTCCGCTCATGATTCATGATGCAGTATTCGAATCGGAACGCCTGCGCGAAGCGTTCCGGTTCCATGAAGAATAAGCACGTAGCCAAGCCATCGGCTACGGCGGCGGTCGGGGCAATGACCCACGTTGCCAAGATGTCGCTCGGCGAACGCAGTGTCTGCGGATCCAAAATATGATTCCGTCCTTGCCATTGCCGACGGTTCCCGCACGATGCGCACATGGCGCCGTTACCCAACGTGACCACGCCGATCGCCTTCGTTACGTCGTTGGGGTGTTCCAGGCCTGCGCGGATGGATTGCCCATCGCCTTGGTAGTAAATGTCGCCGCTGCCGTCGACCAGGAAGCGCCGTACGCCCTGGCGTCGCAAGTACGCCGAAAGCTTGTCGACAAAATAGCCTTTGCCCAGCGCTCCAAGGTCGATGAGCACCGACTGCTTCAGCTCAATGTGCGTGTCGTCCACAATCCGCAAGGCGTCGGCGAATTGCGGTACCGCACGTACGTGTTCCTTGGTGTGCAGGCTGTACTCGGCGTCATACCCCAAATCACTGAGCGCAAAACCGACCAGCGGATTGCATTTTCCATCCGAAAGGTCGTGCAATGTTTCGTACAAGCGCAGCATTGCCACCAAGTCCGCAGGTACTTCCGTCACTCCTGTTCTTTCCACGAGCTGCCAAATGAGAGAAGATTTCTTGAATCGAGAATAGGTTTGATCGAATGCATACGACTGTTCGAGCACGCTCTTCTGCAGGGTTGCCAAGACCGTAGGGTCCAGCTCGTCCCACACCGAAACGGACCACTGCGTTCCCATGGATTCATAGGAGAATTTTTGCGGCGGCGCTGTGTTCAGGAGGCTCAAGAACGTGTGAGGGCAAGTGTTTTCACCACCGTCGGCCAGCCGCGCGTCGTTGCACGTGTGCCGAGGATTTTTTCCATGAGCGCATTGCTGAACGGCTCTTTTTTCACAGCGGCCACGCGGTAGACCGTGAACAGTTCACGGTCGCGTTTCGTGAATTGCTGGTCGGGATTGGCGATGGCCTGTAGCGCTTTCCACTGTGCGGCAGTCGGTTCTGTGGCCAGAAACGTCACGTACAACCGCGTGTTTTCATCAGCCTGCACGTCTTTGAACGGATCGAATGCGACCAGCGCTTTAAGTTCCTCCGACGTTCGCACGAGGGTCGTTACATCGAAACCGAGCTTTTTTTCGAGTGTTGTTTCAATGAGTGTGCGCAGTGCCGCTTCGGGTTGTTTCGGCCCTCCGAAGACGACGTTTCCGCTGTTGATGAGCGTGCGGACGTTGTCGAACTTCAGTCCGGCGAAGATTTTTTTCAGGTCGTCCATCTTCACCATGCGGTTTCCGCCCACGTTAATGGCGCGCAACCAGGCGACGTAGATCGCGCTGCCAGATTTTGCATTCTTTGGATTCACGATGTCAGTGTAGCAAAAACAGAGGTCTTGGCTCCTTGAAGCCCAGATTGTTCTAGTCATATATAGTAAAATGTGTTATAATAATATCAAAGAAACATGCCACTCATTGGACATATTTTGCTGGCGCTTGGAGCAACCGCAACCATTTGGTTGTTGTCGGGCTCGCTCATCGATGCCACCGATCGAGTGGCGAAGCGGTACCACAAGCCCGGCTTTGCCGTGGCGTTCTTCGTCTTAGGCATTCTGACGTCCGTGAGCGAGATGTCCGTCGCCACGAATGCCACGTTGCAGCATGTTCCCCAAGTCTCGGCAGGAAATTTGCTCGGCGCTTCCACCGTTATTTTCTTGCTGATCATTCCGCTGCTTGCGGTACTGGGGAACGGTATCCCCATGGATCGATCGTTGCGGCCGTCCAATACGATTCTCCTCTTGTTCACGGTGCTCTTGCCCTCGCTTTGCGCACTGGACGGCAAGGTATCGGTCACCGAAGGCGTCATGATGTTCGCGTTCTATGGAGTGCTGGTATGGCGTATTCGGAAGCACAATCCCATCGAAGGCGTGGCGCAGGATGCGCTGGAGCAGACGCATCGTGCATTGATCGGCGGTACGCATGCGACTGCGGTCGACACGGTGAAGATTGCAGTCTCGGCAGTGCTGATTTTCATTTCGGGAAATATTTTGGTGGGGGAGTCGGTGTTCTTCGCACAGTTGCTGTCGGTGCCGGTGTCGTTTATCGGCCTGATATTGTTATCCATCGGCACCAATATTCCGGAGCTGGTCATCGCCATTCGTTGCGTAATCGGCCGACACAAAGACATCGCTTTCGGCGACTACATGGGCTCGGCAGTCTTCAACACGCCGATCTTCGGGTTTCTGGCATTGGCCAACGGCGACTTTGCCCTGGAACGCAGCGAAGCCGTGGTGAACTCGATCGTGCTGGGCATCGGCTTGCTGCTGTTCTTCGTTTTCGCGCGTTCCAAGAACATGCTGTCGCGGGCCGAGAGCATCGTCTTGCTGACGCTCTACGCCGTATTCTTGGCGCTGCAACTTGGCAACGCGGTCCGCATTTCCAACATGCAACTGCCAGACGACACGCTGCTGAAACAAGCCGCGCCGATGCACTTGTCGCAGCAGGGGGCCTCCCACCACACGCCGTAAATACGTCATCATGCCCCGCAATTCGGTAGAAGTTCCCCAAGACCGGCCCGCAGACGAGGTGCCGGAACACGTGCGCGCGGTGCAGTACGCACACGACGCCGTGAAAAAGGGTGACTTTGAGTTTGCGTACACCATGCTGCATTTTGTCCGGCACAGGAGTCCGGAACATTTGCATACCCCGGCTCAGGAACTGGTCACCGACATGCTGTCGGATGTGAGCCGCTCGGATTACCAGGCGTATCCTTCGTTGCGTGATAATCCCGGCGTGCGCGGTAAATACATCACGCGCGACATCGACGCGAGCTTGCGCTACAAATTCGACCTTGTTCGTCAGCTGGAACTGACGCCGGAAACACACGACGCAATCGCGGTGGACGCCATGGATCGCGTCCTTGCCGGTCTGCAGAACGCGGTGCAAAGGGGCCGGGAAGGCGGCGATTCCTTCAACCGTTTTTCCCGCAACCGGCCTGACTACGAAGACTATGTGCGGCGCGTATGTGAAATCATGTACCAGTTTCCGCCCCGGAACCTCGAGTTGATCAAGCCACTGCAGGCCCGTTATCGGGCGCTTGCCCCCCGCCTGCTGCTGAACTCCACCGAATTCAGCGGAACGTATCATCTCCAAGAACTGGGAATCGCGTTGCGTCTGCCATGGCATACCGAGATGCGGGAAATTCATGGCCCCAAGGCAATCGATCTGCTGATGGCGGAATTCGACCAGGAGCCCGACTATGACAAAGGAAGGAGCGTGGATTCGGCCACGCGGTTGCAGCAACTCTGCAAGGTCACGGTCACGCCCGAACGCCGTGCCGGTGCAATCGCCATGCTGCGGTATGCCATTGGGTACAGCGACGATACGCCGACCAAACTCATCGATGCGTTCGGCATCGACCGCAAAACCGTGACCGACATCGCCAGCGAAGCGGCGGCGGATTTCGCACTGCGGCATGAGCATGTGGCCCCCGAGGACCGCAGTGCATGGACTGCGCAGGAAATGGTGCGCAAATACGGAGTGCGTCCGCAGGATCTTCCGCTCGTGGAGCGCGAGCGCGCGGCATGCGTGCACGACGTCTGCGCTCCCAACACGCCCCAGGAACGTTCCGCAGCCGCCGCGGCGTTCGTGCGCAGGGCCGAAGAGAACCACACCGCATATCTGTTGCCCCTCACGCTGGCAGCCGAAGTCCATCGTTCGTTGGAGGAGCCGAAAAGCGCCACGATTCATTATGTGCTGCATGCGTTCGCCGCGCCGCCGGAAGTGAAGGAGTACAGGACGCAAGCACTGCGCTTGCTCTTTGCTGGACGCACCTCCGAGCAACTTCCGCCAGTGGACCTCAACGGCAATCATGCCCGGTATCTGTGGGAGCAATTGGCTGATGATGCCGAATGCGCGCCAGCCGCCAACCATGTGCTGGACCAATTTTTGTCCCAGCACGGATTGAACCCCGAATACATGCGCCAGCAGTGGGAGCTGTCGAGTAACAACCGCAAGGAGTACAAAGACACGATGGGCACCCGCATCGTGCAGGCGCAGAACATTGAGGCGATTGCCAACTTGGAGGAACGCTCTTCTGGCGCGTCACGCTATTTTGCCGACCGCTGGAACATCAACATGTTTTCGCGTTACCCCACGCATGTGCTCGGCCATATCCGCGCCAAGGAAAGAATAGCCCAGCGCAATGCCGGCAAGCCCCGCTCCAAGCCGAATAAAACGCTACTGGTGCTGTTTCCCGCCGCCGACTGGAACGGCGCGTTCCATAATCACGCGCTCATCAACCAACTGTGGGAAGAAGCGGAATCCAAGGGCTTCGACATGCACATTGCCGAAGCAGGCAGTCGCACGTCGGCCATGCGTGCATTTGCACGCTGCGCGCGCCAGCATGGACCCATCGACGTCTGCGTGCTTGGCGGACATGCCAACAAGGATTCGCTCACGCTCGGTCCGGACGATCTTGGCAAAATCAAAACAGACCATTTCGCCTTTGCCAAGTCGGAGGACGGCCAATCGATTCCCCCCGAGCAGCTGCAGCGTCTGCGGGCGTACTGCAGTCCCAACTGCCGCATCATTTTCAAGGCATGTTCTGTGGGACAGTCCGGCGGCTTGGCGCAGGCTGTTTCCACGGCGATGAACGTAACCTCGGTCGGCGCCGAATGTCCGACAGGCCTGCAGTCGTTGGATCTGGAAACCGGAAATCCGTGTTATCGCGACGCGAACGCAGCCCGCGAGTACAAACAGCCGAATCCGCCGCCGAAGAACTTTTTCGGACGGTTGTGGAGCGCGCTGCGTAGGAAAAAAGGGTGAGCTAAACGCCCTTGTTGCGCGTGAGCTGCTTGATCGTGCGTCTGGCTGCCGAGTCTTCGATAAGCGTCTTCAGCCGCTTCGCGCGCGTCTCCTCTTTTTTCGCGCTGATCACCAACCACACGGTCGTACGGCGGTACCATGCCGGACACGACTGAAAGAATGCCCATGCCTTCTTATTGGATTTGAAGAGCTTTTCGCATGCCGGGTCCAACACCGATTTGTCTTTGTTTTCGAATGCGTACACGCCGGTTTTTTTCGTACTTCTCGCTTCGTATGCCTTCATGCCTGCCGGCTGCATGCGGCTCTCTTTCAGTAGCGCCTTCACACGTCCGATATTGCGCAGACTCCAGGTGCTGCCCTTCTTGCGCGGCGTGAAACGGTTGGAGGCGCGCTCGTCGTCAATCCGCCGTCCAACGCCGTCGATCCAACCGTAACAGAGGGCTTCATCCACGGCTTCCAGATACGTCATGCTCTTCTTGCCGGACGATTTTTTGTAGTACGAAACGAACGCTTCCGTCTCGGTGGCATGATGTTTCTGCAGCCAGGCGCGGAAGTCTTCGGGGCAGGCGAAGAGGAGCAGCGTTTTCATCCTCTCCAGTGTAGCGAAGTTCACGGCAGGCAGTTCGCGCGGGAAAAAGAATTGAGGTGCTTGCCCGAACCGCGGTCCGGCGTACACTTTGAGCATGACTCCAACCATGATGCACACCGTCGGCCCAGCCTTTTTCCTGATGCCGCTGTTGCACGCGGTTGGTTTTTTCACCGCTCTGATCGGCGTGTTGTTCCTGCTCATGTGGGCATTCAAACACCTGCCTCCCGCCCAACTGAAGAAGTGGGGCTGGATCCTGCTGCTCAGCGGAGGAGTGATCTGCTTCCTGACGACCATCTCCTTGTTTCACTCCGGCCCAATGATGGGAAAGCGGGGCTACTGGCACAACGATCGCCAGGGGATGATGCGCCTCGAAGAAGGCCAAGCTGAAGGCGGTGCCATGATGATGCGCTTGAGCAGCTCGGACGGTGCGAGCAGCGCTGCGTCGCAGAACTAGCATTCGTTTAGGCCGAGCGCTCCGGCAGTCCGGAAACGTCCTCCGTTTGGGTTTCAACCAAATGACCGTTCTGTAGATCGCCCCTGAAGGTGTAGGTTCCCACGAACAATACTTGCCGATGCACTTCGGCTTCGCCTTCCCGTACGACAACGACGTATTTACGCATAGTGTTAGAGCCCTTTATAAAGCAGAGAGGAACCGATGAGCAAGAACATGGAGAACAAAATTGAGAATATGGATCAACGTGATTGATGACGTCGAATGCTCCCAAACATTACGAAGAATACGCGTATTGAGCAAAATACGAGGAAAGAATCGTCTATTGCGCAGGCGGGCGAAGAACGGCTTGAAGTGTGCTACAGTGCGCGCATGCCACATCGCAAGCACATTGCCCAGGACAAGTATGCCTCCGGAAAAGTCTTGGACATCGGTTACGCTGAGTTTCCGAACCACACGACCAAGAACCTGTACGGCATCGATATTGCCGATCGTCCGCCGACGAATCTGCCGAACTACGTGGAAACCAAGAAAGTCGATTTGAACGTGGAGCCCATTCCGTATCCGGACGGATTTTTCGACACCGTGATCGCCGGAGACGTCATTGAACACGTGGCAAACCCCATGTTCATGCTGTGTGAGTCCAACCGCGTGTTGAAGCCGGGCGGCGTTTTAATCGTGAGCACGCCGAATCCGTACTACTACTGGGAATTCATGCAGAACTGGTTGGTGAATTGGAAATGGATGAGCGCCAAGCAGGAAGGCCATTTCACGACGTTCACGCGCATCAATATGCGTAACATTCTGGAGCGCACCGGCTTTACGTTGTTCAAAGAGCTCGGCAATTTCTTCACGCTCATCGTGTTGAAGTGGACGTTCCACTGGGTGCGGTTCCCGTTCCTGACGTACCAGATCACCTACGTGGCCAAAAAGACCGGCGTGCCGCAGCACTACGTGCTCAGCAAACCGGCCGGTATGCCCATGCAGAAGATCGCCACGAACTTGGGCGTCACGAAGTAGCTATTCCAGCAAAAGGCGCCGATATCACGAGCCCTGTGATCCTGCTTTTTTACGGTGCGGTTCCAAAAGGTCGTTTATGCTTTTTCTGCATCCCGGACTGGAATTCTGAATACAGTACTGGTTGAGATAGTAGAAGCTGTACGTGATATGTAGGTTGTAGCAGGTGCTGTCTTGCATGCAGTCGGGCTCAGCGATGGCTTTGCTGACAACATCCACGCACTGCTGAATTTTCATGCAGTCTGGATTGCCCGCGAGGAATGTATTGAGCAGGTTGGAGCACAGTGCATTGGCGCAGGTGGGCAGCTCCACCATTGCTGGAACGGAGGAGGAAGAGGCTGGTACGTGGCTTTTGCGCGCTGCAGCACGCTTGGCAGTCTGCGATGGCTTGGTGGTTTTGGAACGGCGAGTGCGGCTGAGCGTCGCATCCGACGGCGCACTGGCCGACTCACCTCTGACGGACACCGGTACTCCGGCGAAGCGTTCCATGGCGAACAGCGACAACACCAGCACGATTGCCGTAATACCGATGGCAACGACCGACACGAAATCGGACGGCTGATAGACGGCTGCAGCGTGTGCCTTCTTCGAGTGTTTTCGCATGAATGTGGGTATGAACGTTTATAGTATTATACTATAATTTATATATTTAGTCTATAGAGCGATCGTGTGAGTGTGCGGCTGGTGCTATGCTGATCTCCATGCGTCGTACAGATATCGCGTTGCTGTGCATGGTGCTGGCCTGGCCGCTCTCGGTGTCGGCAAGTGCCTTTTGGGATGTGCCCGACGAGCATCGCTATGCCGATGCCGTGAACTATGTTTCGCATATGAATATCGTGCAGGGGTATCCGGACGGTTCCTTTCAGCCGGATATTTTGGTGAACCGCGCCGAATTCGTGAAAATCCTCATGCGGTATCAGTACGGTGCCGACGGAGTTCAGTTATTGCAGTGCACCACGCAGTGGCCGTATACCGACGTTCCATCCGATGTCTGGTATATCCGGTACTTGTGCCGCGCCACCGATGACGGCGTGATTGACGGGTACGAAGACAGCACCTTCCGTCCCGACCACCCCATTAATTTTGCCGAGGCCGCCAAAATCATGAGCATTGTGGACGTGGCTACCGGCAAAGGCGGCAGCCTGGGGCTGAATGAAGAGGGAAAGCCTTGGTACCAGCGCTACATCGATCACCTGGCGTTGCGCCGCGCGGTGCCGCTTTCCATCCGCTCAGTCGATCAACTCATCACACGCGGCGAAATGGTGGAAATGCTTTACCGCTTCGACCTCACGCCAGAGAGCACCATGCGTGACCTGGAAACGCTCGGTCGTGTTTCGTGGCGGGAAATCGTCGACGAATGCGCAGACAAACCCATACCGGCCAGCGACGGCTCCATGCAGTATCCCATTCGTACCGAGTTCAAACACTTGGGGTACTTGGGTGAATTGCTCACGGCGGAAGAATGCACCGAGAAGCGGTTGGCCGAAGTGTCGGGCGGCGGCAAAACCGCACGTTCGGGCCAGTTTCCGTCGCTGAAATTGGCAGCACAACCGACGCCCATCTTCCGCAGGTACCTGGAACAAGCCGGCTTCAGCTGTCAGATGAATGTCGAGGCTGACGCCTGTCGCGAGTGGGGGAATTTCAACACCGTAAGCATTGGCACGTTGCTCGGATTGCGTCCGTACGCGCACGTCATTGCGTCGTTCTCGTGCCCGAATTGCACCGAGAAGCGGTAGCGCGGGTATACTGAGAGAACTATGCGATTGCACCGTTTCTTCCTGTCCATCGACCTCGGGCGGTCGCCCGTGACCGTTGGTGATGCCGATGTCTGCCACCAAATGCACCGTGTATTGCGATTGGAAGCAGGCGACTCGGTGATTGTCGTGGACGGCAAGGGGAAGGAGACACAGGCGCGCATTGCCAAAATTGATGCGAAAACCGTGACCTTGGAATTCGGCACGCCGCGCCCGGTTGCCGCCGAACCTGAACGTGAGGTCACGTTATTCTGTGCCGTCCTGAAACGCGAAAACATGGAATGGGTTGTGCAAAAAGCCACTGAAGTCGGCGCCAAACGGATTGTGCCGGTCCTGAGTACGCGCACGATAAAAACGGGGGTGAAAATCGATCGGTTGCTGAAAATCGCACGCGAAGCGGCTGAACAATCCGGTCGCGGCATAGTGCCGGTGATTGTGGAGCCGGTGACGTTCGAGCAAGCCATGACCATGGCTCCGGCACGCAATGTGTTCTTGGATTTCGGTGGTGATGACGCATGGTCATCTGCATTGCATGCGGACAAGGTCGGTTGCTGGGTGGGGCCCGAAGGCGGCTGGTCCGACGAAGAGCGCCAGGCGGTGAAGAAGGCCGGCTTTGTCATCGGCTCGCTCGGTGCACTGACGTTGCGTGCCGAAACCGCCGCAGTTCTGGCAACGTATCTGGCCGTACACGGGCGTTGATTTAAGCGTCGGTGACCGATTCCGCCGGTCGAGTAAGGTATGGTCGCGCCGCACGCTGCAGCACCTCTATGCAGACGGAGGTGTCTCCACTTCGAATTGCTTGATCATAAATCGCCGTGCCCAAACGCAGGACAACGTCGGGTGTATCGCTTTGTGCCATTAGCTCCGCCAATTCATCGCGAAACGTGGCGGTGAACGGCAGACCCAACTGCTGTTCGATGGATGCCGCCGCATGGCCTGCCGTCAGTACGTCAGTAACCGGAGGGTATTCGGAGAGATGCATGATTACTGAGAAGTTCGGCGATGATACGTATTGTAGTTTCAGCGTCAATGTTCCAATCGGGCGCTTTGCATATTGCTCTTCTGCATGCCAAAAGACCGTTATGACGCTTGATAAGTAGAAAGATGTGCGCCGCGACCGGGAATCAACATGGCAATAGTTCCATTGGTATGGCCGTTGGGCTGGCGCAACAAACTCACATATTGTCGGTACAACGACTGCGCAGTGCCCACGACGTCGATTGCATCGAGACCCTGCACGTCCGGATACAGCGATGCGCTGTGCAGCTCCACTACCACGTCGAATCCACCCTGTAATTGCGGGAATTGCCGATAGGCTTGTTCGAACGTCATGTTCAGCAGCAGCACGCGTGTGCTGTCGCGCATCACGTCGCACCGCACCATCAGGTCCATCACGCGGGACTGTGCCGCCTGCTCAAGTTCCAGGTCTTGCCAGTGATCCAATCCGTATTCCAGCAGTCGCGACATGGCGTCGTAATTCGCCGGATCGATGACGACCGGGCGACGGTCGGGGGGATTGTCGGGGTGTTTCGCCAGATGCTCAGCCAGTTGGCCGAGTCCGGCGCCGACTTCCAGATACTGCAAAGCGGGGTCAATCGGCAGGCCCGGCAATTCCGTTTTGTACTGTGGAAGATCGCGGTTGGTAATGGGTATCGGTTTCAAACTTTTGCCGATTTTCGATGCGAAACATACCCTACTCACCATACCCAGTGAACGCATTGGAGTGCTTACGTACATCGAATAGCCTGTTTTCTGGTCCGAGACGACATGGCGGTCATTCTCGCGCTCGAACGTGTGTTGCATGCGTCTATTCTGCATTTGTAGTACAATAAAATATTTATTAAATAAAGCAAATATTCTCTTGTTTGTACGCAAAAAGACCCCGCCAGACAGACGGGGTCACTGCAATTGGCGTGCCTAGGATTTGCGGCTGTAGTTTCCGATGACGCTGTTGCTGAGTGCGCCGTTCGGAATAATGATCATCTTCGTTCCGTCTTGGCTTTTGACGAGCGTCGAGAAGATCTCGATCTTGTGCACTACACCGCGCTGGCCCTGTGCCTCGATATCGTCGCCGACCTGGAACGGCTTGAAGAACAGAATGAGAATGCCGCCCGACAAATTGGAAAGGCTTCCCTGCAACGAGAGGCCGACGGCCAACGAAGCGGCGCCCAAAATAGCGATGAACGACGTCATTTGAATGCCCACCATCATCGCGACTGTAATGAGAATGAGCATCTTCAGGATGATGGTCACCATGCTGTGCAAAAAGCCCGTCAGGGTGCGGTCTACGCGCTGCGTGGAGAGCGCCTTGTCCATGATTGCAACTGCGATGCGCACCAAGCGGAATCCAACCAACAGCGTAATGACCGCGAGCAGAACCTGCGGTAGATACACCATCGCCATGGAGACGAATTGATCCAGGTATTTCATGAGAGCTGTGGGCATTGTGAAAGTGGAGAAAAGCGAACAGAGCATAGCAGGAGCCACTTTCGGCGACATCTTTTTGGAGTGCGGTCAGTTGAACGTTGGCAAAAAGCAGTTGTAGGCGCTATTGAACCAGTACAGCCTGTCGAAAGTACTATTAAATTGACATATGACGTTGTGCGGGTAGCCTGCCGCCGCTATGGGCGAGGCCATGCAACCCTCGGCGGAACTTGAAGAAGCCATTCAGCAGGCGGCGTCCCTTACGTATGGGTCACCCACCATCGACATGGATGCCGTTTCCAGTGCCATGACGCACTTGCTGAATGTCGACGCTTCCGTTGTCGGCAGCTCCAGCCAGCAACTTATGCTTGGAACATTGGTGCTGGATTTCAACCCCCCTGAAGAGGAGGGTGAACCCGAAGCAATGGAATTGGATGAAGACGACAATCAGTTGCCGTTGCGCATCATGCATCCGCATGCAGTCGGACGTGCACTGGATCCGGAATCCCTTTCGTTCATTGCCGCAACATTGCTTCTGCGTCGCAACTCCGCGCGTGATGCTGTCATGGGGTACTGCGCGCTGCGCATGTGTGACAAAATTCCGACTGAAGGCGGCGAATTGCATGCCGTCAACGTTGCAAGGGCGGTCTCCGAAACAACGGCAGTCACCGATACGCTGACGCGTGTCTATTCCAGGCGTGTTTTGGCTTTGGTGGCCGAACAACCTGATGATGTCTTCGCGGTCGTTCGCCAGGCTCAGGACGAGAGTAATCCATTCGAAGTCGTAAGACTGGTTGAGTCCAGCTACCGGAGATTGCCGCCGGAACGTGCGTTATCGCTCTTGGCGTTGGGTGTGAATGCAGCGTCGGACATGAACGACGAAGAAGAGGAATTCCTCATGATCTATCGGCAATTCGATGTAGCCCTCATGCGGTTTAACACGTTGTATAATCAGGCATCGTGCGATGAAGAATTCGAGCGTAATGCGGAGGCAAGAAGCCTTGTGGGAGAAATCGAGCTTTTCGCCGAAGCATTCGGTCGCGCCGAAGGGTATGAGCAGCGGCACATGTACATACTGATGGGCTTGGCATTCGCCCAGGCCGTATTGCTGGAGCGCGAGGAGGCCGAAATTGCGTTGCTGCGCTTGCAGCAGGTTGCCGATGAGCATGGTGGTATTCCGGAAAGCATTGCGCCTCAGCTGCGCAATATTCGCGAGATTTTAGATCGCAATGGACCGCCGCCCAACCCACCGTCACGCGAGCCCAACCGCGACGACGATGACGACGAACGCAACGATCCTGCCAATGCCTGGAAGTTCAACTAAGCAAATGAAGCTCCAAGAACTGTTTTCCACCCATGCTCCCTCGGTCGATCTGGCAAGTTACCGCCGGACGCCCAGGGGCATGCCGCCTCTCACCGCGTCGGAATTGTCGATGGGGGTGTTGCTGGGCGGAGCACGCATGATCGAAGGGAATACAGCTCTGCAGCTCAGCTATAAAGGTTGCGTCGCGGCGTCGACCAGCCTGAACGAACACCAGGACGGCGAGCGATGGAACGTGCTCCAGCTCCAGGGCTCCCAGTCGCGCAAAGCATACCGCGTCGCAACCTGCTTCGCCGTTGCCCAATGTTTCGCCGACCAGCTACGTGCGTACATGCTGCATCCGGACTCCGAGGTCCGGCAGGTGACCATGCCGCACGGACACCGCATCACCAATCTGGACGGTGCGCGCGATTTCGAAGCCGCCGTACGCAAATACGAAGTATATGCCTCGTTGCTCGGCATGCGCTATTCGGAAGAATTGCACATGTACGTCATGGATGTGCGCAAAGACATGCGGCAACTCCTGGAGGAAGCTACGGCTTAGGTGGCGCCTGTCTTTGACTCGAACAGGGTAAATATTTCCTCTGAAGTTTCCGCGATCAGCGGGCGCACCGGCTTTACCGTTAAGTGCGGGATCGCGACTTCATGCTTGCCGTTCTCGAGAGCATCAATAACAAAAGCATGCTGGCCTTCCGTGGGCGCATAGAGGTAGTCCTTCCATAGAATGTACCCTTCCTCGGTTTCCTGCGTACGGCGTGCCAGATACGACACTTTCTTGGCATCGCCTTTGGCATGGAAGTACTTTGCCAACAGTAGTCCGTTATTTACCAAGCACAATCCCTGTTGTGTTCTGGCACCTTGTCTGTAGTTTTTTTCCATGCCGCCGCAAGCAAAGCCGGGCTCCTTGGGCGCCTCGATGAATACATCTGCCTGTTCTTGGGTTTCGAGCAACAAGCGCAGGCGATCGCGAATCTTCGCGTTGTAGGAAAGGATTGGCATCTGCGCGTTGTACAACTGGAAAATGCGCAGCAGGTCGGGGTTTGCAAAAATATCGACGCCTTGATCCATCAGGCGGCGGAAGTATTCATTCGGGAACAACTCCTTCAGGTTGCCACTATGACTATAGAACATCCACGGATGCGAATGGTGTACTTTCACCAAGCGTTCGCGTAGCTCTTCATCCGGAAAGAAATTTTGGACGCTTTTCAGATAGGGGAGGTATCGCTCGGGGTGGTCGCCGGACATCACTATTTCCATGGCTCTACGGATACTGTCCACCGACAAAAACGATTGAACTTTGTCACATAATCTCAGCACGATTTCCGGATCTGCCTCGACTTCCATGCCAATGTGCAACGCTATTTCATCACGATTTCCGCCGTACTCAGCCACCACTTTATTCACATCGGAGGAGTTCCGGAGCGACATATGTTGACATTATATGAATTATATTTTGATATGCAAATGAATCTTGAGCCGCTCTACGCAAAGTATTGTGCGATTTTGGCACGCACAGTCTCTGCTTGGCGCCAGTTGCGCCAGACCGTTACTTTGTACTCGCCCTTCATTGTGAACAAGTCGGTGACCAGCGCGGCATCGAATTCTTTCATGGATTGCACCGAACGGAACAGAAAGCCGAAATGCTTTGCGATATTGTCCGGGAAAATGCATTCCAAAATATACTCACCGTAGACGTTGGTGTTGTAGCCCTCAGCCGGAAATGGCGGCGCATCCGTGCACTTGGCCAGAAAAACTTTGTTGTTTACCTCGGCGACGTGCGTGTCCAGGAACGACGTGCTGCCGAACAACCAGTGACAGCGAATGCCGGCGCTGGCGATACGTTTGTAAATCTCTTTCTGGCCGCTCTTGTCGCCCAGCTGCCACCACGCGTGCGAGTAATACTTGAACAGCATTTTCACATCCGGCGTAATGCCGTACAACTGGACAAGAATGTGGTTCCAAATCGTCTCCACGTCGGCCAGTGTATCCAGTTCGAACACCTTCCGTTCACCTTCTTTCAGCGGAAACATGGGCTGGTTCTTGTGTGAATCTAATGCCGCCGCCTTGGTTTGTTCGGCGAAGAACTGCAGGTACGACGCCCACATGAGATTGATCGACACTTTGCCCTTGGTTTTTAACAGCACCTGTTCGTCCGTCATGCGCGTCACGGTGCGGTAGAGGTGCTGGAGTGAAACATCTACGTTCTTCTCCTTTGTCAGACGCTTGTGGAGGTCTCCCATGCTGATGCCGGGCGATGCCGAAACGATTTCGAGGATCGCGTTGAAGATGGGGTGCAGCGGATCAAGGCAGAACATGTCCTCATTCTAGGCGTCTTTCGGCTCCTCATGCCAGTCCGCCGATGCCAAGCCAGCGCCCCCAACTCACCAGCGTCTGTCGCCAGCCCGTTGCCTGCTGCAAATCGATTCTGCCCCGGACTTCGGTATTGACCAGTGCCAATGCACGAATGCGCATGCCGCGCGTGGCGGCCCAATCGGGAATGCGCAGTACGCTTTTGGTCGGCGCGCCGTTTTCATCACGCTCGGTAGTCGTGTACAAGCCGTAGTTGATAGAAATGGGTGTGTGCGTCTCCAAGTCGATGAGCACGATTCCCGGCACAGCCGAACGACAGGAGGCATTGCTGCCTCGAAACGAGGCGATTACGCGACCGCGCGCCGCGTCGAAGCGCAAGTCCTGCAGGCACAGCGTGGAAGTGCTTTGCGTCACCGGAGTCACGCAGAATGACCCCAGCGTCTTGCATTCACCTTCTTTGTCGAAGAGTCCCCACGGTTGCCAGCTGCGTTCCAAAAGAATGCGCAGACTGACCGAACCGATTTGCCCCATGCCGATGAGCGTGTTGCCGAGTCGTCCTGCAGCTTTGCCAGGGGAGAGTTGTTGGAGTGCGGCATGAAACGATCGCAGGGCCGATGGCGCCATTTGCGGCAGCAATCGCGAGAGTGTTCCCGGCAACGCCCTGAGTCGTGGCGGCAGCAGTTCGCTTGCCATGTCCCGCAAGCGCACTTCGCCCAATATTGTTCCGCCGCGAAGCGTCGCACCATCGGCGACCAACGTAAATTGCAGTCGATCCAGCGGTACTTGGAAGGCGGTGATTTCAAATTGGCAATTCTTGGCGCACAGCGACAACACGCCGTTTTTGTAGGTGCCGCCGAATGCGTACACCGCAAAGCGCGGATAGGGGACGCCCACGGCCGCACCATGTTCATCGATGCCGAATTTTTGTACCCCCCATGCCACGATTGCTCCGGTGGCGGTGTCGTGATGCACGATACGCACGTCTATGGAAAGACTGGCGATACCGATCTGGTCGAAACTTGCGACGATGGGTGGCGACGACACCAGCATACGGCTGATGCGCAACATCGGCAGCTCGTGGAGTGGCGGAGGGTCCAGCGGTTCAGTGACCTTCACTTCAAACCGGCATGTTGCGGTTTTCCAGCGGCGTCCGATTGTATACGGCAGCCGAGCGTTCAGCGTGTAGATGCCTCCTGCAGCGTGCGCGTCCGGCAACAAGTGCACCAGCGTGGCGTCCGGCGACAGGACTGTGCGCAGGGGTAATGCTCGTCGACCGACAGGCTCGATACGAAGCCCCTGCATGCGTAGTGCTGCCGTGACCTGTTCGTCGTGGGAGTTCTTTGCAACCACCCGCAGACTCATGGCATCCCCCGGTGCGATCGTCAGGCGGCTACCGTTCTCCAACAGTCGCGTTTTGCCGTCGGCATCTACCGCCAGCACTTCCACGTCGGACTGCATGCGTCTGTGCTTCCGAAAGCCGTGTGCCTTGGGTTGCAGGTAGGCATCGTATGGAATGTAGACCACTTCGCCTCCGGCGGTTGCCGCGGCCAAGCCGTGGTTTCCCAGCGCAATGGATGCATTGATTGCATGAGCCGTCACATCACCCGCGTCGGTGAGCGTGTCGTACGACCAGCGACATTCACCGTCCGGCGTCAGTGCGTGAACGCATCCGTCGCCGCCGCCGACATACACCAGGTACGCAGCCTTGCCCTCCGGATCGATTCCCAATGCCGCAGAACTCTGGATGGGCGACGGCGTGTGAAAGGTCCAACGAATGCGCCTTGTCCGCGTGTCGATGGCGTAGATGCGACCGTCGTGCGATCCCACATACAGCGTGTCGTCCTGTGCCACCGCTGCAGAGGCGTACACCGCTCCGCCCGTTTCCACCGACCACAACGTCTTTCCGGTCTTACCGTCCAGCGCGTAGAGATGTCGGTCGAAGCTGCCCACATACAACGTTCCGTCCGATCCCACCGCTGGTGACGATGCGATGAAATTCCCCAGGTCGCTCTTCCATTTGATTGTACCGCTGCGCGCATCGAATGCGTACACGTGCATATCGAACGATGGCACCACCACCGTTCGTTCGTCGGGGAACGCGGGGCAGCTCCACAAATGCAGGCCCGTCAGATGCGACCAGCGAATGCCTTTGCCCGGTTCCACCGCGTAGAAGCGGAAATTGTCACAACCGAAATACAGCCAACCGGTCGGGCCCATGGCAACGTTGGCTTCCAGCCAATAAATGGTGCTTGGCGAAAATCCGTCCGATTCCTTGAGTAGATCAACATGCCACAACTCTTTTCCGTGTGGCGTGAGTGCGTACAACTTTGCATCGCCACCCGGAACGAATACCGTTCCATCTGGACCAATACATGCTGCCGAGTCGATGACTTCGCCGACCGGAAATCTCCAGCGTTCCGTGCCTGTCAGCGGGTCGAATGCGTAGAATGTTTTATCGGCCGAGCCGACGTAGATGGTTTCATCGGCGCCGATGACCGGCGTGGAGAACACCGCGTTGCCCGTACGGAACCGGCGTACGGGTACATCCGGGCGCATTGTGGCGCGGTAGGCGGCGTATCCGTCGTTACGGATATTGCCACGCATGCATGGCCAAGGAGCGGGAAGCGGATGTTGCACGCTTCAGTGATACCGCAGGGGAGCCCGCTGTACAATCGGGTTTGCCCGTTTAGCAGTGGTTGAATGCCTCCACCTGACGGTTGTATTCCTTCACCAGCCTGTTGATTTCACCTGCTCGGAAATTGATGCGATCGACAAACACGTTGTAGATACGCGCTTTCTTGGCGTACTGATCTATTGCCGCTTCGCTATCCAACGACATGGTTTCCAGATCCGCACGCAGGCTGTCGGCTGCTTTTTGCAATCGCATCACTTGGACTTTTTCAGCCACGATCACGTCTTTCAGCGTCTCGTCGATTTGGGGACAGGCAGAGAGCGGAAGGCCGAAAATCTGTACGCCGATCCACGCATAGCGCCCTTCGTATTTGCCGACGCCGGCAGCCACCCCGATTTCGCGGTACCGATCGTTCATGATGTTCGCCCGGTGCGGCTTGCTGTTCATCCACGCCTCTACGATCACGCGGTCATTCTTAAAGATGCCGAGCGCGATATTCTCACCCAACTGCAGGTAGGTATACCCAAGGTTATCCGCCACGTCGCGCGCGCCGTACCCTTCGGGCGAGAAGTGGGCGAAATATTGCTGGTCGAACATGTCGGTTAAACGTTGTTGTGCAACGGAGTTCAGCGTCTCACTTTCTTTCAGTGCAGGCAGCGGACCTTTGTCGCGACGTTCAAAATTCGTCCACAGGACAATGCCGTCTTTATCCAAATATGCCCCCGGCGTCGCATCGCGGAAGTCCACGGGCAAAATAGCGGAAACTTGCTGCGATAAATCCTGGCGCAGCATCTTGTTGAATTCCACAACTACTTTATGCAAATCGATCGACTGCGCCTGCTGCACGTGCGGCGACGGCGGCAGAAACAGTGCCGGTGCGAACCCCAGCGCTATCACAATGGCCGGAAGTAGGCTGGAGTGACGCGAATCCCACTGCATACGGATGAGTATAGCCGTACGGCTCCGCATTTTCGACAGCTGCTGGCGCAATCGCTTGACCGCCAAGGCATGTTTGCAGGAATCTACCCCTCCTATGAAACTTCTTCTCACGGGTCAGCCGTCCCACGCCCCAGACACTTTGCTGCCTGTAGACCGGCAAGCATTGCATGCTCTGTGTGCCCGCCAAATGTTGGTTCGCCCCGAGCATCGCGGCTTAGCCGAGTTTCCCATCGACCCTGCTCGTCCCGAGCTGAACATCGGCGGCAGCGTGCTTGCGTTCAATCCCGAGGTGAAGCACGACGAAGCCGTCGGTTTGAAAATGGTCAGTATCGGCGCAGACGGTTCACGCACGGGCTTGGCTCTGAATGCCGAACAAGACGGTCTGGTTGCGCACTTGGACGAAGGCCAGCCGTTCGGCCTGTACCTGTTTACGCCCACTCCGAATACCGCGGTGTCGCAGCAGAGGTTCAGCGAAGTGTGTTTCGACGGCGGCCGTATGGTGCAAGTCAGCGGTACGCGTCGCCGCAGTCTTGTGTGTGCGGTCCGATTGGGCGACAACGCCATTGCCAACGACGCCAACGGCGAGCTTCCCGTGCCGCTCATGGTGCATCCCAATGGTTTCCCGCGTACCTATCTTGCCAGCAGCAAGCGCCAATCCCAGGGCATTCTGTTGCCCGGTCCGCGAGGTTACGAAGCAACCACACATGTTCAATCCAAGCCGCTGGTGTTCGGCGAAAGCGTCGCCGATGAAACCCCGCTGACCGTTGCGATTTTGGAATACCTTGAACACGAAGGGTTGGAGACGGGTCCGGTCGATTTGCGCCCGCGTATCGTCGACGTGTTGCAAGGTGCGGTCGACTTGGAAAAGCAGCCGGTTGCACCGAAAAATCTCGCGCTGCTGCAGGCACCGCAGAAACGGTTGCTCACCGGCATGCGCGTTCTGTTGCGCAAAACGCCGCCAGTACAGCCGACGCTCAGCGAATAAGCATCGCATCGCCGAAGGAGAAGAAGCGGAATTTCTTCTCGATTGCCTGTTTGTAGAGCTTCATCATTGCGTCGCGCCCGGTGAATGCCGCCACCAGCATCAGCAGACTGGACTGCGGCACGTGGAAGTTGGTGATCATCGCATCCACGAAATTGAACGTGTAGCCCTCGCGAATGAACAAGTCGGTGGTGCCGTTGTGCAGCACCAGCTTGCCATGTTCGTCCGATGCCGACTCCAGCGTGCGCACACTGGTCGTGCCGACGGCAACGATCGGGTCACCGTTCTTCTTGGCCGTGTTCAGCATGGTCGCCGTTTCTTCCGTCATTGAGAAATACTCCACATGCAGTTTGCCACTTTGCCATTGTTCCTCGGTGAGCGGCGCGAACGTTCCCAGGTGCACGTGCAGCGTGACGAATGCAATGCGAATACCGTGTGCTTTCAGGCTGGCGAGGAGTTCATCGGTGAAGTGCAGCGAGGCCGTTGGTGCGGCAATGGACCCGGAATGTTTGGCGAACACCGATTGGTATTCGCGACGCTGTTCGTCGGGGCTGAGTGGTGTCTTTTTAATGTACGGCGGTAGGGGCATGCTGCCCACCAGCTCGAGTACATGCTGCAATTCAGCTACCGGAAATGACGGCTTCAAGAGCCAGTATCGACCCTCGTCGCCCAACACCGTGAACGTTGCTTCTTGCGACAACAGGAGCGTTTCGCCGACCTTCAATTTGCGATTGGCCATGACACGCACGCCCATATCGGTCGTGCCGACCGCCAGTGCGGACACGCGGCCGCCGGTTGCACGTGTCAGCTCCATTTTGGCCGGAATCACTTTTGTTTCATTCAATACCAGCACAGCATTCTTCGGCAGAAAATTCCCGATTGCCGAAAAGCAGGTCCACGTTGCCTGCTCCGTTGCCCGGTCATACACCACAAGTCCCGCACTATCGCGTGGGCTGGCAGGTGCCTGTGCGATCAGCTCGGGTGGCAGCGTGTAGTCGTAGAGCCGAAGCGCGTCATCGAGTGATTGTGGCATTGCGCGTATGATACCCAGCCAAGAAAGAGGAACAACCCGAAGCGGGTACCAACGGCATAGGCAGGAAGCCGTAGCTGCTGTACACTCTCCGGCCATGACTGAAGCCCACCAGAGCACAGAACCGATTCCAGAGCGCGATCCAGAGGTCGATGCATTACATGCTCTGGATGCGGCATTGGCGCAGATGCCGAATGCGGTAACGCTTTCCGCGGACGCCCTGCAAACCTTGCGCGAAATTTTCGGCGCCACTGCCGAGCTCGACCCAGAGCACCCCGTTGCACTGGCTATGGCAGAGGTACTGGCTACAGCCGAACCAGACACTCCCTTTCCCGTCGGGGCTAACCTGGCTGCATTGGTGCGCCAAGAAGTTGCCGACACACTCGCGTATGCACGTGAGCCACGTCTCAGCATTGAGCTGACTCCGGAGTTGATCGAGGCAGTGAAAGCCGCAGTGGAAGCCGAGCGAAGCGCATCGAACCCGGAAGCCGCATAAGCTTTTATTTTGACGAATTAATACAAATATTATATAATATACATATCCCGAATACTCATTCGGGACTGGCTCTTTCGATTATCGGCAGTGCATTCATTTTTTATCAGCGACGCATTTTCCCCGCGTCGGTACCGCTCAGTGCGCAGAGACGATGTTCTGCGTAGCGTGCGATACCGAATGCCGGGGAAGAACCCTCGGACTTCGCTTGTGCGATGTGCGGCGCCCAGCCGTGATCGTCCTTGCGGAGTGCTGTCTTCGAATTTCTTCGAAGGAGCCAAGCATTAACGGAGGTACTCGCATGTTCCGCCCCATCCTGTCGGTCGTGGCGTTCCTGTTCCTGTCCTCGTCGGCCATGGCGGCCGACCCGTTGGTTACCAAGCTCGAGTGGACCAGCGACCTCGGCGGCCAGCGCTACTTCACCGTGGCGTTCGGCGACGAGAAGCCCACCCCGGCCCAGAGCGACTTCGCCGCCGCGATGATCAAGGCGATCTCGCTGGCGGAGGGGTACACGCTCGACGGCACCTCGGGTAGCAGCCCGGGCAACAAGAAGACCGAGCGGACCTACAAGATCGGGTACAAGAAGGCGGGTGCCAATCCGGTGTTGGTCAAGGTCGAGTTCGTCAACCAGCTCGCGGGTAGCGTGAAGTACAAGTTCACGTACTCCGAGAAGGCCGACGCCACGACCGTGACCAAGCACGCCGAGACGCTGGCCCGCGCCGCGTACTCGCCCGCCGCCGATGACCTGCAGAAGGTGAAGGCCAAGACCGAAACCACGATCGACGGCAAGAAGGCCGAAGTCACCGTGACCTTCAGCGGAGGTGCCTTCGGCCTCATCAAGTGAATGTGCTGACCGCGTGACCGAAAGAGCGCCCCCACTCTCCCTCCGTATCGGAGGGTGGGGGACGCTTTGATGTGCACGGATTTACGACTGCACCAATGCCTGCAGCGCTTCTTCGCTGGGTCCGATGACGGTCTTGAGTGCTTTACCCGTGCCGTCGATCAGCACGAACGTGTGCTGGGTGACCACGCCGTACTTCTGTTTCAACGGTCCGGACGTGTCGTAGTCTACTCGGTAGGTGGAAACTTTTGTCCCCGCTGCGCTGTAGATCTTCACCAGTTCGGCATCGGCTTTCTTGCACTCGGGGCACCATGTTGCATGGAAGAACAGCACGGATGTTTTGCCGTTGCCGACCACGCCTTCGGTATACACACCGTACTCGGGTCCTGCGGCCGCGGCTTGCGTGGAAGCGGCTGCGCTCGCGTTGGTCGTTGGCATGCCGTCCTTGGCTTCACCGAGTTCGCCGTTAATGGTGAGCACCTGGCCGTCTTTCATCATGGCCGTGCGTCCGTCGGGGGACGTTACCTTGCCGTCGCTCGATACCTTAATGCCGTTTGCCATCTGCACGTCGGTGCGCAGTTGCGTGCGCTCGCCGTTATCCAGCAGGCGGTACATCACTCCTTTGTCCATGGTCACGCCGATGACGGCACCATTGCCGCCGGTTGGCTGTGACTGAGTACTGGAGGAACTGCTCGGCACGCTCACGCTGGAACTCGTAGTGTTCGGCATGACTTCCACGCTCGACGCACTGCTGGATTCCATCGCCTCGCCGACCGGCGGAAGCAGCACGCCGTCGATGACGTGCACGACACCGTTGCTGGCCGGTACATCGGCAATGCTGACGGCAATGCCGTTCACCGTCATCATGCCCTTGGCATCGATCGCAATCAGCACCTCTTTTCCTTCTGCGGTGCGCAGTCGCATGCCGTTGGTCAAATCGGCAGCGCGCAGTGTTCCGGGGACAACGTGATACGTCAGTAACTGGGTCAACAAATCGCTGTTTTCCGGCTTCAGCAAGGCCTGCAGCGTTCCAGCCGGCAATGCGGCGAATGCGGCATCGGTCGGTGCGAACACGGTGAACGGACCGGATGCCGAAAGCGTGGCGTCCAATTTGGCCGCACGTACTGCAGTCACCAATGTTTTCAGGTTGTCGGCGTTGGATGCATTCTCGATAATCGTTTTTTCCTGCACCATTGCTGCTCCACCCACGGTTACAGATGTCGGAGCGGCGGACTTGCCACAAGCACTCAACAGCATGAGCGCGAACAATCCTGCTGCAAGAAGGTTCTTGGACATGTCGTTGGAGGGGTAGGAAATTGAAGAAACGGTAGCAGACCTTCATAAAGACGTCATTTCGGTCTGAAGAGTGACAATATACCTTGTCATTGACATAACGTCCATAGTGTTTTTTGAAGTATATCTATAGCTCCAGATCTCCGTACAATCAGCTCCCATGCGCTTTTCTTGCATTCCTGTCATCACCGCGCTTGCACTTGTTGCCACGGTACTCGTTGCAGCAGATGCGCGTGTCCAATTCACTGCCGCACCACGCACGGTCATTGCCGCATTGCCATCGCCTCCTTGTATTTCCGGTTTGTGGGGATGTAAAACAAAACTCAAGAGTCCGCCGTGCATTCCAGGGTATTGGGGTTGTTCGCGTCGGTAGCCGAAGCGAGTTTGAGCTCGGGCAAGAAGGGGCGTACACTGCTCTAAATTTCCCCGTTGTTTTCATGCCTTCAATCTCCCGCAGCGAGCGTCTTATCCGCGGCACGTTACTTTCAAGTGTCGCATTGGTCTCTGCACTGGTCATTGGTATTGGCTATAGCCAACAGACGTCCGGCGCTCTGATGCAGGGTGCTCTTACCTTGCCCATGGAGGAGGAGATTATGATGCAGCCTGAAAATTTCATGAAAGTCGAAGAGCCTTCCATGTTGGATGGCACTGAACAACCGGCAGCCGAAGAGGAGGTCGTCTGGTGCTGCAATGCCGACGTCGGTTTGTGTTACGAGCAACCCACGGCCAACGGCTGTGGCGACGACAAGCAATCCGCGTTGTTCGAAGACTGCGCCGCTGGCTGCCAGCCTCGATAATATGGTCAAGAACACCATGCGAAAAACCGTCGGCACGCATCGCAACCACGAGCAACAGCTGCGCTCCATACTACTGCTTGGCGTAGCGTTCATCGTCGTCATGCTCGTTGCCATCGGTTACCGTGAAAGCAATAACCGATTGCTGGCGCGCGTGTATGCACCGATGCGCGCGGATCAAATTCCTGCGGTTGCCACGCAGACTGCGGAGGCACAGGAAGCCGGTGCATGTTGCGCAGAAGGAGAGTGTCTGGACGTGAATCGCAGCGACTGTTCCGGGGAGGGATATAGTTATTGGCCCAACGCAGATGTGTGCCTTACGGCTTGCCGTGTCCTGCGGTAGGAAGACGTCGCATCGATCGCAACTCTCGGAACATGCGTGCAATGACGCCTAGCTGAATGCCGGTGGGTGTTCCGCATGTTCGCGGAAAATGACGAACCGCAACGTGTGCGATCGACACATGCGACGCCAATGCGCGTTGCAAGAGTTCGGCGTGGAAGAGCGCGCCATCTGCGGTTGTTGGACGAATGGTTGTCCATGTACGACGATGAAACGCTTTCATGCCGGAATTCAGATCCGGTGAGCGCAGGCCGATTGTCGCTCGGACAAGGGTTTGGTAGATCCATTGCGTGACGCTGCGCAGCAGACCGTCGGCCCGTCGTACGCGTACGCCCCATGCGATGTCGTTCGTTGCAAGCGTCTGTAACAGGGTATGAATATCCTGCGGATCAAATTGTCCGTCGCTGTCCATGAATGCGATTATTTCCTGCGTCGCAGCGTCGCAACCCGAACGTACCGCCGCGCCGTATCCGCGTGTGTGTTGGTGTCGTACGGTGCGGAGCATGGGCTCGCGTTCGCCCAAGGCTTGCAGCAGCTGCGGAGTGTCATCGGTTGAGCCGTCATCGACCACAATGACTTCTCCGGTGATATTCGCTGTACGCATCCAATGCGCTGTTGCTTCGACCGTACGGCAAATGATCCCGGATTCATTCAAGCACGGAAGAACGACGGACAGCCGAAATCTTGGTACCGAGGACATCTGGCGCAGTGTCGAGTGTCGGTGGAACGGTGTCAATTGATCGTGCGCTTGGCCTGCAATGCTCCGCTCATGCGCCACAACGTGAACAACAGCGCTGCGGCGAATCCGAGCAATGGCAGCAAGCCAAGCACCGGAGACAAGCCCAACCACGATCCTGCATTATTGAGGACGTTGCCGCGCAGCAGCTCCGGGATGTAGTACTGGGTGAGCGGCAATGACAGCGCAGGCGAGGGCATGGGGTTGATGATTGCGGCGATTGCATTGAAGAGTATCGACAGCGCGATGAGCACCGTGCCCAACCGAGGAACGATCTGCAGCCCCAGCACCATGGGGAGAATCAGCAACGGGATGACGGGCGCCAAATAGCGCGGCCCCACGGCCATTCCGCCGCCGGGGTTACCGGTTGTTGCAATGAACAGAGTCAGCAGTGCGGCACTGCCGCCGATCGCCAAGCACAGCGCGCTATTGCGCGCATACAATTCCCGGAAGCCCGGAATCGCTAGCGCCATACAGGGTGACCAGAACAGTAGGCCCTTGCCGCCGCTGAACAGCAACAGGAACAGTGCGCTTGGATTGGGCAGCAGCGTAATGCCGAAGAAGCCTTCGCGCATCCAGAGGAAGGCGTTGGTGCTGTACCCCAACGTAAACGGCGAATCGAAGCACAACCAATTGGTGAATGGCAACAGTAGTAGTGGCGCCATTGCCCATGCCGCTGTTCGCAACGCGCGTTTCCAATCGCGCCGCAGGAAGACAAGCCACAATGCAGCAACCGGAATGGCCGCCATGAATTCACACAGCACGGCCAATCCGAATGCTATGCCGATCAACACCTCTCGCCGTCGTCGTTCGCTTGCGCCACCTTGTCCGGTGAGCAATCGCCACGTGCCGACCATGAGCAACATGCTCGCGGAAAGACTGAGGATCGCTACGTTCAGAATTGCTATGCGCATGGCGGGGTCCATGCCGACGAGTCGTATGACGACCCATCCAAGAAGCGACAATCCGCTGATGCCGCCAAGCCAGATGCCCGCCTGCCACCAGCTTGCACTGACGGAATGTCGTTGCACTGCGGCCACCGGCACCAACATGGCTGCCATGGCAATCGACAACAAGCCGATGACCGGCGTGTGCGAAAACAGCATCGATCCATACGGAAATGCCAGCGTACCCAGCCAGCAGGCAAGTGTGGCGAGCAGTGCGTGCCGCGGACGGCATCCGTAAGAGCAGAGCAGCGTCCACATGGCCATGGCTCCCAATGCGGCCAGCAGGACCGACGTGGCGAGTGTCGTGGTCCAGAGCGCAGTCGAGATTCCCGCCTCGGACGTCGGTCGTTGGCCCAACAGTCGCTGGGCGCCCAATGTCAGTGTGTATGCGGGTAACGCCAAATACGTCACTCCGGGCGGCTTATCGCTGAAGTGTTGTCCGTTGAATACTCCCACATCCTGCGTGTTGTGCCAGAGGGTGTCGATAGTGAAGCGTCCTTCATTGCTCAGTGCGTAGAGCATATCGAAGCGCGACAACTGATTGAAGCCGTGGGGCTGTGCTATGGCCGCATAGCAACCTGCAACCAACATCGCGATGAGTACGCCGATCGTCGTTCGAAGCATGGCAAGCAGTGTAGAGCATTGACAAAATCCCATTTTTTCTCGTAAATGGCGGCTCACATGAAATTGCGCGTCTACCAAGAACCGGCTGAAAAAACGATTCCCAATCGCATTCAAAGTCATGTTGAGTATGGTTTGGCGCTTGGAGAAGGAGGTGCAACCGCATGGAGCATGCTGTCGATTGATGACAACCTTTCCGCAATCGAGGCGGCACTGGCAGCCATTGACGTCGATCTTCAAAAATTACACCAGGCACGCTCCGCTTTGCCGAAGAACATGGATCATTCCGATGATCCGCAAGTATGGAAGTGGCAGCACGATATGCGGCAAGCCGAGAATCGACTGGAATTGCATGTATGGCGTCGCTGCTTTCATCTTACCCAACGCATGCGCACTGCAAGACTCGATCAGCCATCGCTCGCACGGTTCATGCATGCGGTATTGACCATGCAGTCACAGATGCAGAAATGCGACCGGCCGTTGCAGGGGCATTTATCCATTGAGGGCATCATCGTACGCTCCGAAACTTCCAGTCGTATTATGCAGCTTTTCGCAGAGTGCCGCGGCGCCTCCCACGTGCCTTCGATTTCACACTAGTACGTTTCTTTGGAGATGGACGAGCCTTTGCTTCTTTGCCCATGCCGAAGAGCATCCACAGCGAAGCAGCTGTGTTCACCGCAAGCAGAGGGACGATGCTCCAGTGGTTTGTAAGTCCCAGAGCGCCGCCCAGATTCAACGGGAAAACACCGACCGATGCTTTGACCAGGTAGTAGTCGAAGAACGGAGAGGGGATCATTTCCGGCATTTGCGGATTCACGACGGTCGCCAACAGATTCATGGCGATGGAGATCACGATGAGTAGTCGGCCCAAGCGCGGTACGAGCGGCAGGCCGTACGCTGCTGCAAGCACGAGAAAGGGAATGGCGGGAGCAAGATACCGTGGGCCGACAGCGGCGCCGCCGTACGGACTTGCCATGGTGCAGAGCAGCAGCAGTGTTCCCAGTGGAATCACGCCGGTAAGCCAAAACAGCGGTCGCGCATTTTTCCAGAGCTGTGCGTATCCCGGCAGGATCAATAACAGGAACGGTGACCAGAAGAACAATCCGCGTCCTTGGCTAAACAGCAGTGCTTTGGCGGCATCGGCATTGAACATGAGCTGCAATCCCAGCAGACCTTGGTGCATCCACGCGTAGTCGTTGTGTTGGTACCCTATGGAAAGCGGCGAACCGAATGCGAGCGCGTTATACGCGGCGCACAGTGCAATCGGACACAGTGCTCCTACGAGAAAAGCCTTGGCTCTGGACGGTTTGCTCCACAGCAAGAAGACGAACAAGCAAGTTGCGCCCACTGCGGCTGTGTATTCGCCGGTGACTGCCAGCGCACACGCCAATCCTGCCAAGAAATCGCGGTCGGCATACGCCAGGCGATCCTCAATCATTGCAACTACGCCAGTCACCAACAAGCCGAGTGCGCCGATCATTGCCACGACGACGCCGAGCGTGAGGGATGTTCCGCCGAACGGCAGTATGGCGACGATGGCTCCACCGAACAGCAACATGGTGAAAACAGGATTGCGTCGCAGTACCTTCGGCGGGACGGTACCCGTACGGCGCGGCGACACGACAAACAGCATTGCCATGGACAGCAGCCCGATAGTCGCCGCGTGCGAAAATAATTGCGTACTGTACGGCAGCTGCAGTGTGCCCAGCGCCAAGCCTATGGTTGCGGCGCCCGCAATGCGCCGGTCTGCGATGCGCGAAAGCAAGAGCCACAGAGCAATTGTGCCGAGTGCAGCCAAGAAGCCGCTGGTGAACATGGTGGCGACCCAGGTTGCGGTTTCGGCGTTCGGAGGCATGAGGATATCCGTTCCCGTTGCCGTGGCCAGCGCATACCACACGACGAATGACGGCAGCGCCAAGAACGCAGTCGACGGCGCCTTGTCGCTGTATGTGTGGCCGTCTCGTTCCGCTTTGTCCAAATTCATCCGTGCATTGCCGTCGATACTCACGACATGGTCAATGGCCATGGCGAACATCAGGCTGAAGCGCGACATCTGATTCGGCCCCCAGCGTTGCGCAACATAGGCGCCATTGAAAACGACAATCAGAAACAGCAGGGCGGCAACGGCGCGCATCGACATGGAGTTCAGTGTAGCAGTTGCTCAGTCGTGTATGCGTGGGCCTGCCAGAAGTTCGCCAAGGAATCCGCGCGACCAGCCGATACAACCCACCACGAGTACGGTCGGACCGCTCCAGAGAATCGCCGTCGATGCACCGTGGGATAGCGCCCAGACGGTGAACGTCGCCATGGCCAATGCGCTGCATCCAAGCGCCGCCAGCAGCAGCTGCGGCGATAGAACGAAGAGTATTGCGCCGCTCAGGAGGAGCAGGGGAATCGCAAGGCCGCAGACAACATGAGCGGGGCGCAGCCATGCACGGTCGATTTTGCCAAGCCGCATGCGTCCGCGGCCGTAACTCTGCATTTGCCAGAAGAAAGCTTTCACCGTCGTGCGTTTAAAGTGCCAGACGCGGACATCTGGGACACGCAGGAGCGAATATCCTTGTTGCAACAACAGCCGCCCCATTTGCAGATCTTCACCGCTAGTCGTCGTCCAATGGAGGGGGAAAATCTTCTCCAGTGCAGAACGGCGGCAGAGAATGTTGCAACCGGGAATATGCCGTACGTGCTCGACGTTTTTTTGCTGTTCCACATGCGCGGCTCCCGCCAATATGACCGACAACCGGAAGAAATATCCGATCGCCTCGGCAAGTGCGCCTTGATTTGGTGGCACCGGACTTGGTCCACCTACGGCTCCCACCTGCGGATCTGCAAAGTACCGCACTGCATTCTTCAGCCAGTCGCGGTCCACGATACAGTCGGCATCGGTAAAGGCGATGATCTCGCCGTGCGATGCCGCAAAGCCGACGTTGCGACCCGGCGCGATCATCAACTCATCGTTTGCCACGACCACTGCACCGATTTTTTTTGCAATCGCGGGTCCGTCATCGGTGGAATGTGCGTCCGGTACGATCAATTCGATACGGTCCTGCGGGTAGTCCAAAGCGCGGATGCTCTGCAGACACGCCTCCAGTATGACCCTTGAATTCCGAATGGGAATGACAACCGAGATCAGCGGCAGGTGTTCCATTGTTACTGCTTGGCCGGAGCAGCTTCGTGCTTGAGCAACCACTGTTTTACGGCGAGTCCCGCATTGAAGCCACCCAGCTTTCCGTCACTCGCAATGACACGATGACAGGGGATCATCAACAAGATCGGATTTTTTTTGCAGGCGGTTCCCACCGCACGCATGGCACGTTCTTTGCCGATCGCGCGTGCCACCTGGCCGTACGATGCAATCTTGCCGCGTTCGATGCAGGTAAGAGCGAACCAGGCCAATTTTTGAAATGGAGTCCCCTCGGGGTCCAGCGGCAACTCGAATGTTTCACGCGTTCCGGAAAAATATTCTTGCAACTGTCGCACGCATTCTCGCAGCAGCGGATCATTCCCAGCGGCCATGGCTGCCGCCTTTCCTTTCTCTCGTACCAGCGTCACCGAGGTGACGTGCGTCTTGTTCGCACGAATTTCCAGCGTGCCGATCGGCGAAGCCATACGTGTGTGCCGCGATTCCATGCCATGAGAGCATACGCCGGTCTTGCGACGGTTTCATCCATATCTCTTTTAGGCTTCCTTTAGGCAAAAAGAGGGCATGTCTCCGGCGTTTTTTGACACCGCGCTTGCCCGCTCGTAGATTGCGCCTGCAATGCGCCGTTGCGCCGCCGTCATCAGCATCATTATTACCATCGCTTCCTAGCGAGGGGATTGGTGCTGCCCAACCATCCGTCCTCGCGAAAGGACGGCATTTTTCTGTTTCATTCTTCTCCAACCATGTCCTCTCGTTCTTCTCTCTGCCCTTCGACCGTGCTGCTGGTGGAGCGCGCGTTACCCGTCGTCTTTCCTCTGAACGTCACCACGCTGGAAGCCATGCGCGAAGTGAGCGGCATTCACGCCAAGGCCAGAGTTCGCTTGGCCAATGTCGCCTTGCCGGCCGAACTGCGCGCACTCGCGTCATTGACGGATGACGAACTCCACGCTGCGCTGCGCCAAGCCGTAGCAGCCGAGTCCGACGTGCTGGAACTCATGGCACCCGAACAAATTGTCTGGCACGTGCTTACCGTAGCCTCGCGGATCTTGGGCTAGGCGGGCCGCATCTGGTACCGTAGACGCGTGGCACCCATCCTCTCCGTCAAAAACGTTTCATTTTCCATCAATGCCCAGCGCATCCTGCATGGGGTGAACATCACGGTGCAACCGGGCGAAGTGATCGGCCTTATCGGACCCAACGGTTCGGGCAAAACAACGTTCTTCAACGTGTTGTGCGGCTTCTTAAAGCCCAGTTCCGGCAGCATCGGCTTCAAGGACGCCAACATCACCATGCTGTCGCCGAGCCAGCGCGCTCGCATCGGCATTGGGCGCGTGTTCCAGAATTTCGGCATTTTCCGCGACATGACGCTGGAAGAAAACGTGTTGGTGGCGCTGGAGTCGCTGCCGTCGGAGCAGCGTCTGGCACTCGGCAGCCTGCACGATCGTGTGCGCGACACGCTCAAAATGGTGCACTTGCAGGATCACGCCAAAAAGAAAGCCAGCTCGTTGTCCGGCGGACAGATGCGCCTGCTGGAAATCGCCCGGACGTTTGCCAGCCAGAAGGAGCTGTTCCTGCTCGACGAACCCACCGCAGGCGTATCGCCAAAGATGACCGGCCAGGTGTCCGAGCTCATTCAGCGTCTGAAGCAAGAAGGCCGCACGGTTGTCATCATCGAGCACGATCTGCCGTTCATCCGCAGTATCTGCGACCGCGTCATCGTGCTGGATATGGGCGAGGTGGTGTTGGAAGGAAAGCCGGCAGAGATCCACGGCAACAAGAAGCTGAAAGAAATCTATTTTGGCGCTGATCCGGTCACGTAAGCAGGTGCACTTGCTAAAATCAAAAAATAGTTTAAAATACTACGCATGTTCAAAACTGGTGACAAGAAACCTTCGGTGCGACTGGATGACGATTTTGCCAATCTTCTTGAGGTTGCGAGCGTGCCAGCCACAGACATTGGCGGCGTCAACGAAGAAGCTCAGCGCAAGATCGGCGTGAGCCGCATGCTGGATCTTTTGCCGAGGCTGTTTAACATCGGCGTCGATGACATGAACTTGCTGCCCGTCGATCGCCGCAAGGCTTTAGTGGAGGCGCTCCAAACGTATTTCGAAGCCATTGGCCGGATCCGGTCCGGAAGCCAGGGCGCCGAAGCAATCGCCGCAGCGACAAAAGGCGTGAATGACCTTGTCCGCCAGTATCGCGATTCCATTTCCGCCACCGTGAAGTCGCCGGAACTCATTGCCGCCATGCGCCCCGCCCACCTGAAGCCGCGTACGCTGGAATTCACCGGCCAGCGTCTGGCCCAGCTGTACGCCATGAACCTTTCGGACATTGATGTACTGCAGCCCGGCGACCGTACGTCCGTCGTCGAGCCGTTCGGTATCGCTATGCAAACAGACGAAAGCCGCGCCGATTCGTGCAATGCTTCCATCAACAACGGGCACATCGATTACTCCAGCATCTATTACTACGACATGCGCGCCGCCTCCCAAAATTTGGAGAGCGCTTTGCAGGCCGTGGGCCTTCTGCCCAAGCCGATGCTCCAACTCATGCGCAAAGCCGGCCATGACCGCGTGCGCGATCTTGTGTTATTGGAGCGCAATCTCAGCGCCCCGAAAGTGGCCGCACTGTTGCGCGGTAAGCCCGATGCCGATGTCACCGCGTTGTATACCGCCATGGATGCCTACGTGATGAGCGGCCGCGTCACCGGCGCAGAGGCCAAGCAGTTCGATGCCGAAACGTTCCGGCTGGAAATGAGCGCGTAGCGACAGAGACTCTTCTGGTGCTTCAGAAAATTTATTCTCATATTTGTCAATGCGCAAGTAGCCCGTTACGGTGCAGTAACCGCAAAACGTGCTTGTCGTTGAACATGATCATCGGCGACAATCTCGCCAGAGTGATTCCTCCCTTTTCCCCCATTTCATGAAGAAATATCTTTCTCTCGTGGCGTTGTCCGCAGTCCTCTTCGCAGGTTGCAACAGCACCGCTCCTCAAAAGCTGAAAATCGGTTACATGGGTCCGTTAAGCGGCGACATCGCCGGATTGGGTGCCGACACGTTAAACGGCGTTCGCATGGCCGTGGAAGAGATCAACGCCGCCGGCGGTATTGGCGGACAGCAGATCGAGCTCATCGCCGAAGACAGCCGTTGCAATGGTGCCGATGCTGCCAGCGCCGCACGCAAGCTCGTGAACGTGGATAAAGTCGTCGCCATCATCGGCGGCATGTGCAGCGGCGAGACGCTCGCTGCAGCTCCAATCGCCGAGGCAGCCAAGGTGGTCATGCTCTCGCCGACCAGCAGCAGTCCCGATGTCACCAAGGCCGGTGACTACATCTTCCGCAACTACCCCAGCGACGGACTGAAGGGCAAGGCATTCGGTGCGTACTTCGCCAAGGCCGGCTTCAAGAAGCTCGCCATCATCAGCGAGAACACCGACTTCTGCCAAGGCATCCACGACAGCGTGCAAGCCAACCTGCCTGCCAGCATGACCGTCGTCTTCGACGAAATGGTCGAGCCGGGAACCAAGGACTTCCGCACGCTGGTTACCCGCCTGAAGGACGTCGACTTCGATGTCTTCGTTGCAAACGGACAGTCGGACTCCACGGTCGCTGAAATGGCCAAACAGCTGCGCGAGCTGGGTCTGAAACAGCAGATCGTCGGCAGCGACGTCGCCGACTCGGTGACGCTTGGCAAGACCGCAACCGAAGCGGTCGAGGGCCTGAAGCCACTTTCTGTCCCCACGCTCACCGAGACAGACGCCCATGCCGGCATGTTCGTCACTGCATTCAAGAAGGCCTATGGCGATCCCCAGTACGGTTCTTTCTTCGGTGCAACGTCCTACGATGCCACAAAGTTGCTGGCCATGGTCATTGGTGAGGTCGGTACCGACGGTACGAAGATCAAGGACGCCCTGTACGCACTCAAATCGTACGACGGCATCATCGGTACCTTCTCGTTCGATGATAACGGCGATGTGAAGGGCGTGCCGTTCGCCATGAAACAGTTCAAGGCCGGCGTGCTCGAGCAGTCCGAGCTCATCCCGTTGAACTAATCCCTATTCGCCCCTCGGAAGAAGGACCGGGTGCTCCCCGGTCCTTTTTTTTCGATGACAGCAGAGCACCTCGGCGCTAGGATTTGCGGAGATGCAGCTTTTGATCAACGCCCTCATCGCCGGGTCCTTCGCGGCCCTCATGGCCGGCGGGCTCTCGCTTGTCTACGGCGTGCTGCGCATTTTCAACCTGGCACTCGGTCAGCTGGCGCTGGTCGGCGGCTACACCACGTGGTGGTTCTACCGCAGTGCGCATCTGCCGTTGTTTCCGTCCATCCTCCTGGGTGTAGCGATAGCGGCCATCGTCACGTGGATCAGCTTCGAACTGTTCGTGGCGCCGTACTATCAACGCCACCGTTTCCTGCCGCTGGTCACCACCATCGCGCTGAGCATGATCCTCGATGGCCTCATCTTGCTGGTCTTTCAGGAGTATCCGCATTCCATTCTGACCGGAGTAAAACGCCAACTGCCGGTGTTCGGAGCCACCATCTCGGTCGAACAAGTTGCTCTTATCGTACTCACGCTCGTCTTGCTCGGCTTCGTGGCCTGGCTGCTGCATGCAACGCGTTACGGCCGCGCCATTCGTGCCACGGTCCAGCATCCGTCCGCCGCGCAAAGTCTGGGCATCAATTCCGCATTGCTGCACCGCGTGGTCTTCATTGCCAGCGGCATGCTGGCAGCATTGGCCGGCATCTATGTCGGTATTGATCAGAACCTGACGCCGGTGCTCGGGTTTCCCATTACCATCAAGGCCTACGCCGCGCTCATCGCCGGCGGCAAAGACAGTCTGTGGGGAACTATCGCCGCGGCCTATGGCATTGCGCTGCTGGAACAAGTGGCCATCGGCGTGCCGTTGTTCGGGTTCTACATTCCTGCTGGCTACCAAAGCACTGTCGCACTCGTCACCATCATCGTTGTGCTCCTCTTCCGTCCGCAGGGATTGTTCGGTTCGCGTACCCGCATCGCATAGCAACTCATGGATTTCTTTTTCCATCTGCTGGCCACCGTCGCAATCGCTATTCCGTCGGTCACGGGGTTCAATCTCGTCTTCGGCAAAGGAAAAATCCTGCATTTCGGGCCGGTTGCCGTGTCGCTGGTCGCCGCGTACGGCATCTACTGCACGCTGTACTTCACGCATAGCTACCCACTCGGCATGTTGGTCGGCTTAGCGTTGTCGTTGCTGCTCTCGGCCTTCTTCGCTTGGTTGTCGTTCCGCCTGGAGCCCGACGGCCTTGGCATCCTCAGCATCGCGGTGCAACTGGTCCTGCTGGCGGTCGTCGCCAACTCGGGTCCGCTCACGCGCGGTGCGCTCGGTATTCCTGGCATTCCGCGCTTTCCGGGCTTAGAAAGCCTGCCTGCGTTCGCCATCGCGGCTGCTTTCATCGCGCTGGCGTGGGTTGCGTTCCTCTGGCATGTGAACAAGGGGCCGCTCGGACGTTCGCTCTCGGCGCTGGCTGAAAACGAGTGGCATGCCCAGGCGCTCGGTATCAGTCGCAGGCGCGTTTACTTGCTTGCCTTCCTGATTGCCGGCCTGGGCGCGTTTCTCAGCAACTTCCTGTTTCCGCAGTACATCAGCCTGCTGCATCCCAGCGACTATTCGTTCACCATTCTTATCTTCTTCGTGATGTGCGTGGTGGCGGGCATGCCCGGCAGCGTGTGGGGCGTGGCGGCTTCTACCGTGGTTTTGTCGCTCCTGAAAGAAGGTATCCGGTTCGTTCCGCTTCCGTACGACCTCATCGGTCCGGTGCGACTCATCTTGTTCGGGTTGATTTTGATTGTTGCGGTCTACGTACGCAGGAAAGAGTTATTTCCAGTGCAGAGAACGGTCTGAAAATCTCAAATCTCAAAAAACCAAAAACCAAACTACAACCAAAAATGCCTGGTTGGGATTTGTCGTTTTGGAATTTGGGTTTTATATGATTGCCATTTCATGGGCCTTGCACAACCCCGCATTCTTCTTCTCGCACTCCTCACAGCAAATGTACAGCGCATGGCAAGCGGTATCGGCACAGTCGCAGTAGCGGTCGCACGGAACGTCGCAGTACGAGCAGTTCGTCAGGTACACCGGTGCTTTCTTGCCTTGGTAGCGCACGCGCAGGCGGCGGTCGAAGACGAAACAGGAACCAAGGAAATGTCCGTCGGGGAATTGTTCGCAGTAACGAATGATGCCGCCTTCCAGCTGGCGCACGTCGGAAAAGCCGTTTTGCAGCAGCAGTGCACTGGCCTTCTCGCAGCGGATTCCGCCGGTGCAGTACGTCACCACACGCTTGTTTTTCAGTCCTTCCAGTGCCGGCAACAGCGTCGGCAAGTCGCGGAAGTTGGCCATAGGTAGCGTTATGGCGTTCTCGAATTTTCCGATGCGAGCCTCGTAATCATTGCGCATGTCCACAAGGACCAAGTCCTCGCCGCGCTCCAATTCGGCATGCAGGTCGGCAGGGGAGATGTACGGAGCTTTATTTTCCAGTTTCGCATCCGATCGCAGTGTGACAACTTCCTCGCGCACTCGGACGAACATCTTGGCAAAGACCGTTTCATCGCTGTCCCATTCCTTGAATTCCATGTCGGAAAACAACGGATGCGCAGCCATGGCAGCTTTGTACTTGGCGATTGCATCCGGCTCGCCGCAGCAAGTGCCGTTGATTCCTTCGCTGCCGATGAGCACGCGCCCCTTCAGTCCAAGGCCTTTGCAGAGGGCACGCTGAGAATCGGCCTCGGCGGTCGGATTGGGAATGGCGACGTACTTGTAATACAGGATGATCATTCGTTGCATAGTGTAGCGATCTTCTAGAAGTTGCAAACTGTCTTATTGACACATATTCGCCAAGCCTTAGCATGGCGCACTATGCCCCACGAATCCTCAGAAGCCGCCGCCGACACCGCCGAAGCACTTGCCGCTGTCGACGCTGCGCCCAAACCCGCCACGCCGCCCGCAATCACCGAAGCCGCACTGGTTTTCGAGGCAGCCGTGCGCGCTTGGTGGGCGAATCAGGGCGATGTCTCCAAAGTGGCCCCGGTGTGCACCGCGATCACCCGACTCTTGCTCGCACGACAGGAGCCGTATTTCGAAAGCGTGCCCATGGCCGTTCGCACGCAGTATTCACGCTTCAAGCAGGCCAATGCTGACGCCGTGCAGGGCGCGATCAGTTCGGCAGTGAGAACACTCATCCCCTGGACAGTGGCGGAGCTGCCTCCGCATCTTCCTCAAAAGGTTGTCGATACATTCAATGAAGGCGCCGACTAAATCCGGCATGCGCCGTCTCCCCGGAGGGAATAGCTTGAAGATTGCACATAACCACATACTATAAGGGGCATTCCCTACATCCTTTTTTTGGTATGTCTTCCAACCGTCACAACGCATACATGTTCGCACTCGCATTTGCTTCCGTCAGCATCGCTGTCGGAGCGACTGCGGTGTTCCAGGTTCCCATGAAGGCCACGCTGCTGGTGCCCACCGCGACGACTCCTTTGTCCGCCGATCTTCCCACGACTCGCCCCTTGGAGTGCGGTGAATATCTTCCGCAGGGCCAGAGTGCCCCCCAGTGCGGCGGAGCCTGCGGCTTCGGTCAGATATGCCAAACTGGGACGCAGCCGTTTGGAAGGGCCTGCATCTGTGCTCCGGATCCCGCATTGCCCACGACGCCTCCGGCATTGTGCGGCTCCTATGCCCCGGCCGGCGCAGAATTCCCCTCGTGCGGCGGAACATGTCCGTTCGGCCAGGTGTGTCAGAAGGGTCAGCCGTTCGGCGGCAATCTCTGCACCTGCGGTGCGGATCCCGCCTTGCCCACGACGCCGCCGGTCAACTGTGGTCCGTTCCAAAACGGCAATTCACCGGCATACCAGTGCGGCGGAGCCTGCCCTGCGGGCGCAACGTGCAAGATCGGCCAGCCGTTTGGAGGAGACTGTTTGTGCGTATCGACGGCAAACGGTAGCTCCACCTCGTTGCCGCGAATGGGCAACTAAATCCGGCACGCACCGTCTCCGCAGCGCATCCGGCGAGACGCCACGTTGTCGTAGACCCAGTCACCGATCACGGTCATGCCCGGAATGTAGAGCAACGGCGCCAGCACCCACAGTGGGGGCAGGTTCCAGCACAGTGCACGGAAGGCGCGGAAACCCTTCTGAAAGCTGCCATCGGTCAGCTTGATGTGCATCGCTTTTTCCAATGCGGCCGGCCGGATATCCGGCGCGTGTTCTTTGCGCACGCGCTCATCGGTGAAGTCGGCGAATTGCAGACGGTGGAGCCAATCGAGCACCTTCAAGATCACCACGCTGCGGCGGCACAGTCCGCAGGTGCCGTCGAACAGCACAACGATTCCGGCATCGCTCCAATTGAAGAAATTGCGTATGGCACGGAAGTCGTCATCCAATAGCAGCCCCAAATACGCAGTGAAGATGACGAACGAAAACAGGCCGACGTCCATGGTGAGCGTAATGCCAAGGTGCATGAGAAAACCTGCTGCGATGACGGTACGTTTCACGCTGCCATTCAAGCGCTTGGGCAGCGGAGTGTACCAAGTCAGCACCGGAAGAATCAGGAGCAAAATCCAGCTGACTTGCGCGACGAGCACGCTGTAGGTGAGCAGAGGGCTGAATGGCGTGAGCGCATCGGCAATGGATGGAGGAATACGCGAAAAGCCCGTGTGATGCAGGACGATCGCAACCGCAGATCCACTTGGCCAAGTTGTGCCGCTGAGCTTTTCCCACGTAGAGCTGATGTAGATGCAGATCATTTGCCACAGCAGCAAGCGGTACGGCCAAATCGCCATTGTCCGTTCGCTTGGAGCCTGATCTTCACCGTGTTGCACCACACTCCGCAGTCGCCGTCGCAACGTGCCGAGCGTGAAGGTCCGGTCGCAGGGCGAGAGCAGCAAAATCAATCCGATCAACCGCAGCAACGTGTCTCCGCCATCCAGCAGCACCGGGTTGTACTCATGAAACGAATACAGCAGGACGGTGGACACTATCAGGCCAGCACGGGTCCATATGCCCAGCGTGACGAGAATCAGCGATGCCAGTAGGAGCAAGTACAGCCAGGAAACATCGGCAGGATTCATGATCCAGCCGAGAATGGTAAAGCGGTAGTCCGGCCGCAGAAAGAAATCCATGGCCGCATGCGGCATCATGCCGTGGTCCGAGTAGTAGCGCGGCACGTTGTTCCATTGCAGTGCAAACACCATGAATGCCGTCAGTCCGTACGCCACGCGCATCATCCCAAAGCCGGATGCCGATACCGGACGGAACCAAAAGCGCTCGATGCGCTCCCAGAGGCCGATGGTCTGTATTTGCGGCATCAGCTGGGGAGGGAAGGGCAAGTAACGCTGCCGAGTACGGTTTCGGTGACCTGCGGAACAGTGGTGGAAAATACGGCGAGTTCGGCCAAGGTTTTTGGCAGCACGTACGAGCGTACGTTCAACCGCAGTTGCAGTCCGGCCGCCTCCGGCAGCGCAATGCATTCATCCTGAAGATAGGTCTCCGTCATGCCTTTCCAAGAGTCTTCCAGGCGGCCTAAAATTTTCAGTTCCTTGGCTCGTTCGGATGCCGGCAAGTGTTGAAAGTCCAAGGTTTTGAGCGAACGCCATGCGTCATTTCGGTATACCTCAATGCTGTAGAGCGATACGCGGCGCAGCGGGTCCGGGGAGAAGATGTCCCACTTCTGCCACTGACTCAGACCAAGAACGTACGGTCGCGCAGCGTTGAAACTACGAATGGCGAATGTATTCCAGCGAGCCGAAGCGGTGTTCTGTGGTGCCACATACGCGGCTATGGCAAACATGTGCCACACGCAAAACACAATCACGGCCACCTGGGTCGCGGTGCGGACTGCGGATCGCGGCGAACGGGAAGATGCCAAACGTACCGGGGGAACGAGGAGACTGTAGGATTACGCTTTGGCGATCGGTTCCAGCAGAACGATCTCGCGGCCGACGAATTGGTCGGTGCGGCGGTACAAGAGCGTCGTGCGGCTGCCGCTGAGCGTGTGCGGCGGCAAGACGGGCTTGTAGCCGAGCTTCTCGCATGTCTTCAGTGCTTTTGCCAACGTCACGGGGCGCTTCTGCGAATACCAGACCGGCCAGGTCATGACGACCGGCACGCCGGGCAGCGTTTTGGCGCAGTTCTCCAGGAATTTTTCAGTCAGCTCCTCGGCGTTCTTGGCCAGGCGCTCAATGTCCTTCAGCATCGGACGGCTCTTCATGTTGGGTCCGAGCGATCCTTCGGTCACGACCATGTGCGGCAGCTCCTTCAGTTCGAACGGCTTGGTAGCGTCCTGTTTCCAGGTCGTCACGTCCAAGTCTTTCTTCAGCAGTTTGTAGGTCTTGCGTGCCCATTCCACGTTTTTATTGCAGCCGTTCACCGCCTTCAGCTCCTTGTCCGAAGCCAGTACGTGGAAGCGGCGCAGCATGGCCTCGATGGGAATGACGCCCGTGCCGCAGAACGGATCGAAGACGGTGATTTCCGACGGGACCTTGAACTGCTTCTTGCTCATGAGGTAATAACCGAAGTTCAGCAGAATTTGAGCCAATTTCGGCGGCAACAAGCCAACCGTAAGATCTCGCACCGGCTTGTTCATGTCGCGCATGGTGTATGCCTTAATGTTCTGCGCGGCCACTGTGCGGCCGATCCAAAGACTGTCTTTATCTTGCAGCACCATCAGCTCGCAACCCTTCTTTGGGTCCAGTAGTCCTTCGTCGTGCAGCTGGATCGCCATCGCAGGCTTCATCTCGTTGCCGATGTAGCGGCTGGGGGTGCTCTTGGATTTCAGGAATTGCTTGCAGTCACTGTAGAAGCTCTTGGCTTTGGCCGGCGCCACACCGACGAAACGCAGCGAGAACGTTGCTTTACCTTTCACGCTGGAAAGTTCGGCAGCCAAGATCACCGGAATATCCTTCAGCTCCACGGATGCATCCTCTTTCATCACCGATTTGGCGATCATGAGCGTGCCGCCCAATTTGTTCAAAAAGTCCTGATCCAGCTCGTGCTTGGTCTGGAATGTAAGGATTTGGTTGGCGTAGACCCGCTGCGGGGTAAGGTCGGGAAGAAGCGCGCTTAATTCAGCGGCGCTGATCATCGGATTGTTTCCTAGGAACGCGGCGTAAGAGTGCATGGCTGTTAGGATAGCGTGTTCGTGCGTTCGCATAAAGGTACATCACAAAAAGACTCCTTACGGAGCCTTTGTGTGTTTGTGTTCTCCGGCGGTATCGAGCGTGCCGTGAGGCGTGACCGATCCGCTGATGGAGGGAAAAAGGGGAGGAGCCCCGTAACGCTGCTGTGCTTTGGCCACTTGTTTCTCCTCGCGGCCAGACGAAGTCCCCGGACCGGTTTGCCACGAGTCTCTTTTGAGGGAGAGCAGGGGAAACACTGGGGAGTAGAGGGTGTGCATACCGCGAGGGAACCTCGCCTTTCGCGGTACGACGTTGCAGAGCAGAGAGAAGGATGGCTACGAGTTAGTACAAACGCACCTATACCCAGAATTGTGCAAGGATGCAGTGAAATGTGGCCGGGAGGAACGAGTGCAGCAGTACCCATAGACATCATCCTCTCTGATCGAGTCTGCGGTGGTGCCAAGGAACGGAGTCGAGAGTGGGTCGTTTTGGTGTGGTGTCCGGCCGGACGGTTGTCTCCTTTGGTGTGTTTGTATGAACTGTGTGTGTGCGGATGACTTGTCAGGAAGATTGTCTTCCCGGAAGTGATCGTTCAATCATATTCATTCCTACAAGAACAGCAAGCCTTAGGGCTGGAGTGAGTGCTATGAGTGTTATATGAATACATTTTGTACTCTAAAATTGGCATGCTTGTTTTTGGCTAGGGCTAAACACGCAGTACACATTTTTGACTCAATATGCACTTCAGCCCTTTTCTAAGCCATTTCCCTATTTCTCAACTGTCGTTCCGTTTCTGGAAGGGTAGTAGAGCTCTTTTGTCCTCCGTCGGACGTCTGCCAAACTTGTCAGAACGGTTGCCGCAGATGCATAGGTTTCCCTTGCTCTCGTCAATCCGCCCAGCGCATTTGTAAGAAGTGGCGTGGTCTTGGCATCGGCATTGGTCGGAGTAGCGGAGCGCAGGCCTTCCAATTCGACGCTCATTGCTTCCAACTCTTTGTTTGCGGCAAGAAAGGCGGCATTGCCTTCTTCCCAAAACGCCACCAGGTCGTCGTAGCGGCTTCCTAGCGATTGGAACAACATCACGGCGACCGTTGCCCTTCCCAATATGCGTTGCACGTTCGCCAACCAACGATCCACAGCCGATGTGCTCTCTGCCAAGTACAAGTCGTCCTTCAGTTGCAATTCATCAGTGCGTAGCTCTCCGCGTTCGCGCTGCAGTACTTGTGATGCCAGTGCGCTGTGTACGCCAGATGCACGGTCGAACTTGCGCAAGGCTTTCGGTTCATAGGCACGTACGCCGTCGTTCAATGTAAGTTTGGAGGTGCGATGCCGCATGGCAAGTGTCACGGCCCCCGGCTCCACAAGCAGGGTATAGCCCTTGCCTTCATATTCCAGTGGCAGGTTTTCGGTGCCGTTCGATGACTCAGGTTTGTTCATGGAGTGTGCGACTGTAATCCGGCCATGTCGCCAATGTCAACGAAAGCATGCAATCAGAGCAGCTAGTGTTTATGTTTGCTATATTATGAAAATATTGTATAATATATAAAACACACGAAGAACACTTATGTATACCGCGAAAGATCAACAATCACAGAGTCTCCGCATGGCGCAGGTTTTGCGTGGAGGAGAACGATTTCGAGGAAGTGTGTAGTGGGGGGAGCTTTCATCATCGTAACCGATTTGTAGTGAACGGAGGACCTGACCAGCCTCCGTTTTCGCAATGCCGCCGTCTCACTATCGACGTCATTGCAATCATTCTTTACAGTGCTTGCCATGCATCATCTTCTCTCCGGAGTCATCGAATGGCTTCAGCAGTTGGCGACTCAGGTTCCGCTTGAAGTATTCGTGCTCATCGGCGGATTGGTCGAAGAGCTCATAGCGCCCATTCCATCGCCCGTCATTGCCACACTTGCCGGCAGCATTGCCGCTGCGCAGGGCTATGGTTGGCTTGGCTTGGTGCTGGTATGCGCAATCGGCTGCATAGGAAAGACGTTCGGTGCGTGGATTTTTTATGTCATCGGCGACAAGTTCGAGGACATTGTGGTGCCGCGTTATGGCAAATTCCTTGGCGTTACCCATGCTGAAATCGAACAGTTTGGCCGTCGTTTTAGCGGCACATGGAAGGATGCCATCGTTCTGTTTCTTATTCGGTCCATCCCCATGATGCCATCGACACCCGTGACGCTGGCGTGCGGCATCGTTCGATTCCGTCCGCGCACCTTCCTGCTCTCCACGTATTTCGGCTTTCTGCTTCGCGAGATGTTCTTCATGGTACTTGGATACACCGGCGTGGCAGCCGCCAGCCTCCTAGCTGGCATTAACAGCGCCGAGGGTGCTATGAACGGACTCATTGCACTTGTTGCCTTTTGCATCATTGCCTGGTTGTACTGGCGTCGCCGAAGAGGGACGCTGCTCAATCTGCTCGGTAAAAAGGACTAATCCGCGCTGTGCGCTTGCAGTTGCTCAAGGAGCAGTGCTGCGAGTACGACCGCCACCGGAGCAATGTGTAGCAGTCCGCGACTGAGACCTGTTTGCAAAATGGCTTCGTTCGAGAGTGAGGTGAACGTGAAAATGGCGAATTGCTCCATTAGTACCACAGCCAGGAAGACGGTAAGGGAGTTCCATCCGCGCTTGCCATTGGCAAGAACAAGCAACGGCAACAGGAGCGGCAGCAGCAGCCAGTTGGGTTCATGGCTCAGATGGAACCATATTGCCTGCAGTGCGGCACCCGAGAATCCAAACGAGACGCTGGATACAGCCTTGGCATTGCCGAACGAAAGGCCGTGCAACCATTTGAACGCAAGCCAAGGGAGAATGACGGCTGCGGCCAATCCGATTGCAATGCTGAGCGTTCGGCGTTCGGCCATGTCCGTACCGCGTTCAGCATGCAGGACATGCCAACAGGCCAGTGCGCCAAGGATCGGCACATACAGTAAGAGTGCCTCATTCTTCGTGAACGCAAGCAAGCCCAGCGCGAGTCCGGCGAGGCGCAGCCATGTTTGGCGCTCATTCGTCGGCCCGTGGCCGATGTGGAAGATGCAGCCTGCGGCAACAAGCACATGCGCGGCGACGAAGATGTCCGCGTACGGATTGGTTCCATGAATCAATACCAAGGGCAATGAGGCCAGCGCATACGTGCCAATGCCGGCCATGAATGTTCCCACATTTCTGCGAAGCAGGAAGTACGCCGATGCGAGTAATCCGAGTAGCCAAGCGAAATGCACACCATTGACCAGCGGCTCTTCCCAGGTGCCTCGCACATCGGCCAGCCAGGTTTTCATCATCGGTACGGTCGGCGGGTAGGAGCTGACGCCACCTTCGCTTTGCACAACGCCGTTCCCAATGGGAATACTGAGCACTAATTCCTCTTGGACGTAGAACATTTTGCCGCGCATGTTCCAGTTGTTGAATGAGTCATCCCAGTATGTCGGCACCGAAGCCAAGTCGTAGGCTCCGGCCGACAGCTTTACGACCGTCCAGAGCAGCAGCAGGCCCAGTACGATGCGCTTGCTCCTCGACAATGCCGGAGAATCGACGAATTTCGGACGATGATTCCACGTTGCCCGCAGAATCCCGCGCGACCAGACCACAAGTGCCAAAACAACAATCATCGTGCCGCTTGGAGCGGCAAAGCCCACCAGGTTCAGCCGAACCATGCCGACCCAATGCAACAGCAGCGTCATGAACATCATCAACGTTGTACCGAGCGATGCTGCCCAGGCGAGCCGCTCGCGCTTCCCAAGAACCGGATGCCTGCCTTCCACGCAGGCGATGGTCAGCCAACCAAGTGTCGTTGGCACTGCGATGCCGATGAGCAAGGCAAGGAATGTCATGGTTTGGCGGGTGCGGAAGGTGCTGCAGTGACGCGGAAAACGAACGAGCCGTCATCGAACCGACCAAGCACTGTTCCGGGCTTGGAGATGGGTTGGTTATTCAGCATAAGCTGTCCGTCGACGCCGATGGTAAGGTCCGGGCGCTTGTAAATGACCCAGGTGTCATCCGTATCGAACGCATTGCCCGGAATGGCGGGGTACGTCAGGTAGCGCATGTTGCCCAGGTACGGCCATTCGCGCTCGGCAAAGAACAGGTACGAATCACGATCTGCCACGAACGGAGCGGCGAAGGCTGCGAAGTCGTAGAAGTTGTCGCGATCACGGAAGGTGCGCTCCGGCGCCGTGGCAGCGACAAACGTTGTATGGTCGTGCTTCACCCATGTCAGAAATTCCATGCCCATGCGCATGTCGAGCAAGAGCCAGCATGCAGTGAATGCGGCGCCGAGGATCAGAAGAGCGCTCTGGCGTTTGGACGACTGTCTCCCGCTCAGGAAGTATCGTGCCGTAACGACGATGGTCAGTGCCGAAAGTCCAAGCACGATGAGAAACGTCGTGGAGATGGCTTTCGGCGGGACATCCACGTAGGTGTGCTGGCGCGCCACCGGATTCATGCTGAGCTGGGGCCCCCAGGTGAAGTTGATGGAATACGGCCGGTATTGATCCATCCACCAGAACGATGCCGATGTTTCGGCAAATTGCTCCAACGGATTCCAGCGGGCGAATTCCAGCTGCGTGAGCAACATGGTGGTATGCGGCGGCAGCACCAGTCCGATGCGCTTTTTGCCCGCGTGCCATTCTTGGCGGGCAGCCAAATCGAAACTGGTCACGTCCGGCGTATCGCCAGGGACATCTACCGAGACGCTGTAGGTTTTGGGGTCTTCTTCGTCGCCGTATGCCCACACGAATTTTATTTCGGTTCCGGTCGGGCTTGCCGATGTCAGACGAGCTGCGTGCGCTACCCACGGCAGTTGAGCGTCGGTCAACAAGGCGCCGGTTTCATTGCCGGTACTCAGAAGCAATCCGTCGGCCACTTGCTGGATGTCGATTGGCCCCAGTGCTTGCCACTCTGCGTTTGTTTTGCCTTCTGCAAATTCAAATGCCTGGCTTTCCATTGCCGAGGCAACGCTCGTCCAACTCAGCAGTGGCAGCACAACCAGCACTGGCCAATGACGGAGAAGTCGCCTCACAGTTGGTGATTCTAGGCTCTTCAAGCACTTCCCGAAAGCCGTTGGCCGGCGCGGAGTTACTCCTATTTGGAGAGCAATCCTTTCAGGAACGCTGCAGAGCGCCGCAAGGCTTGCAGTGGTACTCCCAGGTCTTCGAGAGTCGCCGCAAACAGCGATGCGGTTTCCAATGGATTTTCCATCAGCGGATTGGCCGGATCGCGAACATGGTTGTGCGCGACCACGATGATATTGTTTCGTTCAATCGACAATGCGCCCTTTTTCGACAGGCCGTCCTCAATGCCCATCCGCTGCCGTCGGGCAAGACTGCCGACATGTGCGACCTGGATCACATGGCTGGGATTGCCCACGATGCCGCGCTCGGCTTCCAGCGGGCAGACTGCACGCTCGGCTTCGATGCGTGAGTTCGTTTGTTGCTGGATCAACAGAATCATCTCGCGTCCGCGCTGCTCACAGTATCGCTCCACGTCGCGCAGCCAGTCGAATGTTTTCAGTGTTTCATCGGCGTACGCCGACGGATCTGCATTCATCTGGACGATGAGCGCGTCCAGCGAGGCGGCATCGCCGTGCTTCACATTCTTGCCGGCCGGCGTCGAGAGCACGTCCACGCGTGCGATGATCCGCATCGCCGCATCGCGGCACTCGTTATGCAACGCACCCAATAGTGCAGCAGCCAGCGTTGCGCTGTATCTGCTGTTTGAGCCGGCTGGCAGCATAATGTTCACGTTGCTGCCTGCATCGACATTCCTTTTTACAGCGAAGGATTGCAGGTTCTTCGGTCCGGGCTGCATGATGCGAATGCCGATGGGGTCGGGGAGGGGTTTGAGCATGAAAAAGGCGACAAACGGTATCGTCCTGCCAGAATTCTGTCAAAGAAGATTGCCGTATAGGGTTCCGTGCCTTTGCGCGGATGGAATCTGTCCAAAAACTTGAAAATATCCTGTTGTACTTTCGAACGCAGGGCGTCATCGCTCATGCCAGCAGGCAGATCGGTTTTACGGGACTTTGGCATTGGAAATCGGTCCGCCGTCGAGGGTGGTGATTTCGTACCGACTGCCGCTCTTGGTCACAATCATGCGGCGATCGCCAAGCGCCAGAATTTCCACGACCGGGCTCGTGGTCGTCGTCGTGCCGTTTGCTTCACGGATTTGCATGGGGTAGCCGACGCGGATTCCGTAACCGATGGTGCCGACGATTTCCGATGCCTGGGCGCCATTGCGCTGTTGCAATCGTACCTGCACGTTGGGCGCAATGGGCAGCATGGGAATGGCGGTCGGTTGCTGAGGCTCGCGTCCCGGAGGCGCAACCGAATCCTGGCCAACTACGGCTTGGGGTTCCGCATGAAACAGATAACGACTGCCGTTCTGCGTGACGATCATGCGTCGGCCGTCGCTGGACAGCAGGATTTCCGTCACCTTGCTCGTCATGGTGTTGCTCCCGTCGGCAGTGCGGACGATGAGCGGTTGGCCCACGCGAATTTCCGACTGCATTGATCCCACGATCTCGAAGCTGCCATCGATTTTGCTCAGGCGTACTCCTGCGCCAACGGTGGTAGGCAATGTATCCACGCGTTGTACGCGTAGGGGTTCAGGAGTGGGCTCTGCAGGTTTTACTTCGGCTGCCGCACTGGTTTCCAGATAGAAGGTCCCCGGATACAGCGTCACTGGCCTGCCCGAGCCTCGGATACTGTTTGCCACCGGCCTGCCCTGCGCATCAAATCCGGTGACCTTGCACATATCCTCGCCCGAAGCGCCGAATTGCGGAATGCAGACCACGTCGCCCGGTTGTACGGCAACGACATCGACGTTTTGGGGTTGGACTGCCGCAGCTTCTGGGCTGCCTGCAACAAAACTGATTATTGATGGCGCGCCGTATGCCCGTTCGAACACCAGGTTTGGTGAACGGCTTTTTAATGCGTAAATATCGCGTTTTCCAGTGGCGGGGTTGGTGAGTGCATAGTGCTTCCCACGCCAGTCAATCGCGGCCCCTTCGGGCGAGGCGGTCGGTTGGTTGATAGCAGGGGGCCTGCCGCATACGCCCATGCGCAACAAGCGGTCGGCCTGTACGGGTGTGAATCCTGCTTCTTCGAGGATGTTCATTTTTTGTCGCAGCTCCGCAAACGAGTAGCGGTCGCCCGCCATGGGTACGTCGTGCGCTGCGCGGATTGCGGTTTTCTGGGCGTCGTTGAGCTCTGTCTTCAGCAGATACTCAGCCGCCTCGATGCGCTTGGCATACCCTTCTTCGGTATCGGGTAAGTTCATGATCGTTTCTTTCATCTTCAGGTCTGCTTCCGAGAGCTGCTTGGAGGATCGCTGCGTATCCGCTGGGCTGTCGGCTTCGGTATCGGGTTCGACACGAAATGACTCGGAGCCCGATGCATTGGTTACCAACAACACGGCAGGATTCTCACTGTCGATTTGCACGACGTATTGTTTTGCCTCCAGGCTCGTACGCAAGTCGGTAGCTGCCTGTTGCACATCGACGCCTGCATTTGGCCGGTACGTCATAACACCCGGTCTGCGCATGCGGATGCTTTGCACGGTGCCGACGATGAATGCCGCCGCATCTCCCCAACCCATGCCGCTTTCGGCTTGGCCGAGACTGGTTTGGAGTGCGGTCAAAAATTGATCGGTCGATTGCTCGACCAGTTCATCGGTCATTTCTTCGCGGATTTCCCCGGGCAATTGGCTTGCGAGCCGCTTCACGAATTCCTGAATGCTCTTGGCGCGCTCGCCGTTTCCCACGGCTTGTTCCAGACGTTGCATCCGCAACATCATTCTGTTCAGCGTGGGTGCATGCTTGTTCAGCGCCTGCAGCACGCGGCCATTGTTCAAGAAATTACTAATGCCCGATCCGGCAGCCTGCGATGCACCGAGCGTGACCAGTGTCGTGCCGAAGCTGACGGCGAATTCCTGTGCATACGGGCTGATGACATCGCCAAGCAGCGTTCTCTCTCGCTCTTCGCCGGTCACGGGATCGCGGACGGTTTGCCCTTCCACATATGCGCCGAGTTTCGATCGGTCTTTGTATGTTGCACGCCCTTCCGCAACGTCTTTGTCGTATTGCGCCATGGAGTACTGCACTTCCTTGGCAATTTCCGCTCCGGCCATGCCTCCTGCGGCTCCTGCAGCAGCGACAGCCCACATTGGCGTTGCTGCTCCGCAGGTCAGAAGAATGGTTGCGGTTGCGAGAACGGCAACCGCAATTGCCGCAAGAATGCGCGGCCCCTCTTTGCTGCACCAGTTACTCCACGTATCGGCGCTCCATTGCGATTTATCCCGCATGGTATCGACAGCCGTGCGCAGTGCGGTGTTTTTCAGCACCGCGATGAATGCGTCCAATGCTTGGATGCGTCTATCCAGCTCGCCTTCAAGCCCGCCAAGTGCCACACCCATTTGCACGCCCTTCAATGCGCGCAAGCGTTCTCTGGCCGCCGTCGCATTTTGCAGTGTCTCCGGATTGCTGAGGCTCTGCAGAAGTTCGTTGGCACCGTTGCGTGAAAATTCCACGAATTGTTCATATTTTCCTCCTTGCATGCCGCCCGCGAAGAGCGTTTGCACGGTTTCACAGCCGCGATGAATATTCGAAGCTTGCCCCAACAGGGTGGTCATCGCGGGGTCGCGATCCAAGCAACGCACGATATCGTTCACGCGCTCGTCGCGATCTTGTTCCAGATTGCCGACGTTGGCGGTGCGGAGCTGTCTGTTGGTACGCGGATCTTGTACCACCAGTCGGGTGTTGTTTTCTTCCAGGTGTGCGTACGCCAAGTCCTGAGCATCGATGTACGCGGCACGTTCAATGCCCCGTTCGGGGCTGGCTTGCATGCTGAACGGCTTTTTCAGGAACACCACATCTCGTGGATTTTTGTCGATGATCGCCAGCGCCTCGTTGCTGAACGCGACACCCTGAAAGACTTCGCCGTTCTGCGTTGTCACCGTGCGGTAGCCGCCGTAGAGCGCCACATTGTTCGGAATGTCTCGCGGTATGTTGTAGACCTCGATTTTCACTCTGCCGCCGCTTTTCAGCTGATCCACAATATCCGCATCACGTGCGGTGGCAGCCTCCATTTTCCGGTGTTCCTGGACCGCAAGCTTCAGGAGCTCATCGTACGATACGTCTTCCCGGAAGAAGCGTTGTTCGAACTCCGTCAATTCGCCGGCCGCACGCAACTCGTTGATTGCCTGACCGATCTTCTTTGCAAGTTGAGGGTTTGTGCGTTGCAGATCCACGCTCGATCCATGCCGCTCCCAAATGCGCAGCAGCAGGCGGTTGCCTGCCGAGCGGTTCCCGTTTGCGAAGGCCGTTTCCGCATCCGCATGGAGCAGCGCTATTTCGCCGCCGACGACTTCTGCACCGACTTTCGCCATTGCCGCCTGCGCCGTTTTCAGTTCGCCCTGCAGCCTGCCGATGCGCTCGATGCGTTGCCGGATAATGCCGGCGCTTTGGGCGTTCTGAAACCACGTCTTGCTGTAATCGGCGGTGTCTTTTGCCAGCAGTGCTATTGCGTCTCGGATATTTTTTTCCAATCTTTGCACCTCAACTGTCCGGGTATGGAACGCATCGGCTGCGGTTTCCAGCTTTCTTCGTACCTCTGTGTTCTCGGTTGCGCCTTCCGGCTGTGCGGTCGATAAGGAATCGATCGTTGCACTGATTTGCTTCTCGACATTCTGTTGGGCTTCGCGCAGCTGCGCGGGGGTGACGATCGTTCGCAGGATATCGAAAAGTTTTTTCTCTTGTTCGTCGCATGCCGCTTCCATTTCCTGCCAGCCGTCTTGCTTGGCATCTTTCAGCGTGCTTGCTTGCGTGCGCAGCCTGCGGATCTGTCCCTGTGCATCGTTCACGCGATCTACATACGTTTTCTGCAGGCCTTCTTCGTCGGCGAATTTGCCATCAGTTGTACCATCGAGGCCATCCAGACGACGTTGTTCCTGGTCGATATTCGGCCGCCCTTGTTCAGGAGAGCTCATGAATTGGGGAGTTGTTCCAATGCGGCGTTCAGCGATGCTTCGGCAGAAAGGTGCTCACCCGATTCCTCCGCGGAATGCAGCGCGTGTTTCGTGCCGCGCAACCAGGCATCAACAGCGTCCAGCGTGCGCTGGTCTTTGTGTGCGATCGCGCGCGAAAGTCCCATGCCTATGAGTTTTTCCATTTCGTGTGCCTCCGCAGAAGACAGTTGTTTTTGCAATACGGCTGCATCGTTTGAATTCAAAGTGCCGATCTTTTTCGACACGCGAACTTTCGCCGCAGCGTCGAGCAGCATGCTGTGCTCAAAAATTGTTTGTGCGAAGCCATTTTTCTTTTGTTTTGACATATCAAAGAATTATACCAAAAAAACGCTATTTTTTCAATCTAGGACTCCGAGAAATGGCTTCTCGGCGACGTGCAGCAAATATCGATGCCGCGTTTCGCCGAAACATGGCTTCAGGAAGCCCCTTAGCGAGCTTCTTCGGCCACCTGAATGTCCTTCGGCCCGCCCGAAACGACGGCTTTGATTCTTCGCACGCCCGACGAGCTACTTTCCTCCTTCTGAATTTTGAAGCTGCCGAGCAAACCGGTGTGGGCCACGTGCGGGCCGCCGCAGATTTCCTTACTGAAGGAGCCCATCGTGTAGACCTTCACCTTGTCGCCGTATTTGGCATCGAACACACCGATGGCGCCAGCAGCCTTGGCTTCGTCCACGGTCATCACCACGTAGCTCACGGGTACATCCGCTTTGATGCCTTCGTTCACCAGCTCCTCCACTTTCTTGATCTGCTCCGGCGTCATCTTCTCTCCATGCGAGAAGTCGAAGCGCAAACGTTCGGCGGTAATGTTGCTGCCCTTCTGCCAGACGTGGTCGCCCAGCACCGTGCGCAGCGCCTGGTTCAGCAGGTGTGTGGCGGTGTGGAGCTTGGTGGTCTCGCCAGAGTTGTCGGCGAGTCCTCCGGCAAATTTCTGTGCGGCGCCGGCACGGCTCTTGGCCTGATGCTCCTCGAAGGCCTTCTTGAAGCCATCCATATCGACCTTCAGGTTGCTCTCGGTAGCCAGCTCGACCGTCATTTCAATCGGGAATCCGTACGTGTCGTACAAGTGGAACGCGGTGACTCCATTGATGTGTCCAGATGACACTGCCTTTGCTTTCTCAAATTGCTTCAAGCCGTCGGTGAGTGTTTTGCCGAACTGCTCTTCCTCCTGTTTCAGTACCGATGCGATTTTGTCGGCGGCTTTGGGAACGTGCGCGTAGAAACTGTACTGCTTGATCACTTCTGCTGCGACGCCCGGGCAGAACGAACCTGCGTGCTCAATGCCCAACTTGCGAGCCGAACGAATCGCACGGCGGATGAGGCGACGCAAAATGTAGGCCTGGTCCACGTTGCCCGGCGTGATGCCGTCGGCGATCATGAATGCGGCTGCCTTCATGTGATCGGTAATAATTCGCGCATTGCGCACGGCGTCTTTGTCTTTGCTCGCGGCCATGCCGAGCACTTTTTCCAGCACCGGCTTCAGTGCGTCGGCGTCGTACACGCTCTCCACGTTCTGCAGCGTGCAGGCCACGCGGTCCAGTCCCATGCCGGTATCCACACACTGCTTGGCCAACTTTTCGAATGTGCCGTCCTCTTTCTTGTTGTACTGGAGGAACACGTCGTTCCAGATTTCCATCCACTGCGCATCGTGTGTGGCCGGGTTGCCCTGCGGCTTGCCCTCGCCGACCCAGTAGAACATCTCGGTATCGGGTCCGCATGGACCGGTTTTTCCGGCCGGACCCCACCAGTTCTTGGCCTTGGGCAGGAATCCGATTCTCTCTTCCGGCACGCCGCATTCCTTCCAGAATCCTGCTGATTCCGTGTCTTTGGGTGCGTCGTTGTCGCCCTCGAAACAGGTCACTGCCAGCATGTCTTTGGGAATGCCGAGGTACTTTTCGCTAGTGAGAAACTCATAGCTCCATGCTATAGCCTCCTTCTTGAAGTAATCACCCAAACTCCAGTTGCCGAGCATTTCGAAGCACGTGAGGTGGGTATTGTCGCCGACTTCGTCGATGTCCTGCGTGCGTACGCACAGCTGCACGTCCGCCAATCTCTTTCCGGCCGGGTGTGCCTGGCCCATCAGATAGGGGACCAGCGGGTGCATGCCGGCGGTGGTGAACAGCACGGTGGGGTCATTGTCTGGTACCAACGAGGCTCCGGCAATGATCGCATGCTGTTTGGATTGGAAAAAATCCAAGTACATCTGGCGGATCTGTGCGGTGGAGAGAGGCTTCATGCGGCGAGTATAAGCCCAAGCATGCCGACTGTACGAGTCATTCACGTAGCAGGCGAAAAACAGCGTGCTTTTTGAAACGGGCTAAGTGGCCGCAGGAAGCATGTAGACAGTCTTCTTTTGGCGTTCTTGCAACATGGGCAATGAACAGTTTTGTTGACAAGAGTTTTTCTCTGCCTATCGTGGGCGCCTTTCACACCGCTGCCTTGCAGCATCGTGAGGGGACTCCCTGCCAGGGGAGCGTTCTGTGACAACATCGGCGGACACGAACCAAGACCAATCGGTCGTGTCCTGGAGACTGACGAGTATGACGAAGAAGATGCGCTTTGCGGCCGCTGTCGCGGCCCTCGCTGTCACGGCGATCATCGTGGCCTTCCTGCTGCCCAGCACGAAGAAGAGCAGCGCCCCCGCCTCCGCCCCGACCTTCCCGAAGGTCATCGACACCGACGCGGTGCCCACCGTCGTCAAGACTACGGAGCCGAAAGGTGGCCCGTGGGCGATGACGGTCACCCCGGACGGCAAGCTGATCCTGCAGGTCGGACAAAACGTCCGCGGCTACGACAAGGCCGGCGAAGTGGCCTGGCAGATCAAGTGCGGCCACAGCAATACGTTGGACGTCATGTCCGACGGCACGTGGCTGGCGATCTGCACCCACCAGCGGGTGCACGCCTACAACCTGAAGTCGCAAGAATGGGGGCCCGCCACGCCCGAAGTGGGTTGGCGCTACGGCGGTGTCTCGTCAGCGACCTGGGTCAGCAACGACGAGTTGCTGTACACCGAAGGCGCGGGCGGGATCACGCTTTGGAGCGTCAGCGGCAAGGGTCGCAGCGGCAGCTCACACAGCTACGATCTGATGTGCGGCAACAGCCTCAGCGAGGATGGCAGCGTGATGTTCTTGGACGGACGCAAGTACAAGGGCAAGGACTACCAGATGTTCCTGTGGCACATCGCCCTGCCGACCAAGCAGAGGCGTGGCCTGAGTACGAAGGAGCTGGTCGTTACCAAGGACGGTTGGGGGGTCGAGAAGCCTTCCTTCGTCTTCGCGCTGCGGCCCGACGGCAAAGAGGTCGTCCTCCACGAAAAGGCCACGAAGCAGTTGCGGCGTTACGACGTCGCTGCCGATGGCCTGAGTGAGAACGCGCGATGGGATACCAAAGATTCCCAGGTGTCCCTGGCGTACGCGCCCGACGGCAAGACCCTCGCCGGCCTCACCAAGACTGGCACGCTCAGCTTGTGGGACATGACGCAGCCCGGCGAAGAGCCGAGCGTCATCGACCTGAAGCTCAGCGATTTCAGTCCGCTCGGCAATCGAGTGAAGTGGAGCCGCGACGGCTCCGCGATCGGCTACATGGCCTGGGGCCAGGCCGGAGTCGTCTACATCAAGAACAAGGAATAATTGCGATAAACCGACACCGTGCACGGCCCGTGTACGGTGAGTAGTTCCTACGACGCAACCCTGGCAGAAGGGCCCAGCATCTCGCGATGCTGGGCTTTTCCATGTACGCAGAAGTTGCGCCCGCGCATGAAAAGAGTACTCTCCCGCCCTATGGATAATCTCCCCGCTGTTCTCAAGTATTTAAATCTGCCGGAAGGAAAGGCCGCCGTCGTGCAGGAGCGTGTGGAACGGCGTTTGTCGACGGAGATTCCGACAGCGTGGTGTGCAAAGTTCCGCCAGCGCGCCGCCGCGCTCATGAATGCCCAAATATTCAGCCCCGACTATGCCGAGAACTATCACGCCCTTCGCGGCCTGCTTTCTCAGGAGGGTATTGCAACGTATGTAGGCGAGCACGGCATGGACGTGCCGGATCAGGAGGTCGATAGAACTCCAAAGCCCGTAGCGACATCGGGCGCAAACAAACAGCTCCCGCTGCCTTCCCACTTCACGCGAACCCCCGTCACGCCGGTCACCATTGATCCCGCTTCCGTCTTGGCAAGCCCACCACCTGCTGATGTAGAGAGCGCCACGCCGGCCCACTGCGATACGATTCGCGGCTTGTGGGTGCCGCGTAACGACGGTGCATGGATCTTCGAATGCGACGTTCTCCGCGGCCATCGCATCCAGGTCGCCACCGTTATGGACGACAACACCGATTGTGCGGTGGAAGTGCCGTTCACTGCCAGTGGCGAATATAAAATCAATCTGCAGCTGCCACCGGGTCGCAGTCCGCAAATGGTGGTCGTGGTTGTCTTGGACGATGCCGGTCAGGAAGTCGGTCGCGGTATCGTCGGTACGACGACCAACTGAGCGGGTTTGTTCCTCCGAGAAAAGGTTTGGACTCCACCTGGGGGTTGAGTACACTTCAGTACCGTACGTCTTCCCCCCATTCGCATGACGTCCGGACACAGCCACCATCACGATCACGACCGAGGAGCAAAAGAAAAGGCCATCATCACCTTTGCAGTTGTGGGGCCGTTACTGGGGTTCCTGTTCGCGTTGTATCTTTCGTGGAATCGCTACGTCTTCGCAACCGATATCGTGTTGCTTGTGGTCATGTATGTCGTTACCGCCATGGGCGTCACCATCGGCTTTCACCGCATGCTTACACACAACGGATTCCAGGCTCCGCATTGGCTCCGCAGGACGTTCCTCGCACTGGGCAGCATGGCTATTCCGGGCATGCGTCCAGAGCAGTGGTGCGCGACGCATATTCGACACCATGCTCACTCCGATGAAGAAGGGGATCCGCACAGTCCCCTGGAAGGCTTGTGGCACGCCCACGTCGGCTGGATGTATGACACAGCCGGCAAAAACAATGTCCAGATGTACGGCAAGCATTTCCTGCAAGATCAAGACTGCATGTTCATTAGCCGGACGTCTTGGCTATGGGCCATTCTCACGTTTGCCATTCCATTCGCAATTGGAGGCTGGACGGGCTTGCTGTGGGGCGGCGTGGTGCGCTTCTTCTTTACCACGCACATCATGTGGAGCGTGAATTCCATCTGCCATACGTTTGGGGAACGAGACTTTGAGACTACGGATGAAAGCCGTAATCATTGGCTTATCGGCATGTTGGCATTGGGCGAAGGTTGGCACAACAATCACCATGCGTTTCCCGAGAGCGCCATGCACGGCCTGCGCTGGTGGCAGTTCGATCTGTCTGCCTATAGCATCAACTTGTTGGAGAAAGTCGGTTTGGTCTGGGATGTAAAGCGCGTCAGTCCCGAGATTTTCTACGCTACCAAGGACAAATGGGCCATCATGCAGCAGTCATTGAACCAAATGCGCCTCGACGTCTTGGCGGAGTTGGCCAAGGCCCGTACCGAACTTGCAAAGCGTTACGGATGGAAAGCGGTGTACCGCTGGCGCCCCAAAGTCCAGGAAGCCCGTCGTCTCAAGCAAATTCAGCGCATCGTCAATCGCGAGTCGCGCATGAAACGCCAGACGCTGAGTGCCTACCTCCAGGAGATTAAAGGCCTGGTACCTGCAGCGGCGTAACAACTGTTCCTTCGCTGGATTGCGAAGACTGCGTGTTGCTGGAGGAATGCCTTCCTGCACTGGGGTGCGCGTTGCTGTCGATAATCGCTTTTTGCGCTGCTTTTGCCAAAATTGCAGTGCCCTTCTTCGTAAACTCCAACGCCTTGTCGAAAAGCTTTTCGGTTTCTGTGTCGTTGCCTGCGTCGAATGCCGCCTGCGCTTCTACCAATGTCGTGCGGGCAGGTAAGAGCAAGGCAGATGCTTTGTCGATCGCTTCCTGATCAATCAGCCCCGTGGATTGGCGAAGCATGTGCTCGAAGTCATCGATTGCCTTGCGCACGTTCTTGTACCGCGGACTGAAAATAGGTTTAGCAGACTCCAATTGCACTGCGGCGACACTAGGTTCCATAGGCTGCGTGCCGACAGCGACTGGCAGAGCATCAGCCGTCGTGTTTGCGGTTCCGGCATCTGCTCCATCGCCAATGAATGTTTCCACATAGTCGACGGCGGATAGCGCGGCATTTGCATAACTATCGGTCTCTTGCGCTTGCCCCTTGGCTGAAAAATCAGCGGCCAGAGTGAGCGTGTTATCCGCACCTTCTAATTTGAGCGTCGCCTCGTTGATTGCTTCCGCAGACAGTGCTTCTCGTCGTGCATTCAGCAGCTTGCGTGCGTCTTTCACTCTGCTGCGAGCATGCTCCACGATGTCGGTTGGCGCATCGGATTCGGTCTTTGCATCGTCGGCAAGAGTCGCTCCTGCGGGTGCAGGTTGTGCCGCAATCATCATTGCTTCGGGATTGGAAGCAGGCGTCTCGGCCAGAGAGGTCTGTTTTGCGGCGAAGACCGGGGGGCGAACAAGAGCCAACGTTGTGCCAAAATCGTTGAGCAGACGGGCTTCCTCGGCATTGCGCATGCTGCGACGGACAAGGCCGAAACCATCGGCATACGAGCCTTCGTCGATCTTACCGCGCGCCTCCGTAAGCATGCTGTCTGCCAGTGCCAGTTTGTCGTGCGGCTCCGAATCATCGTTCGTTTTGCGTTCTAGTGCGGCACGCATGCTGACCAAGCGCGAGGCTGCCGATGCAAGCGAGTCCTCGGCAGAGGCTTGTCGCTCATTCGTGGGAATGGTCGACATGGCGATTTCCACGGTGACGCGTGAGCGCTCCGTTTCCTGCTTGGCGTGCTCAACCTCTTTCAGAAGAGCGGCAATCGGACGGCGCTCCTGCCGACTGTCGGCCAAACGCTGCATGACTGCGGCATGGGCTTCCAGCGTTGCTTCAAAATCGTTGCCAATATCACTGGCGACAGCGGTGTCTTGCGAAGCAGCCAGGAGCGACATATTTTTCCGCACCCGATCTGCGTGGCCTTGGAATGCCTGTTGCAGCTGAGCATTGCTCTCCGCGTCCAGGCGTAAGTCGGCTGCGAGTCGTTCTGCTTCGCTCAACCGTCGCATTGCATGCTTGGCTTCCAGACGGGCTTGCTCCTCGATCGAGAAGGCGAGCTTGGCCATGACTGCTTCATTGACAGAAATTTTCACCGGATACAATACATCACCCGGAACCGCATTCTCCGCCGCGAAAGAAATGCCGCCACCCACACCGATCAACAGCAGGAATACCGCAACAGCTGGGACTCCCTTCAGCATGGAGAGCCACGAGAAAAAGCCATGATGGGCAGTAGTGGAAGACGAAAGATCGCGTCGCGCCGCACCGGAAAAAATCGCATGACGAATCGTCGAATGCTCTGCCGCAGTCAGCGTGATATTCTTTGCGGATGCGATAAAGGCGTTTTGGGCTGTTTCCATGCCCTTCTGTTGACGCAAAGCAGGCTTTTTTCTTACGGGATTTGCTGCAAAAGCGCTCAGAAGTTGTTGTTTGGCAGATGTACGCTCCTCACTTGTCATGCAGAGTCGTTTGGCTTGGCCGATGAAATCATCAATCGGGTCGCTCATGGCTTCAGAAATGTACGAAGCTGTTCGGTAGCCCTATGTAACCGAACAGAGATGGTATTGGCGGATTCCCCAAGCATGCTGGCGATCTCCGCGGGCTTCAATCCGTCGATATGGCGCATGACGAAGACCTCCCTGTAGGGAGGATCCAGTTTTGCCAGGGTTTCCAAGATGCGTTGCTCTTCCAAGAGTTTGGAGGCCTTGACGTTGCCATCTTCTCCCGCAGGGTCGAATCCGCCTTCCTGAAGCGCTTCCAGCGATGATTCCCGCTTTTTTCGGGATTCATCGATAATGAGATTATTGGCTATCCGATACAGAAAAGCCCGCATATTATCGACGGTTTTTCCTTCGGATAGATACTGCCAAGTTCGCAGGAAGGTCTCCTGCATCAGCTCCTTGCCGCGCTCTCGGGAGAAAACACGGAAGTAACAATGTCGGAAAATGGCATCTGCATACTGTTCGTACGCATCTGAGAGCAGCTGATTGGGGTCTCCGGCAGCCATGGAAGAAAAGGCGAAGAAACGACAGTGAGCCGTAGTGTAGCACTAGCCATCGGAAGTACACTTTCATGCTTTAGACCATTGAAAGATCAGTTTGACAAAGCATAATTAACTTGTCATACTTCCGCCCTTTTTGAGGCGGCCAAACGGCCGAGTGCTCTCCTTGTCTATTTCCAAGTTTATCCCATGAATCTGCGGAAAACCCTCGCGACCCTGGCTTTGTCCGCGATCGTGCTCAACACGATCAACTTCACTGTCGTGGAAGATATGCTTGGCTCGGTGGAGTTTGCACCGAAGGCTGAGGCAGCACATAGCCAAGATCTGGGCTGCAACCAGCCGGTCTTGAATGGAGACCCGCAAAACAGCCAGTACATTAACTGTTGGGTAAAAGTCGTTCGTCCGGCAGGAGACACGGGTGCAACGCATATGACGCTCGGCGTGCACTTTGAAAATGCGTTCCCGGGTATTGCCAATCACAATGGAGGGCCCGAATTCAATTGTACGCAAGACCAGCCCATTCCTCAGAACAAGCGCTTTCGCTGCGATAGCGCCAGTGCAGATTCACTCCCGGTTGGCGGGACAAAGCAAATTGATTTCACACTGCATGTTGTTGGACAGTGTGGCACCAATCATGAGATTAACTCGACCGTGGCCAACGTATATGGAGTGAATTCCACACTTATTACGGCTCCGATCAATTTCCCGGCATGTCCTGCGCCGGCTGCGCCCCCGGCAAACTTCCCGACCGGCACCAAGTCCGGTCCGGCTACGGTTGTAGCAGGCCAGGATATTACCTACGGCATCAGCTTCACAAACGCCGGAGGTACCGCACAGTCCGTGCGCATTGCCGACGTTGTGCCCCCCGGCCTGACCTTTAAGACCGCCGGTTCGACCGGAGGCTGCGCCCTCAACGGCGGAGTCGTCTTTTGTCCGTTCCAGAACGTGGGTCCTGGTGGCAGCATTTCCGCCACACTCGTGTTCACTGTCGGCGCAAACATCCCGGCTGGCACCGTGATCGACAACGCTGCTGATCTGCAGGCTTCCAACAACCAGAGCTTCCAGTGGACCAACCACCGCCAGACCACCGTCCAGTCCGCCGCTCCGCAGTTCCCGCAAGGAACGAAGTCCGGCCCTGCGACCGTCGTAGCGGGCCAGGACATTACCTACAACATCTCGTTCACCAACAACGGTCCGACCGCGCAGAACAACATCCGCATCGCGGACGTCATCCCCCCAGGTCTCACCTTTAAGTCTGCAGGTTCAACCGGAGGCTGCGCTGTGACCGGAGGAGTCGTCTACTGCCCTGCGCAGACCGTGAACCCCGGCGCAAGCATTACTGCGACATTGGTCTTCACCGTAGGTGCGAACGTTCCGGCTGGAACCATCATCGACAACGCCGCCGACCTTCAACAGAACAACAACAGCTTCCAGTGGACCAACCACCGCCAGACCACCGTCCAGTCCGCCGCTCCGCAGTTCCCGCAAGGAACGAAGTCCGGCCCTGCGACCGTCGTAGCGGGTCAGGACATTACCTACAACATCTCGTTCACCAACGCCGGTCCTACGGCACAGTCCAATATTCACATTGGGGATGCGATTCCTGCGGGCCTCACCTTCAAGTCAGCAGGTTCTACCGCAGGGTGTGCAGTACAAGGCGGAGCAGTCATCTGCCCAGCACAGACCGTGAACCCCGGCGCCACGATTAGCGCAACGCTGGTCTTCACCGTGGGTGCCAACGTTCCGGCTGGAACCATTATCGACAACGCTGCAGATTTGGGTAACCCCAACAGTTTCCAGTGGTCCAATCACGTCCAGACCACCGTCCAGTCCGCCGCTCCGCAGTTCCCGCAAGGAACGAAGTCCGGCCCTGCGACCGTCGTTGCCGGTCAGGACATTACCTACAACATCTCGTTCACCAACACCGGTCCGACCGCACAGAACAACATCCGCATCGCGGACGTCATCCCTCCTGGTCTCACCTTTAAGTCTGCAGGTTCAACCGCAGGTTGTGCCGTGACTGCCGGTGTTGTGTTCTGCCCTGCGCAGACCGTGAACCCTGGCGCAAGCATTAGCGCAACGCTGGTCTTCACTGTGGGTGCGAACGTTCCGGCTGGAACCATCATCGACAACGCCGCTGACCTTCAGCAGAACAATAACAGCTTCCAGTGGACCAACCACCGCCAGACCACCGTCCAGTCCGCCGCTCCGCAGTTCCCGCAAGGAACGAAGTCCGGCCCTGCGACCGTCCTTGCCGGTCAGGACGTTACCTACACGATTTCATTCACGAACTCTGGTCCGACCGCGCAGCCAAACATTCGCATCGCCGACGTCATCCCCCCAGGTCTTACCTTCAAGTCTGCCGGTTCAACCGCAGGCTGCGCCGTGACTGCCGGTGTTGTGTTCTGCCCTGCGCAGACCGTGAACCCCGGCGCAAGCATTACTGCGACATTGGTCTTTACTGTTGCGGCAAACGCAGCATGTAACGCCATCATCGACAACGCCGCCGACCTGCAACAGAACAACAACAGCTTCCAGTGGACCAACCATGCTCAGACGCGCGTGGATTGTCCGGCTCCGCAGTTCCCGCAGGGTAGCAAGACCGTGGACAAGACCGTTGCCATCCGCGGTGACATTCTTACCTACACCATCACGTTTACGAACGCAGGCACCACGCAGAGCAACATCCGCATCGCCGACGTCGTTCCGGCAGGAGTCACATTTGTCCCGGCCGGTTCGACTGCCGGTTGTGCTCTGAATGCAGGCATCGTGTTCTGCCCGGCACAGACGGTGAATGCGGGTGCCTCGATTACGGCCACGCTCAAGTTCCAAGTCAACGCCAATACTGCTTGTAACGCCATCATCGACAACGCTGCCGACCTTCAGCAGAACAATGCCAGCTTCCAGTGGACCAACCACGCTCAGACGACAGTGAACTGCCCGCCGCAGAACGTGGACTTGTCGATTGTGAAGACGAAACTCTCGCCGCAGACGGCAACCGTTATCCCCGGCCAGCAAATCGTCTACAACCTTGCCGTCACGAATAACGGCCCCGGTACCACGTACAGCACGGTCATTACCGATGCGGTTCCCGCTGGAACCACGTTCGTCAGCGCCTCCGATGCTGCGTGCAGCTTGCAGGGCAACAACGTCGTGTGTACGTACAACAACGTAACCGCTCAGGTCGGCGCAACCGGCAACATCCAGCTCATTTTCTTGGTGAACGCCAATGCCGCTTGCAACTCGACCATCACCAACACTGCATCCATTTCGGTCAACGGCGGCCCAGTTGACCCGAACAGCGGCAACAACCAGAGTACTGTCCAAACCGGCGTGAACTGCCCCGTGCAGAATGCCGACCTCGCCGTCACCAAGACGGTCTCCGCTCCTCAGGTGAATATTGGAACGGACGTGACTTTCACCGTGAGTGTGACCAATAACGGACCGAACGCAGCTACGAACGTCGTGTTGACGGACGTGCTGCCTGCCGGCCTGACCTATGTCACCCATGCAACCGCACAGGGAACGTATAACCCGAACACCGGTGCATGGACTATTGGTACGCTGAATGCCAACGCGACCGCTACGCTGTCCATCGCCGCGACGGTCGTTACCCTCGGTAACCACGTCAACACCGCCACCGTCACTTCCGCCACCGCAGACCCGAACCTGAACAACAACTCGGCCAGCGCCAGCGTTGTGGGTCTGAACCCAGGTCCTCAATTCCCTCCGGGAACCAAGACCGTGGACAAGGCAGTTGCTGTTATTGGTGACATCATCACCTACACGTTGACCTTCACGAACCAGGGCACGACCCAACAGAACATCCGCCTTGCAGACGTTATTCCTGCCGGATTGACCTTCGTACCCGCCGGTTCGACCGCCGGTTGTGCGGACTCCAATGGTGTCGTCTACTGCCCGGCTCAAACTGTGAATGCCGGTGCCTCGATTACGGCAACGCTCAAGTTCCAGGTGAACGCCAATGCCGTCTGCAACGCCGTCATCGACAACATCGGTGATCTGCAACAGAACAACACCAGCTTCCAGTGGACCAATCACACCCAGACGACGGTGCAGTGTGTCGCCAACAATGCCGACCTCGCCGTCACCAAGACCGTCTCTGCTCCGCAGGTGAACATTGGAACGGACGTCAACTTCACCGTGAGCGTGACGAACAACGGTCCCGCTGCAGCCACCAACGTTGTCCTCACGGACGTGCTGCCGGCCGGCCTGACCTACGTCACCCATGCCACCGCACAGGGAACGTATAACCAGAACACCGGCGCATGGACCATCGGCACGCTGAATGCCAATGCCACCGCCACACTTTCTATTGCGGCCACGGTCGTTACCCTCGGCAACCACGTCAACACCGCCACTGTCACTTCCGCCACCGCCGATCCGAACCTGAACAATAACTCGGCCAGCGCCAGCGTTGTCGGCCTGAATCCGGCTCCGCAGTTCACCGCCACCAAGGTCGCCGACAAGCAGACCGCGGCACCGAGTGACTTCATCGTCTACACGCTCAACGCCGTCAACAACGGTCCGACTGCCCAGGCCAACATTCGCCTTGCCGACGTCATCCCGGCTTGGTTGACGTACGTTTCCCAAGGCTCCACCGCGGGATGTGTCGTCACCAACGGCGTTGTCTACTGTCCGGCTCAGACCGTGAACCCCGGCGCCAGCATCACTGCCACGCTGAAGTTCCAGGTCAATCCTACCGCCCAGTGCAACGCGGTCATCGACAACATCGGTGACGTGCAGCAGGGCAACGTCAGCTTCGCCTTCACCAACCACACCCAGACCACGGTGACGTGCGCACAGGGCTCCGATCTCTCCATTACGAAGACTGGTCCGAACACGCCTGTCGTGCAGGGCCAACAGATCAGCTATGTCATTTCCGTGAATAATGCCGGACCGGCTGCTGCCACCAACGTGTTCGTGAATGATCCGTTGCCGACCGGTCTCAGCTACGTCGGATACACCAGCCCGAACGGTGTCACCTGCGCCTTGGCATTGCCGGGTGGAGGTGGAAACGGTTTCGTCAGCTGTGATTTCGGCAGCATCGCCGCCGCGCAGACTGAGCAGGTCACCCTGACCTTCAACGTCGATCTGCCGCAGAACTGCACGCCTCGCACCCTGACGAACACGGCTACCGTGACCGGCGGAACGACGGATCCGAATACGGGAAACAACACGTCCACTGCCAACACGCAGTTGACTTGCCCCGTCCAGTCCAGCGCCGACGTCTCCATTGTGAAGACGGGTCCGAGTCTGGTGATGCTCGGCAACAACATTGAATACAAGCTGGTCGTCAGCAACGCCGGCCCGACTGCCGCAACCAACATTGCGATCAGCGATCCGGTTCCGATGGGCATGTCGTTTGCCGCATTCTCTGGCAACGCTACGTGTCAGTTGGCGACGGTGAACAATGCACAGGTCGTGCAGTGCCAAATCGCAACGCTCGGAGCAAACCAGTCTGAGGAAATCCGTTTGACCTTCAGCACCCCTGCCGCCGGTAACAATTGCTCGGCAATGACTGCCACCAACACGGCGACCGTGAGCAGCAACACGCCGGATCCCAACTTGGGAAATAACTCCAGCAGTGCGTTTACGACCCTCAACTGTCCGGGCAACCGCAGCTACAGCCAAACGAAGATCGGTCCGGCAACCGTACGGCCTGGCGAGCGCATTACCTACACAATCACGCTTACCAATCAGGGCACCCTGACGGAGAACATCCGCATTGGTGACCATATCCCGACCAACCTGACGTTCGTCGCTCCCGGTAACGGTTCTCAGACCACGGCTGGTTGTCAGCCGGACGGCCAGGGCAACATCTTCTGCGCCTACGAGTCGTTCGCGCCCGGTCAGTCCCGCACGTACCAGCTGCAGTTCCAGGTTCCGCAGAACATGCAGTGCGGTTCGATTATCGATAACATCGCCGACGCTCAAGAGGGTGGAGCCAGCTTCGTGTGGAGCAACCACGCCTTCACGACGGTCGTTTGCGACACCGACCTTGCTGTTTCCAAGTCCGCATCCACCCTTACTCCGGTGGTCGGCAGCAACGTTACCTTCACCATTACTGCGCTGAACAACGGTCCCGGCGTTGCACCCAACGTCCGCGTGAACGATCTGCTGCCCGCAGGTCTTACCTACTCGTCCGCAACTCCGAGCGTCGGTACATACAACCAGAACACCGGCGTATGGACGATTGGTACATTGAATAACGGCGCCAGCGCTACTCTTCAAGTTGTTGCAGTCGCAAGCGTTGCAGGAGCACGCACGAACACCGCCACGATCACCGGAGACGTTACGGATACGAATGCCGGCAACAACAGTGCCAGCGTGACGGTGACCGCCACCGCGCAGACCGCCGACTTGGTTGTAACGAAGACCGCCTCGGCAAACACCGTGACGGTCGGCAGCAACGTCACCTTCACCATTCAGGTCGCCAACAACGGCCCTTCTGCATCCCAGAACGTCCGTATCAACGATCTCTTGCCCGCCGGTCTTACCTTCCAGTCCGCAACGCCGAGCGTCGGTACGTATAACCAGACCACCGGTCTGTGGACCATTGGCACGTTGAACAACGGCGCCACTGCCACGATGACGGTTGTCGCAACGGCAACCACGGTAGGAACCGTTACGAACACTGCCACGGCTGTATCCGACACCACCGATCCGAACACGGCAAACAGCACGGCCAGCGTGAACGTAACGATCAATGCCGCCGCACAGACCGCCGACTTGGTTGTAACGAAGACCTCCTCGGCCAACGCCGTCACAGTCGGTAGCAACGTCACCTTCACCATTCAGGTCGTCAATAACGGTCCGTCCGTATCGCAAAACGTTCGTATCACCGACGTCTTGCCCGCCGGTCTTACCTTCCAGTCCGCAACACCGAGCGTCGGTACGTATAACCAGGCCACCGGTCTGTGGACCATTGGTACGCTGAATAACGGCGCCAACGCCACCCTGACCGTGGTTGCAACCGCAGCCACCGCAGGCACCGTGATCAACACGGCAACCGCTACATCCGACACCACCGATCCGAACACAACGAACAGCACGGCCAGCGTGAGTGTGACGATTACCGCCGTCGTACAGGGCGCGGATCTCTCGGTCGTGAAGACCGCTTCGAACACTGCTCCGACAGTCGGTACCAACGTGACGTTCACCATTCAGGTGACGAACCTCGGTCCGAACGCAGCTGTGAACGCACGCGTCACCGATCTCTTGCCTGCCGGTCTTACCTTCCAATCCGCAACACCGAGCGTCGGTACGTATAACCAGACCACCGGCCTGTGGACCATCGGCACGTTGAACAACGGTGCCAACGCCACCCTGACCGTGGTTGCAACCGCAGCCACCGCAGGAACCGTGACGAACATTGCTACGGTGACGTCGGACACGGCCGATAGCGTCACCACGAACAACACGTCCAGTGTGAACGTTGTCATTGGCGGCACCACCACCAATGCCGACCTGTCGGTAACCAAAACCGGAACCACAACCGCAAATCGCGGAGAAAACCTGACGTACGTCATGACCGCCACGAACAACGGTCCGGGTACCGCTACCAACGTAGTCGTGAAGGACACGTTCACCAGCGGAATCGCGACGTTCTCGAACGCATCCGGAGCACAGTGTTCGCTGACCAACTCGACCGAGTTGCGCTGCACCATCGCCAGCATGACATCCGGCCAGCAAGTGCCGATTACCGTGGTCTTCACCACGGCCCAGCAGTCCACGTGCACCACCGGTACCGTGACGGACAGCGCCATTATCAGCAGCGATACGGCTGACAACAACAGCGCCAACAACACCAGCGCCACGGTGACGACGAACATCACCTGCCCGCAGCCGAACCTGAACGTCACCAAGACCGACGGTCGCTCCAGCGCCAACGTCGGTGACACGCTGAACTACACCATCAGCATTACGAACAGCACGAACGTCGCCGCAACCAACGTTACGGTCACCGATTCCTTGCCGTCTGGACTGACCAACGTTTCCGCCGGCAACGGTGGCAACGTGAGCGGTAACCAAGTCACCTGGAGCAACCAGACCGTTCCGGCCAACGGCACCCTGACACTGACGGTGAATGGCACCACGCAGAACGTAAGCAACGGGACCAGTCTAACGAACTACGTCACGGTAACCGGCACGAATCTCACCGGAAACTTGTCGGCAAGCGACCAGACCACGGTGTACTCCAACACGGTGTACAACCCGCCGCCAATCTACAACCCGCCGCCGGTCTACCAGCCTCCGTACAATCCTCCGGTGTACCAGCCGCCGATCAACCAGCCTCCGGTGTACCAGCCGCCTGTCTACACGCCTCCCGCATACAAGCCGATCTTCCCGCAAACGGGTACCAGTGATCTGTATGCCAAAGCCGAGGACACGCAGCAATTCCTGAGCAAGCCGGTTGAACCCGCCAAGCAGGAAGACGCTGCGACGGACTTCAACCTCATTTTCTTCGCCACCCTTGCCGGAGTATTCGCCGTCGGATCGGCTGCAGCCGCCAAGTTCGCAGGCGGAGGAGCAATCTTCTAACCGCAAGAACAGACCGACGAAAGCCGGGCACGTGCCCGGCTTTTTTGTGTCCCAGAGATCAGAATTTGATTTATTTTAAAAATATGTTATAATACAAATAAGCACAAATACACAATCCTATGAGCGCCTCACGCAAATCTTCCTCGGTGGTCACGTCGGTGATTCACGTCTGCGGTTCGGCCGCATTCGCTCTTTCGTTGGTGGTCGCAATGGGCACACTGCAGAATCCATCACCTTCGCGTGCAGCTCTTCCAGCATCTGCAGTGCGTTCAGGTGTTTCGGTAGCATATGTTTCCGCCGAGGCAACACAGCGTACGCAGCGCCGTCAATTGGCGCTCCGCATGTGGAAAGCCGTTCATCAGCGTGCTGCGCTGCTGCAGCGCACGGTCAGCGCATCGTTTGTGTCGACCGACGGCATGCCGGTGGGCGTGTGGACGGTATCGCTTGCCGAGCATCCGTCGTGGGTAACGTATGACACGCGCGATGCCTCCAAGATCGTGGCCGTACTGAGTGCGGATCAGATTGCACGATCCATTGTCGAAGAATCGCTTGTCGCTCTGCCGAAACCCATGGACTGCGAACTGACTGGGCTTACCACAGACAAGCAAGATGTCATCCGCGCTCAAACATCGTGCATTGCCAAGAGCGGCTATGCCTACGATGCTCTCGCGATGGCGAAAGCCCTGAAGCAGGCATTGGACGAAGGACAAACCGATGTCGCGCTGCAAGTAATGCCGGTGCAGGGCAAGTTGATCGACGTAGCCGATGCCGGCATTGGGAATCTCGTTATGATGTCGACTGGAAAGTCGAACTTTAAGGGTTCCGGCGAAGGCCGCAAAAATAACGTCCGTAAGGCGATCGGCGAAGAAATGTTGAACGTCGTGGTTCCTGCTGGAGCAGACTTTTCTTTTAACGATGCGCTTGGCGGTCCGGTGACCACGTCTGCCGGCTGGAGTATGGCGCTTACCATTTTCGAGGGCGTGAACTTGCGTCCGGCTCCCGGCGGGGGAATCTGCCAAGCATCCACCACCGTGTACCGCGCCGCACTGAAAGCAGGCTTGCCGATTGTCGAGCAGAAGAGTCACAGCTTGTACGTGTCGTACTACGAGGCCTACGGTGTCGGCCAGGACGCAACTGTGTTCCCAGGCAAGCAAAATTTCCGCTTCCACAACGACACCGGAGCACCGTTGCTGCTGCAGTCGTACTACGAGGGTGACGATGCATACGTCAACATTTTTGGTCGCCCCGATGGACGCGCCGTGGCGATCGACGGTCCGTACTTCGGCCAAACCGCCCCCGCAGACTTGATTGTGAATGGCCGCGCGTTGCGCAACAGCGAGATTGCCTGGGTTCGTACGGTAACGGCTCCGGACGGAGTCCAGAAGCGCGAGGTTCTTGTGTCACGGTACAACGCGGTCCCAAAGTCACTCGTCGCAAAATGGCCGGCAACCACCGAACAGCATGTGCATGCGGCTGCTCCGGATTTGGTTGTGGAACGACGTTAAGCCGCTTTCGCTGGCCGATTCAGGCGGCGCCACATTCCCGTGATAAGCACGACATAGGTTGCGTAACCCAAAATTTCCAGCAGCGACGGATTGCCGTTGTAGCCGAAGATGCTCTTCAGGAATTCACCGAGCGTGCTGTTTTCATGCACGAATCCATTCATATCCCACACATGTTCGATGAGATACGGCAGGATGCCGGCTTCCTGGAATTCATGGATGCCGTGTGCTACGAGCCCTGCTCCGAAGAGGAGAAGCAGGCAACTGCTGACCGTGAAAACCTTCTTGAGCGGTAATACCGAGAACCCTTTGAACATGCCGTAGGCAATCAGCAATGCCGCACCGATGCCGAACAAAAATCCAACCAAATGCGCTCCGGCTTTTGCGTGCAGTAAGGAAGCCTGGAGAAAAATGACGGTTTCCACGCCTTCGCGGGCAGTGCTGAAAAACGTGAGCAAGAAAATCCCTATGGGATGATCGTTCTGTACGTGCGTCGCGACTTCTCCTTCGATATTCCTGCGCATTTCGCGACCTTGGCGGATCATCCACAAGATCATCCAGGTTAACAGCGCGGCTGCAATCAACATTGTCGTGCCTTCGTAGATTTGCTCGGCAGAACCTGTGAGCAGATCGGAATACGTCGTAAAAACAAGCGCCAGCAAAATACTGGCGAGAATGCCGCAGCTCACGCCGAACCATACGAACTTCACGTGCTTGTTGTTATGTGTGCGGGCCAAATACGTCAGCACAATACCCACGACCAGTGAGGCCTCGAGCGTCTCCCGCATGGTGATGAGCGACGTTGCAGTCATAAGAATCGAACTTGCAGCACGTACGATGACGATAGCATGGCGGGGGAAAACAACCAAATTTCAAAATCCAAAATCCCAAAAAACAAAGACGGTTTTGGGATTTGCTGTCTTTGGATTTGATTCTTTACCGTGCGATTGGCAATCGGAATGTCACCGTCGTTCCTTGTCCTTCGCGGCTCTTCACCCAAATCGTTCCACCTGCCCGCTCGATGATGCCGCGGACAATGTAGAGCCCCAGGCCGCTGCCGTCGGGCTTGTAGGTAGCTGCATTGCTGCCGCGTTCGAATTCGTCGAAAATGCGAGATGTGTCCTGCTTGGGAATTCCGCAGCCATGATCAATAACCTCCATTTGCGCCCAGCCTGCTTGTGCCGATGTTTTTACGGTGATTTCACCGCCATCGAACGAGAAGTCGATCGCGTTATTCAGCAGTTCCCGAATGACTCCAGCAATGAGCTTTGGATCGAGTTTCATGGTGATATCCGGCCCCAATTCGGGAATGATTCGCTGCTTGCGTCGCTCGGCGTTTGCTTCGAATTCACTCAAAACGCTTTTCACGATGTCATTCAGTGAAGCGGTCTCCGCTTTGTACTGCACTCGGCCTTCGTGGACCAAATCTGCTTCGTGCAGCGTATGGAGAATGTTATTCAGTCGTTTTACACCTTCATCCATGTTTCCGAGTACTTGGCGTGCGGCGGCGGGGGCGTCTTCATGCAGCAGTTCCAGAGACCACTTGATGATCGACAGGGGGCCGCCCAATTGGTGAAACGCCAAGCGAAGCAGTCCAGACCGCTCGGCTTCGATACGGTGCATGCTCTCCAATTGCTTTCGTGAGCCGAGGAGCACGACGGCCGCGCCGATCGTGACGATTGCCAGCACGATGAGCAGCATCGCCACTGGTGAAAACATACTTTGGGAAAGCGTCACATAGTGCTCGGCGTTCATATCCAAGCCCAACGTTGCAACAATGACGCCGTTGCTGGCGTGGATGGGCGCATAGCCGGAAATAAGCTGTCCCCAGCGGTCGGTGGTCGTTTCTTCGTCGACCGAAGGCAATGTGAAAGCAGACAATCGCAAAATCGGCATGTCGGTAGCGTCGTACCGTTCATCGAAGTCCGACGGCTCTTCATCGGCGTCCACCGTGCCGTTGTTGTTGATGTCTAATTCCTCGGGCTTTCGGAGCATGTCTGCATCGGCGACGAACGACAGCACGTTCGGATCATCCGTTTTGCGCATGATGTAGGCGTAGCGAACATCCGGCACATCTTCACGGATTCGCTGCAATCGCTCCACGATGTCCGCAAATTGCGGAGTATTCATGTCCTCTGCGGTGCGAATGCCCTCCAGTACATCGCCGTCGAATTGCATTGCGGCAACCGCCGCCGTACTCAAGAGTCGTTCGCGCAGCTGGTCACGCATGAGCATTTGACCACGCACGAAAAACACCGTTCCCACCACAACGATTGCAACCGAAATACCCAACGTACTCAGCACGATGGGCAACGTCGGTGAGAACCGACGCGCTGCGTTCATCTGAGATTCGGCTGAATACCACGGCATAATCTTCTGATTATACCAGAACTATGCTCAAAACGCACGGCCTGGAGCTCACAACAGATTGCGTCCATACATACGAGACAAATTCGTAGGAGGAATGGCATTGGTCTGTAACAATGCCCGATATGCGCACCACTCAACTTTTGGCGGCTTCCGTCGCCTTGCTTACTCCGGTCATTGCGTTGGCCGCCTTCCGAGACGTCCCGCTCGATTCTCCGTATGCCAACGCCATTGCGTACGTGCAATCGCAACGCATCGTGAGCGGCTATTCCGACGGTACGTTCCGTCCGAATAACAGCATTAACCGCGCCGAGTTCACGAAGATCGTGGTCGGCAGCATCGTCACCGCCCCCGACATCGAGGGGTGCAACAAGAGTGACGACGGCCCGGCCCTGAGCGATGTTCCCAAGAGCAGCTGGTTCGTGGACTACGTCTGCACCGCTCGCAAGCGCGGCATCATCTCCGGCTATCCGGACGGTACATTCAAGCCCGATCAACCGATCAATACCGCCGAGGCCGCCAAGATCGTCGTGAAGACGTTCGGCTTTACGGTGGCTACTCAAGACCCGGTCTGGTACCGCCCGTACTTGCAAGTGCTGAAGACCAAGGATGCACTGCCCGACGCCGCGTCGTCGCCCGATCACCAAATCACCCGCGGTGAAATGGCCGAAATTATCTATCGCATCAAGAACCCCGGTGTCACCGACGGTACGCTCGCGAAGTGCGTGGTGTCCGGCTGCAGCGGCCAATTGTGCGTGGAAGAAGGCAGTGATTCCGGCGTGACGACCTGCGAATTCCGCGATGAATACGCCTGCTACAAGACCGCTCAGTGCGGCCGCCAGCAGGACGGATCGTGCGGATGGACGCAAGATGCGGCTCTGAGTGCTTGCTTGAAAGATCCCTCCCAGGCCCAAGCCCTGGGCGAGCGAAGCTATATGGCGTACAACCAAGGCGTACTCGGCAACGGCGAGGTTTCCGTGCTGTTCTTCCATGCCGCATGGTGTCCGGATTGCCAGGCTGACGACAAGGACCTTACCGCTTGGTATGCGGCCGGCGTCCCGTATGCGGCTTCCACCTACAAGGTCGATTACGACACAGCCTCTGCACTGAAGCAGAAATACGGCGTGGTCGTACAGGACACGTTTGTGCTCATCGACGGCAAGGGTGAAAAGATCCGCATGGCGATGCGTCCGACGGATGCCGACATCAAGAATATGTTGAGCGGCAAGTAGTCATCTCGCAGAACAAAACGCTCGCGCCAAGTGGCCGGGCGTTTTTTTATTGCACTAGATAACCCCCCATCGGCTTCTTCAGCTTCTTCAAGAAATGCCGGAAGCCGCCGCTGCCGTATTGCAGTTCATGCGCGCCGCGCGTGATCTTGCTGATGCTCACGCCGCACTTCTTGGCTACGTCGCGCTGGGTCATGCCGGATGCCAGCCCCTGGATGAGCTGCCAGCGTTCTGCGATGGCCTCCAGCTCCTGCGGTGTCAGGATGTCCTTCAGCAGCATTTCGCTTTCCTTGGGGGAAGCGGGTGATGCGAACAGTTCGTACAGATCCTTCAGCGCCTTGGGTGTAATGGGCATGCAGTTATTGTAGTACCGGTACGCCGGAGCGCAATGTGCGAATCAATTCGATGACCAGCCGCCCGAGCTCGTCCAAGGCTTGCTGCCGGAGTCCGGGCCCTGCGTTACGGGAGCGATCGGCAGGTACTGCCGCTGCATGCTTTCCAGCACGGCGACGCGCGACGCCTTCGTGAGGCGCGGCAATACGTACAGGCCCAAGCGCTGCGGTGCGACGACTTGCGCGTGCACGTACATGGAGACGATGTTACGGGCCAGATCGGGTGCGACACGGGTGACGTTGGTCAGGATTTTCTCCTGTTCGGGGGGCGCGACGGCGATGGTGGGACCATTGGCGGCAAGCCGCATGTGTTCGGCGCAGTAGCCCAGATGGTTGATGTCCTTGAATTGGTTCACCTGATCGGTCGCCAGCATCCGCCGGATGGCCGGTGTGAACGGCGTGTCGCTTTCGGCAAGCAGCATGGCCAGGTCTTTCGGCTCGATGGTCCGACCTGCCGTAACTTCGGTACGGATGTGTCCGCGCAGCCCGGCCAGCGGCGTCTCACAATCCAGGTCGCCGCCGACATCGGCGCGCCATGCATCGCGGACGGCATCCGCCCGGCCGTCAACGGCATCGAACCATTCCAATGCCAGGGCCGACGGCAAAAATCCGCGGTTCACCGCATCCAGTACGTACAGGTAGTACTCGACGCGCGGGACATGCATGAACGTCCGGCGCAGGGTCGGGTGATCGCGCATGGCGCGGATCAACGGCGTGTTGCGGTGGCGCAGTTCCGATTCGTACATCGATCCTGCATCGCTGATGTCCAGATGCTCGACGGGCATGGTGATGCCGCCGCCGTCGCGCGGATCGCAGATCGCCATCCGGCGTCCGTTGGCGGCGACCGCATACGCCTCGTGCGCGGCGAACAGGCAGGTGCCGGTCAGCAGCGATACGTCGTTCGCGGACAGCTCGCCGGCTTTGGTGCGCTTGGCCATTTTCTCGGCTGTGGTTGTGCCGAATTTCATGTAGCTGACGCGATTATCCGGCAACCGCACTCCCATGAACATTCCATGGCGGTCCCGCATGAAGTCACCGGTGGGTTGCAGTGTCTCCGGCAGCACCGAGTGCGTGCCGTCGGATTTTTTGGATTGCAGGCCGAGCATCGATTTCACCATGCCGCGCACCGCGAGACGCGTGCTTTTTTCCGGGAATCCCTCGACATTCTGCATGTCCGCGTCCACGCCTTCGGTCACCGCGACGTGTTCTTGGCCGAATGCCTCCGGCAGGTCGGCGCGTTCGCCGTTGACCAGGCTGATGCGTGTGAAAATGGTGGAGGTCTTCATAGAATGGAGGAGGAAAGAGAGCGGCACAGTGTTTGCACGGCGGAGACATCCGGCATCGCGGCAACCAGACGGCTGCCGACAATCACGCCGTCGGCACCCGCGGCAACCACGGCGCGTACATGCTCGGGTGTATGAATGCCGAATCCCACGCACAGCGGCAGATCGGTCTTGGCGCGGCAGCGGGTGAGCAGCTTCTTCAGTCCGCTTGCATCGATCTCGTTGTTCTTGCCGGTCACGCCCAGGTACGAGACCAGGTACAGGTAGCCGTCGGCGGCCTTGGCGATGCGGGTAAGGCGTTCGTCCGGCGTCTGTTCGCTGACCATGAACACCGGCTGGATGCCGTGCTTTTTGGCTGCAGCAGACACATCGCCGGCGTGCTCCAGGGGCAGGTCGGCAACCAGCACGGATGTCACGCCCGATGCTTTGCAGTCGGCATAAAACTTGTCGGCCCCGCGCTTGAAGATGAGGTTGTAGTACACCAGCATGCCGACCGGCACCGGGTGCTTTTTCGTTGCGGCTTTCAGGATGGCGAAGCAATCATCCACCGTTATGCCGGCATCCAGCGCGCGCTTGTCGGCGGCTTGGATGATGGGTCCGTCGGCGGTCGGGTCCGAGAACGGCAGACCCACTTCCAGCGCGTCGGCACCGTTTTCGATGTACGTCCGCAGGACCTGTTCGGATCCTTCGCGTCCGCCATCACCGAGTACGGTGAACGGAATGAACAGCGGACGGCCGAGTGTTTTGCGCAATGCGGCGTAGGGGTTACTCATCGGTTCAGGAGGGAAGGACGCAGGCCGAGCACGTAGTCCAGGTCTTTGTCGCCGCGGCCGGAAATCGTAATGAGCAGGATGTCGCCCTTGTTCAGCGTCTTGCCCAACTTCAGCGCGGCGGCCACCGCGTGCGAGGATTCCAGCGCCGGGATGATTCCTTCGGTACGCGTCAGGTAGCCGAATGCGTCCAGCGCCTCCTCGTCCGTGGCGGCCACGTATTCGGCGCGGCCGCTGTCTTTCAGAAAGCTGTGTTCGGGTCCCACCCCCGGGTAATCCAGTCCGGCCGACACGCTGTGGGCTTCCAGAATCTGGCCGTCCTTGTCCTGCAGGCAGTAGCTGAGCGCTCCATGCAGGCAGCCCACCGTTCCTTTCTGCAGTGCAGCGCCGTGTTTTGGTGTATCCAAGCCCTCACCACCGGCTTCCACACCGACCAGCTTCACGCTTTTGTCGGATACGAACGCCTTAAATGTGCCGATGGCGTTACTGCCGCCGCCGACACAGGCGCACACCGTATGCGGCAATTTGCCGAACCGGTCCAAACACTGTGCTCGTGCTTCATCGCCGATGACGCGCTGGAAGTCCGCCACCATGGTCGGGAACGGATGGGGCCCCGCGACCGTACCGAATACGTAGAAGGTTTCTTTGGAGTGTGCGACCCAGTAGCGCATGGCTTCGTTAATGGCGTCCTTCAGCGACTGCGATCCGGCGGTGACCGGAATCACCTCGGCGCCGAAGAGCTTCATGCGCTGGACGTTGGGTTGCTGGCGGGCGATGTCTTTGGCGCCCATGAAAATCTTGGTCGGAATCTTGAACAGCGCACCGATCATGGCCACCGCGGTGCCATGTTGTCCGGCACCGGTTTCGGCAATCAGCTCCTTCTTGCCCATGCGCTGCGCTAGCAAGCCTTGCCCAAGCACGTTGTTGGTTTTATGCGCGCCGCCGTGCAGCAGATCTTCACGCTTCAGCACCACGGTGCAGCCGCAGTCGGCGCTCATGCCTTTGGCGTGCGTCAGGGGAGTCGGGCGTCCGGCAAACTCGGCCAGCAGGCGCTTCAGCTCGGCATCGAACGCGGGGTCGGCCTTGGCCGACAGATAGGCGGCTTCCATCTCGGACAGGACTGGGATCAGAAGTTCGGATGCGTAACATCCGCCGAATGCGCCAAAATGTCCGAGAGTTTCCATACCTAAGAAGAAGCGGATAGAACGGCGTCGACAAACGCCTTCAGCAACTTTGCATCTTTGATGCCGGGTTTCGATTCCACGCCGCTGCTCACGTCCACCCCCAGCGGGCGGATGCGCTTCACGACGGCGGTCACGTTCTTGGGCGTGAGTCCCCCCGCCAGCCAGACGCTGCGGCGAATGCCTTCCGGCAACGCTTCGATGGCGTCCAGATCTGCCTCTTTGCCATTCTTGGGACCGTCCAGCAGCACCATCGTTTCATCCAAAATCAGCGATTCGATCAGTGACGCGTCCGGCACCTCGCGGAAGGCGCGGATGGATGAGAACTTCGCGGCCTGCGGCGTTTCGCCGTACACCTGGATCGCATCCAGGCCGACTTCCTTGGCGATGTCCAGAATGTCTTCCTGTTCCTCGCTGAAGATGCCGACGGTTTCTTTATTGGTCAGTGCGGCCAGCGCTTTGGCGTCTTTGGTGGAAATACAGCGCGGTGTGCCGGGTACGAAGATGAATCCGATGGCGTCGATGGAGAGCTCGTTGCAGAGCTTCACGTCCTCGGCGCGGGTGAGGCCACAGATTTTGATGCGGGTCATGGTCGGTGCGGGGGAAATGCGCCGAGCATGGTACCCGCAAGCAATCCTGTTCCGATGAGAAAGCCATCGACATGTGGCTGTAAGCGTGCCAAATCGGCTTTCGTCGTCACGCCGCTCTCGCCGATCACCAGGTGACCCGGGCAGAGCGTGCGGACCAGCGGCGACAGGCGGACCGTCGTATCCAGATCCATATGCAGCGTGTCCAGATTCCGGTTGTTGATGCCGAGGACCAATGTCCCGGGGTGCATTGCCGGGATCTTCTCCAGGTCGTTTTCGTCATGCAGTTCCAGGAGTATGCCCATGCCCAGCCCCGCGGCCTCGGCGGAGAAGTGGAGAATCTCGGTGGCGCTCAGCATGCCGGCAATCAGCAGCACGGCATCGGCCCCTGCCTGACGTGCCACGCGGATCTGCTTGGCATCCACGATGAATTCCTTCGCAAGAATCGGCAGACCGGTCAGCGCGCGGACTTGGCGCAATAGATCGAACCCGCCGCCGAAGAAGCGTTCGTCGCATAGCACGGAAACGGCTTGTGCATGCCGGTTATAGGCATCCATCAGCGTCGGTACGCTGGCGCGGTCGATCAATCGCCCCGCCGACGGCGACTTGGGTTTCACTTCGGCGATCAGGCATGGCGAGACCGCTCGGAGTCCAGCCACGAAATTGCGCGTGCTCGGTTGCGGAGTGCAATCGGGCAGTACAGCCACTTCACCCTGCTTGTGCCGGAGAATGTCATCGAGCACGGTCATGACAAGGAGCGGGTGAAGCGGACATATTGGTTGAGAAGTGCCTGGGCTGCCCCTGAATCCAATGCATGTTCGGCGGATGCCAGTGCATCGGGCAAGGTTGTGGCAATCTCCGTCAGCAGCAGTGCGTGCGCGGCGTTCACCAGCACCAAATCACGCTGTGCGGGCGTAGCATCGCCGCCCAGAATCCGGCGTGCAATGGCGACGTTGGTTTGAATTTCACCGCCTTCGGTCGCCTCGGATGCATGCTCCGAAAGCCCGATGTCTTCCGGTTTGAATTGCCGTTCGGTACCCTGCGCTACATTCAGAATCGTGGTGGCTCCGCTGACCGTCACTTCATCCAGTCCGTCGCTGCCGCACACGACCAGCGAGCGTTTGTGACCGAGCAGTCGCAGCGCGTCCGCCAGCACGCGTGCATGTTTCAGATGCGGCGTTCCGAGCAGATGTCTGCGCACGCCAGCCGGGTTGCATAGCGGCCCCAGCAGATTGAAGAATGTTGGCTTTTCATAGCGCTTGCGGGCGGCTGCCACGGCGGCCAATGCCGGGTGATACAGCGGAGCGAACAGGAAGACGAGTCCGCATTCTTTGTAGGTTGCTTCGGCCTGAGCCGGAGTCAGATCGATCTTGGCACCGAGTCCTTCCAGCACGTCGAACGATCCGCAGCGGCCACCCGCCGCACGGTTGCCATGCTTGGCGACGCGGCCACCCGCCGCAGCAATAACGAACGATGCAATGGTCGACGTGTTCATCCGTTTTTTGCCGCTGCCGCCGGTGCCGCAGGTATCGATCGGGTCATCCGGCAATGCAATGCGTACCGCATGCGACCGCAAGATACCGGCTGCCTGCGCCAGCTCTTTACCGCTCACGGTAGTGCCGGCAAGTGCTGTGAACGTGCGGATCATTTCGTCTTCGACCATCTGGCCAGACAGCATGGCGTCCACGGTTGTGCCGATGTCGGGCAATACGTTGCTCATGAGATGGCGAGGAAATTCTTGAGCATGTCGGGGCCATGCGGCGTGCCGATGGATTCGGGGTGGAATTGCACGCCGAAGACCGGCAGCGACGCGTGGTGCATGGCCATCAGCGTTCCGTCCGACGCCACCGCCGATGCGATCAGCGGGTCATCCAATTCCTCCACCGCCAGCGAGTGGTAGCGCATCGCATCGAATGCTTCGGGCAATCCGTAGAACAGCGGACTGGGTTCCAGCCGCAGCATCGGTGAAGCTGCGCCGTGACAGGGTGACTTCGCCCGGACGACTTTGGCACCCAGCCGGTGGCCGATGATCTGGTGGCCCAGGCAGACGCCCAGCAGGGGAATGCGGTGCTCCATCGCGTAGGCCAGCAGTTCGTAACTGATGCCCACGTCGCGCGGCGTCTGCGGGTTTCCGGGACCGGGTCCCAGCACGATGTGGCTGTAGCCGGCCTTTCGTACCTCCTCCATGCCGATCTTGTCGTTGCGGCGCACCTCCGGGTTGCCGCCCAGGCAACCGATGGCCTGGAGCAGGTTGAAGGTGAAGGAGTCGTAGTTGTCCAAAATGAGCGTCTTCATGATATGGAGCGGAGCGGAGCCACGCACTTCGCGAAGTGCGTGGCGGAGAAGACGGCGGCTAAGCAGCTTCGTGCTTTATGCAGGCATTCGTTGTCCTCGTGTTCGGCCACGCTGTCCTTCACGATGCCGGCGCCCACGCGCAGGCTCACGCCCTCGGCGTCGAACACCAGCGTGCGGATGGTGATGGCGAAATCGATGTTGCCGTTCATGTCCACGTAGCCGAATGCGCCGCCGTACACGCCGCGCGGGGAGCCTTCCAGTCCGGCCAAAATTTCCATCGCGCGCAGTTTCGGCGCCCCGCTCAGCGTTCCGGCCGGGAATACCGCCTGCAACGCGTCCAGCGGCGAGACTTCGGGCCGCAGCACCGCCTCGATGTCGCTGACGATGTGGAACACGTGCGCGTAGGCCTCGATGTGAAACGGATCGCGGACCCGTACCGAACCCATGACGGCAACGCGGCCGACGTCGTTGCGGCCCAGGTCCACGAGCATCTGGTGCTCGCAGCGTTCTTTGGGGTCATTGAGCAGTTCCCGTTGCAGCGCGGCGTCTTTGGCCGTTTCGCCCGTACGTTTGCGCGTTCCGGCGATCGGCCGGTAGAGCATGCGCGAGCCGTCCACGCGCAGCAGCGTCTCGGGTGAGGCGCCCACGATCGTGCGTTCCGGCGTGCGGAAGCAGTACATGTACGGCGACGGATTGATCTCACGCAGCTTTTCGTACACGTCGATCGGATCTGCCGATGTCTGCAGCCGCAATTCCTGGCTGAGGACGATCTGGAACGCTTCGCCCGCCAGGATCTTTTCCTTGGCGGTTTCCACGTGTTCGCAGAACCGCTTGCGCGAGGTTTGGCGCAACGGCTCGATGTCCGTCAATTCCGGCAATGCTTGCTTCCCCTTCGGGCGGCCAAGCGCATCGTCGCGATACGGCGACTGGAGAATGATTTCCTCGATGCGGTCCAGCGACAACGCCGTATCGGCATGCGCGGTCACCGTCACGGTGCGCGCCACGTGGTCGATGCGCAGCAGCACTTCGGGCAGCACGAACAGCGCGTCGGGCACCGACGGATCGGGCGTGAGCGCGATATCGTCGAATCGGCGGGCGGCCTCGAAGCTGACGTATCCGATGTAGCCCATGGTCAGCTGGCCGGGCTTGCGCGCGTCGTTGGTGCGTTCGCGCAATTCGGGCGGCAGGCCTTTGGCGGCGTCCGGCATGCAGCGGATGACGTCGCGGGCGCCGAGCGCCAGGAACGACAGGTCGTTCACGCCGTGCGCACGGTCGGCGGATTCCAGCAGCGCGCAGTACGCCTGGTCCGCGCCCAGTTTCCGGAACAGGAACAGCGGGTCGCAATGGTCGGGCCGGAGCGTTTTCGTCACGAATGTGCTTGTCATGATGTACCGTTATGGCAGTACAAGAATAGATCGGCGGAATACGCGCGTCAAGAGCTCCGCCGGTCAGGCATTGAGCAGCTTGCGCCAGCGCGTGGATATTGTGCGGGCATCGCCCAGTTCGCCGGAGATCCGTTCGATGTGCCGCTGCAGATCGGTCGCGTCGAAGAGTTCCAGCATCGTGGTCAGGCCCGCGGTGAGCAATCCGAGGTTCCGTGTCGCGGCCGCCAGGTGTTCGTCGAGTGCATCCGTATAGGCCGTCAGCCGTTCCCGGATTCCATTCCGCAGCACCCGGTCGTCGGTCTCGTTCATGCCGGTGCCGAACCGGCGGTTGCGTTCGATCAGGTACCAGCCGGCACCTGCGATGATGTTGATTGCTTCCATTGCCGTGCAGCAGCTCCCGGTGATGCTCAGCAGCGCTTCGGGTACGACGCCTCCCTCGCGCATGGCATCCCGGTGCGTTGTCGCGGCCTGGTGCACGGCGAGGGCGAATTCGCCGGCGCCCTCGCAGGAATACTGCACCGCCGCCGCGGTCTGCAGCCGCCGCGACCAGACTTCCAGGTGCTGGATGGCCGCGTCGACTTCGTTCGCCGGAAAGCCGAACATCGCCCGTGCGATACGACCGCGCCGCTCGTCGGCCGCCGTCTCTTGCTCGATGCGGTGCTTCGCGAATGCGGCCAGCCGCGTGAGAATGACGTTGTCTTCGCGGATCATGCCGTTCAGCCGGGTCACCTGGTCGCATCCGTGTTCCTCCTCATTGTTTTCCAGAATGGCGTTCACTTCCTGCAGCGCAACATCCATACGGACGTCGTCGAAGCGCGCTTTGCCCATGTCGCTGACCGCCAGCCAGATGAAGCCGTTTGCAGAGACGTGCGAAATATTTGGCGCGCGCTGAAACTCGCTCCACAGGCGGTCCAGTTCTGTATCCGACAACCGCGTCCGCGGATCCTCTTCCTCCAGGCCGCCGGCGCGGAACGACCGCATGGATTCACGCCATGCCGCTTCGCCGTCCGCCGTACGCGCGCGCTCCAGCTGCGCGTTCAGCTCCTCGATGAACGCCACCGCCCGCATCGGCCGCACGGGGTATGTATTCGGCGTTTCGGAGTACGGCATCTTGCGGGCGATCGCCTGACCCAATCCGTTGTCTTCGTGCGTGCGCAGCGACACGCGGCTGAGCGTGAAGATTTCCGCGTCGCGTTTGCGGTGGATGGTGTGGCCGAGCCGCAAAATGCGCAGCGACAGCGCGGTGTCTTCGGCCCCTGCGGCATCGTCGAAACCGCCGGCCGCGGCGTACACCTCCGGCCGCATGGTCATGAACGCCCCGGGCATCATGGCGTCGTGCTCGCGGCCGTCGCGCTCCGTGTGCGCCCGAGGATGCAGGATGCGGTAGGCCAGGATCTGCGCCGAACGCAGCTGGATTTCCACTTCCCGGAGCCGGTCGACGTTCGAGGTTTCGTAGGTCGGCATGTTCGTCACCGTGCCGGTCACGGCCATGACGGAGGGGTCCGCGTACGCGGCGACGAGCTCTTGCGCCAGGCGCGGCCCCGCCCAGCTGTCGGCGTCGCTGGTAATCAGGATGCCGCCCGGTTTCAGCAGCGGTATGACCGTCTCGCAGCCCGCGCGTCGCGCAATACCGACGTTGCAGCGGTCCGGCGCGTGCGCTTCGGTATACATGTCGACCAGAATGACTTCGATCCGGCGACGCGTCTGCATGGCTTCCACGGTTACCTGGAACCACGGCAGGTTCATTTCGGGAAATATCGAAATGGTCGCGTCGTCCGCGAATCCTTCCGGCGGCGTGCCGTTCCAGAGCGCGGTGACCAACTTGTGCGTCAGGATGTTGCCCGCGGTCACGTCGGCGGGGGAGTCTTTGGCCTGGTTCACGACCACCGCGATGAGCATGCGCACGTCGTCCGCAATACCCTCCTGCGCCGCCATGGAATGCAGCATCGCCATGACGCCGCGGCCTTCGTTGTAGGCGGGGAGCGCCAGAGCCAGGTCGTATTGTCCGGCGGCCAAAGCCTGCGGTTCTCGTGCGAGCGTTTGCATGAGCGCGAAAGTCTACTCCTTTTGACATTTCCGGCAAGGCTGTTGCGTCATCCGCGACAGGAAGCCACAATGACGCCATGCGCTTTCATGCACACAATACGCCCCGTATAGAGGGAACGACGCGAATCGAACTTTTCAGCGATGCCGTATTCGCCATTGTCGCCACGTTACTCATTTTGGAAGTAAAAGTTCCGCACCTGCAGGATCCCACTTCGATGATTGCCGTGTACCGCGATATGCTCACGGTATTGCCGCATTTCATCTCCTTTGCATTCAGCTTCGTGGTGTTGTGCATTTACTGGGTGAATCACCACCATTTCTACCACCAGCTCACGCATGCCGATTGGCCGCTGCTGTGGCACAACTGCAATCTGCTGTTCTGGTTGTGCATTGTTCCGTTTACCACGGCGTTCGTGGGTGAGTACCCCACTGTGCCGCTGGTTATTTCGCTCTACGCGTTCGTTCTGTGTATGGCTGCGTTGGCGTTCTTGCTCATGGCGCGTCATGCGTTTTTCCATGCCGATTTATCGGGCGGCAAGATTCAAATCGATCTTCGAAAAAAAGAATACAGCCGTATTCTTCCGGGCGTTCTCGGGTACGCATTTGCAGCCATTGCAGCGTTTTTCTTCATCTGGCTGGCTTGGGCCGCGCTGGTGTTCGTACCATTGCTGTACTTCGTACCGAGATTGGCGCATAGCGACAGCGTCGATGAAGTCTAGTCGCCCTGCAGAGGAGCGCATGCTCAAGGATCGTGGTAAGGGCTGCGGCACATGTCCGTCATCATGTGTATGGATATCCTCTTTTTCATCATCATTGGCATGATCGCCGGTTGGTTGGCCGGAATTCTTATGAGCGGCCACGGCTTCGGGCTACTGGGTAATTTAATCATCGGCGTCATCGGCGCTGTCATCGGCGGTTTCATTTTCCGCTTTGTCGGACTAGAGGCGTACGGAACGATCGGTTCAATCATCATGGCGACCATCGGCGCAGTGGTGTTCCTTGGACTGGCACGTATCGTCAAGCGCGCCTAGTCGCTTCTGCCCCAATGTTCTATGGATCAGCAGCAACGCCATGACTGGCTTTCCAGCGTGCTGTTCGGCATCGCTCTCTTGGGATTTTTTGCCGCGCTGCTCCTTGTGGTGAGGCAGATCATGGGTCCCATTCCCATCAACAATCAGCCGCCGATTGCACAAACGGGTGGCACGCTGGACGTCGGCGAAAGCGATACGCTCACACTTGGTCGCTGAGCTTCTATGAACAGACGTTCATCTTGCGCACTTCCACGCCAGCGCAATCTGCGTAGCATTCGTTGGTATATGTGACGCCGTCTTTGCCGCAGACCGGACGGAACGATTGTGCGCAGCCGCACGTCTCGGTGCGCTGTGCGGAGCGGCGGCAACTGACCTCACAGCGGCGACACCCAGAGGAGTCCAATGTGCAGTCGTAGCCGCAACCCGACGGCAGGGTTGTCATGACCACCTGCGGGCAAATGTACTGCCCGTTATTGTTGTACTGCACGCCGTAGTTATCGTAGTACTGCACGCTCGAGGAGTACGAGTAGCCTTGGTTGTAGATGTACTCATATGGATAGGAATATCCGCCGTACGGAGATCGGTACGTGCCGTAATTCGAGTACGGATACGGCTGGTAGTTGTATGGGTATTGGTACATGCCGTACGACTGTTGGTACGGATTAGTATACGGGTACTGATACGGATTGCCGTATGACTGCTGCTGATACGGATACGTATTGGCGTAGGGATCTTGTTGGTACTGGTACGAGGTATTCGACGATGCCGATGGGTCGCAGGAGGAGCGCTTGGAGTAGTAGGTGTTCCAGGCTTGGTAGACCTTGGAACCCAGTCGTCGGTTGGCCTCGCTTTGGCCGTAAGCATAGTCTTGGCGCGAACGATTGATGAGATTTTGCTGCAGCTGTGCGTCCGTATTTTGGTACGCCTTCTTATCGCTTTCGGACAAATTTTTGGTGACCTGTTCCATTTCGTCGGAGTAATCGCTGTAGGCCGAATTCAGTTCATTGCTCAAATCGCGCGACGCATTGCTCAAGCAATTCGCATCCACTGCCGCCGACGATGCCATCGGCATGCCGAACAGCAACACTGCAGTCAGTGCGGCCAAGCCGCCTGTACGTACGCTTCCGGTCATTTCCATGCGATGCACTGTCATAGGAGGCGCAGTATACGACTGCATTCTTCTGTCGGTCGATACAATCGGCTTGTTTTTTCTCTGTGAAAAGTACGCTCTTGAAATTAGTTTTACACCAAAAAAACGGAGCGTCCGCAAGGGGCGCTCCGTTCAGTCAAATCTTCGATTACGGCTTGGTCAGGTGCGGGGTGGCAAGGTACGGGAAGGTCGTCGTGAAGGCCTTGTCGTTGGCGTCGATGCCGTCACCCAGGGTGGACGGAACTGTGAAGCCCTGCACGAGTTTTCCTGCCACCGCTTGAATGGCGATATCCGTCACGTCGTCGGCCAAACGGCGTCCGTTCGGGAAGCCGGCGGTGTCGCCACCGAAGACGCCCAGGCGGTTGGGGGTCTGTGCCAAAGGTGTCAGCGTGTTGATGCGCAGCATTTCGGCGCCGCGCACGTTGGCTGGCTTATTCAAGCCGGTGACGCCGGTCAGGAAGACCTCCACCAAATCGGTGCGGTTGGTGGTCGGTACGTTGACCGTGCCAGCTCCGTCGAAGTCCAGACTGAGCACGTTCTTCAACAGTCCGGCCAATTCGGGCGCGGTGACCAGCGGCACGTACGCGGCGGCGTTCGTACCGGAATCATCCACGGGCTTGGAGGCGTTGAAGTAGTCTTTGGCTGCCAGCGGAACCACGACTTCGTTTACGAGCGGCATGCCCAAGCGTGACACCTGTACCCAGGTCGTGCTGTTGGTTTGTGCACCCTGGTTGTTGATCACGCGCTGAGCGGGTCGGTAGTTGGCGCTCCATGCACCGATGATCGGATCTTTGGCAACCAGGCTGCGCACCGGAACTTCGAAGATGATGGAGTTCACGTTGGCACCGGCCACGGTGTCGTGCGCAGTGTTGGAACCCAAGTTCAGCAAGTCGAATACTTTCAAATCCACGAAGAACGGATCATCGCGCTCACCGGCGAAGAATTTGCCCTTGGCTCCGGCGTTCACAATAGCCTGTGCCGCGGTGGTGGCATAGTTTGCCATGCTCTTGGAACCAATGACCGGCGTGGCGATTTCTCCGTTCGCGACCACATTGGCGTCCTTCAGCTGCGTGTTGCTTCCGGTGAAGATGCCCTTAATGCGGTAGGCCTTCCAAGTCTGGCGGACGTTGGCATCGGCCAGGTTCACGATTGCCTGCGTGTTGAACAGGAACGTGTTGCCGTTTGTGACCGTCGTATTGAATTTGAAGGCGTACGTCACGTCTTCTTTGGCATCGCCGTTTACATCGATATGCACCGCGTAGATGGCGTTATCGGCAAAACGGAAATAGTTCGGTCCGCCTTCCGGATAGTGGAATGGGTAGGAGTTGGCCACGAACACGATTTTGGTGGCGTCGCTGGGACTCAAAAACATGTAAAAGTCTGTGCCGTCCACAGCGGCGTCCTGGCTGATGTACGGGGCTTCGCGGTGCGAAGAAGCAAGGGTTGTCACAGGACTCAGGATCCAGGCAAACACAGAAGCTGCGGCAAGCAGTGCAACGGTGCGCTTGCAGACCGGCAGCCCGAACGTCATGGTCGACATAGGACGGAAGGGGAAAAGGGGAGATACGCTTTCTTGAATAGTACGGAACATAGCCGCTGAGTACACTAGCCAAATTCAGAATGTAGCTTCCGGTGAAAGTGTGCAAAGTCGCCTCCCCAAGACGCAGGGGCGTACTTGCTTCCTTTTCTTCACATGAATTTTGTGCTACAATAAGAAGATTGCTTCATAAACTCCCTCGCTGGCTTCCGTACGGTGCGTTGGCACTCACCGGATTTATCGCGTTGTCGTTTACGACGCAGACGCGTCTTGCGGCTTACTTAAGCCCCTTTCAGGTATTCGGTGGCGCTGCGGCATCGCAGTCGTCGGAGACGCCGCTGCCGTTCGGCGGCTCGGTGACCATTCCACTGCCGTTCGAGGGAAACACGTCATCCATTCCATTGCCATTCGACGGCTCCTCGTCGTCCATCCCCAATCCTTTTGAGGGGTCATCGTCATCGTCGACGTCCGTTCCGCTGCCGTTTGGTGGCTCGTCTTCGTCCATCCCCAATCCGTTTGAGAATTTCTCATCGGCACCCAGCAGCGCAAATTCCAGCACGTCTTCGTCCACCAGCGTTTCTTCGACTTCCTCTTCTCTCTCCTCCTCTTCGTCCAGCACAACTGGCGGCACAACCGGTGGTTCCGGCGGATCGACAGGGGGTGGCAGCGGAGGCTCTGGTCACGGCGGCAACAGCGGCGGAGCAGGAGGTGGTGGAGGCACCGGTGGCGGAAACGGTGCATACGGATCGCCTATCTATCGCGCCAATGCATCCGACTACGTTCGCACATTCTACAAGCCGGAAGATTCGCAGTCCGATGTCATTCAAGGCAACGAGGTCGGCGGCCCAAGCGAAACGCTGGCAGATGGCATTCATGGAGGCGCCGAAATCACACCCAAACCGGTCGTTACGAAACCGACGTCGAAAGCTCCCGCCATGCGCGTTCCTCGCGCCCCCCGCGTCACGAAGACGGGCCCCGAGGAGTACGTCGTGGCATTCACTCTCGTCATCGCCGTTCTTCTGACGCTCGCCTTGAGCGCCAGGCGTTCATCGATTTCCTCTCGTCCATTTCCCCTGTAATTATGGAAGACGCAGTCACTTCACAGATGAAGCTGAAAAGCTTCCTTCGTCGCCCGGCCGTCATGGTCGCAATAGGAATGTGCGCCGTCGCCTCGACGTTCGTCTTCCTTACTGTTGCGCAATCTGGCCCCAGGGTCAGCAACAGCACCATTCCCATCCCGTTCATTCCGGGAGAGAATCACGGCGCCGCCGCTGCAGGCTCAAACCTTGCCGGTTCGGTTACCTACATCCGCACGCTCGCCAATGGTGTGGAGTTTTACGAAATGGACTTCGTGGGGGATAGCAGCCAGACCGCTGCGGCCGACAAAGTCTTCTTGGTACGGGTTCCGACCGGAGTGACATCCGTTCCGTTCGAGCGCGTCATTGTGGATAGCAACGGTGCCACGCGACCGTACTACGGTTATATCTACACGTCTTCCACCGCCGCTACCGAAATCGCCAACCAGAGTGCGTCCGGTTTTGCCGTGCGCTTTCCGGGCTTGTTCTTTGCTTCTGCTGCGATAAAGGCCGCACATGGCGCCGACTTGAGTGCCTTCGAAACGATTAACGGCATCGTCTTCAAGACGTCTACCGAATACGACACGGCCAGCGGCGCACGACTGAAAGGTCCGCAGCTTATCGCGTTGGTTCCGACGGATCAGAACATGCTTATCGATATCGCCCCGGTGTGCGGCAACGGCTGGAAAGCCAACACCGAGGACTGCGACGATGGCGACCTGACGGCTGGCGACGGCTGTTCGGCCACCTGCACGATTGA
>CAYWJU010000003.1:0-59127 GCA_964458645.1 uncultured Candidatus Peribacteria bacterium | reverse complement strand
GGCTTCACCTGCGACGCCACCAGCGAGCAGAGCGTTTGTACCCCGGATGCCGCTTGCGGCGACGGACTGGTGACGAACGGCGAAACCTGCGACGACGGCAACACGACCGCCGGAGATGGCTGCAATGCCACCTGTGCGGTCGAATCCGGTTTCACCTGCGATACCGGCGAACCAAGTGTTTGTACGCAGACATGCGGCAACGGTGTCCGCGGCCAGGGCGAAACCTGCGATGATGGCAACGCCACTGCCGGCGATGGTTGTTCCGCAACTTGCGCGGTCGAAAACGGTTACACCTGCAACACCGCCACGCCGAACGTGTGTGATCCTGATACTGTCGCCCCAGTGTGCGGCAACAGCGAGCGCGAAGGCGACGCTTGCGGTAACGCATTCGTGGATAACAATGAAGAGTGTGACTGGGCGATTGAGTGCGAATTCACCGTGGATGGCGACGATTGCACCTGTCATGACGACTGTACGGTCTGCGATGGCGCAGAAGATTGTGCGTTCACGGCTCCCACATACGTCGGCGAAACCTGCGACGACGGCAACACGACCGCAGCCGACGGCTGCAATGCAACGTGCGATGTGGAAGGCGGCTTTACGTGTGACACGGCAAGCCCCAACGTTTGTACTCCCATTGTTGCAGTATGTGGCAACGGCATCCGCCAAAACGGAGAAGCTTGCGACGATGGCGACACTACTTCGGGTGATGGCTGCAGTGCGACATGCACAATAGAGAACGGTTACAGCTGCAACACCGCCACGCCGAACGTCTGTGATCAGTGCGGTAACGGAACGCTTGCCAGCACCGAACAGTGTGACGATGCCAACACCACCGCAGGAGACGGCTGTTCGGCCACCTGCACGATCGAAAGCGGCTTTACCTGCGCAGACTGTGCAGCCGGTCCCACCATTACGGAATTCACCGGCACTGGCGGCGTCTTCGCGGTGACCGCAGGTTCCGACGGCAATATCTGGTACACCGAGTCCACCGGACTGAATATCGTGAAAATTACGTCCACTGGCGCAACGACGAAGTACGCCATTACGAACGGCGCACCGGATGGCGGCATCACCCTTGGTCCCGACGGCAACGTGTGGTTTACCAAAGGCATTGCAAACAAGATTTCCAGAATTACCTCCACCGGAGCAGTCACGGACTTCGCAGTTCTTACTGCCAACAGCAAGCCGATTGGGATTGTCACTGGGCCCGACGGCAACCTGTGGTTTACCGAATCCGATGCCAACAAGATCGGCCGCATTACGCCGTCTGGAATCGTAACAGAATTCACTATTCCGACTGCGAACAGCGAGCCGCTCTTCCTTGCGGCCGGGCCAGACGGCAACGTGTGGTTCACCCAAACGCAGGCCAACAAAATCGGCAGGATCACCTCAACCGGTGCGATTACGGAATTCGCCATTCCGACTGCCAATAGTCAGCCCTACACCATTGCTGCCGGTCCCGACGGCAACCTGTGGTTTACGGAATTCCAGGCCAACAAGATCGCCAAAATCACGCCGACCGGCACCATTACGGAGTTCGATTTGGCAGCCAACACACATCCGTATGGCATTACGCTTGGTCCCGACGGCAACCTGTGGTTTACCGAGTTTGACGGGAACAACATTGGTCGCATTACACCGGGCGGCACCATTACAGAATTCGCCATTCCCACATCCAGCGCCGAGCCGACTATCATCACGCTCGGTCCGGACGGCAATCTCTGGTTCGCCGAATACAGCGTAACGCACGACAAGATCGGCAAGCTTGCGAATGCCATCTGTCCAGACAACAACAATGGCAGCATCTGCAGTGCAGACCCGGCTTGTGGCGACAGCACGCGAAATTCCGGTGAATCGTGCGATGACGGCGACACGACCGCTGGTGACGGCTGCAATGCAACCTGTGCCATTGAAAGCGGCTTTGCTTGTACGACTGCCAGCCCGAACGTTTGTGCTTCGAATAGTGACTGTGGCAACAGCTTGCGTGAAGCAGGCGAGACCTGCGACGACGGCAACACCACGGACGGCGACGGCTGCGATGCCGTTTGTGCTGTGGAAAGTGGCTATAGCTGCGACACTGCGTCCCCGAACGTTTGTACGCCGGATGTGGTTTGTGGAGATGGCACACGTGAAGGTGGCGAGACTTGCGACGACGGAAACACCACTGCCGGCGACGGTTGTGACGCCGTCTGTGCAGTGGAAAGTGGTTACAGCTGCACCACGGCTACGCCGAACGTATGCGACCTGTGCGGTAACGGTACGCGTGGTGGCACCGAGGCCTGCGACGATGGCGACACGACCGCTGGTGACGGCTGCAATGCCACTTGTGGGGTGGAGAGCGGCTACAGCTGTGACACAGGCTCTCCGAACATCTGTGATCAGTGTGGCAATGGAACAATTGCCGGTGGCGAAACCTGTGATGATACAAACACGACAGCGGGCGATGGTTGCTCGGCTGCATGTCTCATTGAAAACGGCTTCTCCTGCAGCGGCCAACCAAGCACGTGTATTCCGATCGTTTGTGGCAACGGCGTTCGTCAGTTGGGTGAAGGTTGCGATGACGGCAACACCACCTCCGGCGACGGTTGCACTGACGTTTGTCAGATTGAAGTTGGTTGGGGATGCAACATGGCTCAGCCCAACGTGTGCGCGTTGGATTGTGAAGACATCGATAGCGTCAACATCGTGGTAGCCAGCCACGTTGTAACGTTCGGTTCCAGCCAAGTGCAGGATCGCTGTGATGCCAACCCGCTTGCAGACGAGCTTATCTACGAGCAGACCTGCAACAACACCACGCACTTGCGCGAAGAAGTTCTGCATTTCTGCCCGGTCGGTACCAAGTGCAACGTGGCAGTCAGCGGCGCCGCTTCCTGCACTGCCGCAGGTGCACCGCCTCCATCCGGTGGTGAACTGGACTGCAGCGAAACCGATGGCGGATTCGACATCTCGGTCGCCGGCACTGCCACCAACTTGTCGGGTAATGACGCCGACATCTGTGTGAACGGCAACACCGGGGTGCAGGAAACGTACTGTGCCCGCTCCGACGGCACGGTTCGTCACATCTCGCTCAGTTGTGCCAACGGCTGTACGGCTGGCGCCTGCAACCCGTAGTACAGACTTTCGTTCGTTTCTTTTACCTCAACCCCCATGCTGTGCGTGGGGGTTTTGGTGTATGTGCTTCTCGCAAGTCGTGAAGAGTGCGTCAATGTAGGTTGACAATTCCTTCTGTAGAGGCTTTTCAATAGGGTGAGGAGGCAAGGGAAAGTCATGGCGGTTCCGCTGAGGCTCTGGCACACTTCGCCTCCTTATGCGACGGCTTCGGCCTCGCACATTGCTCTTGCATGAGTCTCAAGTCCCCTGAATTCACTGGCGAATCGGCACAGCGTGATCTGGAATCCCAGAATGATGCGGTCGAAAGCGTTTCCACAATGTTTGCCGGAGCGGTCTTGCAGCATATCTGCGAAACATTCGGCGATACCGACTACCTACAGCGGATGCAGCGACTCGGCGTCTTTCATCGCGTACGTTCGCTGGTAGCATCTTCAGGCGAAGACGTGGATTTACCCGAGGCAGATGCATGTTGCGATTCCACGACTGCGCGACTGTTTGCGGAGCGGCTGGTACAGACACACGACCGACAGTATCGAACATGGCTGCAGGAGAATCGCAGCGGGAAAACATTGCCGCACTTTCACGAGCTTCACCCTCAGTTGCACCGGGCATACACGCTCTTCTTAATTGTTGGCAACGTCGCTCGCGCCTCCACATGGCAGGACTGGCGCGTCGATCGTGAGGACGATTTGCTCACCGAACGCCTGGGCATGAAGGGGTCCATTCTCGATGTAGAAGCGGCGCTGGCCGAAACGTACACGCGACCCGGCGAGCGGTCGCTCCACTTGGTGAAAGGGCCGGGAAACGGCATCACCGTCGAGGGGTACGATATGCAATCCGAACGCACGATTGTCCGCGAAGGTCGTAGCGAACCGCTCAATGCCGCCGTCGATCACGTACGGGTGGGAGATCGCCTGTACTTCGACATCGGGCCGATTTTAGAGCGCTACATCCGATCTGAATTATTGGTACCGCGGGAGGATCAGGCAGAGGAGCAGCAGCGTCTTCAGGAGTATCGCCATGCGCGCCAAGCGATCGATATTCTGACGCATGCGTTGCAGCATCGTCTGCGAGATCGTTGGGGCAGTCGTCTTACCAATCAAATGCCAAACAGAGGCGTAGAACACGGACCTGTCGCCGGGCCGGACTTCTTCGATCTGAACGAGGTGCTTCGCCTGCTGCAGCACCCGAACGATTTATTCCAAGGAGTGGTGGAACTGGGGAAAATACTGGATTCGCGTGAATACGTGGGTGATGCCACGCGAACGATGAGCTTGTCCATGCGCCGTTGGGTGGCGGGTTACCGAAACAGAAGTTTGAGTGACGCCGACGCCGACGCCGTGGAGTGGCGTCGTTTCCGCGAAGAGCATCTCATGGAGTTGTATGGACAACGCGTGATGCTGGAAGATTTGCTGGCGGAACTATCTCCACATCGTTCGCCGCGGCCCCCTTCAGGCGATCGCCTCAGCGAGATTGCAGCGCTCTACACGCAATGCAGCGGAATGGAAGTTCCGGAGCGGGAGCGCAATCGCGATGACTTACTCGAACGTGTCGTGGAATATGTCGGTGCGGTGAACGACGACATCAGCTGGCTTGTTCGCCTGCATCGCAACGGCGACACGGCGACAACGCCATCCAGGGCAACGTTGAGGCGACCCAGCACAGCAGGCGTACAAAACGGCAACGGTATCACCGCTCTCCGGAACATCTTTACGGACGAATTCGTCGATGCCGTGGAAGGTGCCGATGCCTATGCTGGTCCGGAATACTACAGAACGTTAGCGCCCGATGGCATCGACCTGAACGATCATGCTCGCTTTGCTTCACGGAATTTTTTGCCGTCATTCTTTCTCGAGTTTCCTCAAAAACTTGGGTCGAATGGTAAGGGTGCCGCTTTGCTGGTGACATCGGTGCGGTCCGATTCACATGAACCCGGCGATGTATGGAGGCGCGACATTCTCCAGAACATCGAATTGCTGCAACCCGGTGGAATGCTGGTCGTCGATGGACATCGTGAGTCCTACAGCCGTATTTATCGCAGTATTCCGCGTTTGCCACCCGGGTTTCGTATGTGGTGGGTGCAGCATCGCGAGTCCGGCCAGCCGCTGTCGCTCATCATTCAGCGCGATCACCCGGAGCAGCCGTCTTTGCGGCAGAACTCGTTGCTGAAAACCCGCTTGCTCGCACCGGATTCCCAGCTTGTTGACCCGGAGCAGACCTTGCGTCGCAGGCTCGATGTGCAGATTGTGAATCTCGTTCGAAACCAGGTTGCGCAATGCCTGCATGATCGTCAGGAATTTATCGGTCTGCAGCAATTCATCGAAGCCGAAGTGCGTCATCGATTGCTTAGAACGCTCTGTCGGCAACTTCTTCGCGACAGCGAGCCTGATGACAAGTCCGAAATGTTGCAGACGATTTTCGAGACGGTTCGTACGCACATTGCCGGATTGATTCATCGGGCGGTTGAACGAGAGCATGCACGGAGATCGGGAGAAGGCAGTCGCCCCTCCATGGATGCAGTCCGCGCGGAAATCACGGAGTATTTCGGCTCACCGGATGATGCAAAGATTCCCCGTAAGGCAGATGCATCCGACCTGTTCGATTTGTCCTTCAAGAAGTTCCGATCGTGGATGTTCGAGCGTTTCGGCGCAACGCAAAAGAAGGGGCGCCAGCATCGACTGCAGGTGAAAGAGCACTATAGCGAAGCGATAGTGCACGGCATGATTGCCGCATTGGCCGAACATGCCCCGGAGCAACCGGAGCTTACGGAGGGGGTCTTATGGGATATAGCAAGAAATCTCACGCAAGCGGAAGTGCCATGCATAGAGCGGCCCGATCGCGTCGTTCGTGACTTGGCGAAAGAAACAGTGGACCGAGTGCTGAAAGTTCATGCGTCACAGCGGCGCTGAACGAACGGTGCATCATTATTCCAGGCGCCGCCATTTCGCCATCATGATGCCGATTAAACGCGCATACCGTTCAACGAATGCGTTTTCGAACAGCTCCAACTTCTTTTCCGGCGTCACATACAAATTCAGGCTGCCGACCATTTGAGACTGGAACGACAAGGCAATGATGAGTGCCGACGTGAAGTTGTGTTGTCTGGCCCACTGCACGGAGCGATACAACGGCTCATGGGCGATGTCGATGACTTTGATCGGACGTTGCTGCAGGAATGCTTTCTCGGCCAGGCTTCCGCGGAAGGTGATCTCCTGTTGATCCAGCATCTTTTCCGGTGCGCCGTACGCGGAGAGCAATCGCAAAGTGCCCTTGTTGTGGTCGTACAAACGCAGAGTGCAGGCATCCACGCGCGAGAGCATGATGACCGAGCTGACGATGTAGTCGGACAGCGTTTTGCCGTCGGTGCTCTCGGCCGAAAGTTCCGCAAGCTCGAACATATAGTCCATCTGCCTGCGGATAATGCCGAACTGGTTGTAGGCATCGGACAATTTCTCGTACTTCAACGACAGCTCTTCCTCGAAGCGCACTTGCGCCGTAACGTCGCGGGCGATCATCAGATATTTCAGCCCCTGTGCATTCTTGGGCAACACGCTCAACGTGGCCGCGATTTTAATTTTCCCACCGCCGGCATGCCGTGCATCCAACTCCACGCGGCCTTTGCGGGTGGAGGCCAGCAATACGTCGGGTTCAAGCGAGGGCAAAAGCGTTGCAAGCGGTCGGGCAAGAATTTTACCTTTCTGGTAGCCGAAGGTATGTGTCGCGCCGCGGTTCCATGACTGAATCGTCCAATCATGTCCGATCAGAATCATCGCTTCGTTGGATTGCGCGATGGCGTGATCCAAAATCATCGCCGACTCATGCTTTTTCTTCATCTCCCGCAAGTCGGTCATAATGCCAATGGTCCCGCCGTCCGGAAGGGGGGTTCCGCTTAGACGTACCGGAATAATCGCGCCCTGTTTCGTGAGCAAATTCCCTTCGTAACTGCTGCTGATGCCGCGCTTGCGATCCTTTTCATTAATGTGGCGCACTCTTTTTGCGCTTTCGGGTTCCCAAAATTCGTAAGATTGTTTTCCAAGAATTTCCTTCAGGCTGTAGCCGACCAATTCGCAGAATTTCGGGTTTGCATACACGGTGCGCTCGTGTTCGTCGCCCATCCAAACACCCTCGTTCATATGCTCGACGAGCTTTTGGTACAACGTGCCGACAAATCGGTGAGAGGGTGCGTTCATCATCGTTTACGGGCTGCTACCTTGGCACGCGAATTGCCTGTGCGCAAGAACGTTACTGTGTCGCCGTCGGCTACGGCATAGTCCCAATCGCGTCGCTGCTGGTTCACGCGGGGCTCGGTATCGTCCAGAACGCCCTTGCCGAACGTACGCGCAACCGTGCGCACGGTCGTTCCCACCGGCAAGCGAAGGAATTGTCCTTCGGCAAAGACGTAGACATGCCGCTGGCGACCCGCGAACTTCGACAACGATGCCACGTGCTCAAGCAGCGCCCGTTGTTCGCGAGAGAGAACGGGGCCGTCCTTCTTTTTGTACAGCCAGTGCGTCGACAAACCGACTTGGGAGAAGTTGTGCATGAATTGGGTGCGAATTTGCAGTTCCACGGGTACGTCCAAATCGGGCAGCACTTGTTTCAGCGTTGTATGCAGGCTTTGGTAGCCGTTGGGTTTGGGGATGCTGACATAATCTTTAAATCGTCCCGCAACCGGCATGAATTTGTCGTGCAAACTGTGCAGGACATCGAAGCAGTCGCGTTCATTGTCCGATGCCAAAATGATGCGAAATGCGAACAAATCATGCATGGATGCCAGGCTGCGATACTCTTTTTCGCGGAATTTCTTATAGACGCTGTACGGTTCTTTGAATCGGCCGCGAATGATGCAGGGGCGCGGGCGCAGCGAGTTCTTCAGTAAATGGGCAATGCGACGCAGGGTCGTGGAAGAGTCGTGTTCGTAGCGTTGCAGGTAACGCCGAACTTCGACGTACTCCGTTGGGAAGGCCAAGGCGAAACATGCGGTATCCAACCGGCGCTTGAATTTGAACATACCGAAGTGCTCGGCGAGCGGCGAAAGTATTCCCAAATATTGCTTCGCCAATACCCGCCCGTCTTTGGAGGGCAAGCGCAATTCCACGTGCCGCAAAAATTGAGCGAATTGCTCGGGTGTATTGGCAAAGCGTTCAAGGAAAAAATGCGCCAAGCGTTCTCGTTCAACCTGCTCGGCATTGGCAAGGCGCAGCAGGAGCGAGGCACACAGGTCGAAGCGCACGGCGCGGCCGGTCTGTTTCCCGGTCGGGGTGCTGGTATTCACGCCTCCATTGTAAGTGACGTATTCCGCATCTACAACGGTTTAGCGGCGGACTTCGTCATCTTTGCGATACAACTGTTGCAGGAATTCACGCATGTACAACGCGGTGTCGTTCGGCCACGTATGCGGGTAGTAGTCGCCGTGGAAATCGGTATCGATCGTGCTTGGGCAAAACAGAATGTCGTTGTTACCGGTACAGCCTGCATACCCTTTGCAGCTCAAGTACTCCGGTCCGGGCAACGACGGCTTGGCGTCGTCGCAGACATTGGTGACCAGTCGTTGATCCAAGACTTTTTGTGCGCCGGAAAACGGCGCCAAGTTGTCTTTGGGATTGTGAATGATCATTGCCGCTGCCGGCCCGTTGCAGGTCGTAATGACCGTATCGCCGCCGACCGTGGCCGATGCGCGCACCACGTCGCCGCGCACGCAGGCGATGGTATTGGCAATCCAGGCGCCAAGCGAATGGCCAACCACCGAGATGCGATCCATGTTGATGCAGTAGTCGTCGGCCAGCGCCTCCACCATGGCATCGAAGAATTTGATGTCACGAATTTCCTGCGCCTTGTCTCCAGGGTCAGCCCAGGAAAAGCTGCCCTTACCGTTACTGATTGCTGCGGGATACACGATGATTGCATCGGTGATTTGGCGATCGAGCTTCATGTAGTTGCGTACCTGTGCGTTGTCGTTCGTGCGGCCGTGGAACGCGAAAATGAGCGGATACGCATCGTGCGGTACGTAGCCTGCCGGAATAGTAAGAAGGAAGCTGCGCGTGACGCCGTTCACGGTCACGGTATTGGGGGCTGTTGGTTGCGTGCGGCCGCAGCCCGGCGACATGCGGGCAATGAAACGCTCTTCGTCGTGGCGGAGCATGCGCCACAACACGTCGGCTGCGCGCTCGCGCGTGAGTGGTTGCCACGGCAGGTAACTGCTGCGAGATAAGACATCCAGCCGATCCAACTCTTCCACGTACGGCTTGTACCATTGCTTGCCGGTACCGCGCTCTACCTCGTGACCATAGGCATTCAGGATAATCTTCACCGCTTCTGCGAAGTTTACCGGTTCATCGGCCTTAAAGCTGCCGTCCGGGTAGCCGTCCACAATGCCGCGTTGTTTGGCCGTGCACACGTACGGCGCGTACCAGGCATCCGGGTTCACATCCGAAAAACAACGTCGCTTGCTCGGCGTAATGCCGCTTTTTCCTTTGAAGACGATTTTCAGCAACTCGGCGCGGTTGATAGTCTGCTTCGGTTTGAATGTGCCGTCTTCATAGCCTCCGATGACGTTCTTGGCCTTGAGGTACTGCACCGCCTCGCGGTAGCGGTACCAACTGTTCTCCATATCCGAAAACGGCACCGGCGTGGCGGCCTCGGCAGAGGGGATTGCTGGTGCGACACTCAGAACAAGCGAGGTCAGAATGGCCAGGGCTACGGAGCGCGTAATGGTCACCGGATTACTGTAGCACCGGAACGAGTATTTTGAGCTTGCTGCAAGGGTATTCTTCGCAGCGGCGATTCGAAAATCGCCGCGCAAGACATTCATCTTCCCCCTCTCCATTTCAATGGAGAGGGGTTAGGGGTGAGGACCGTATCTGAGGTGCGGCGATACGGTATCGCCGCTGCGGTTGATAAGGGATGAAATGACCGAGAAGAGAATCAATGGCGGCATCCGCCTTAGACGAAGGAAGTCATTCAGTGCACCTGGCTCTTTCTCAGAACTCTGTAACCTTTTTCGCTCTCATCCGTAATACTCTCTGTAGGACCTACCCCCTCCCTTTTCCTTTCCATGGACTCGACCGAACTCGCGGCAGTCGCCGCTTGCCAGGCCGGACAGCTCTCGGAGTTCGATGTTCTGTACACCCAGCACATCGACGCCGTGTACCGATACCTGTACCGCCGCACCCTCGTCCGCGAGGTGGCAGAAGACCTCGCCAGCAGTACGTTCCTCAAGGCTATGGAGTCCATCCGCTCTTTCGATTCTTCGAAGAGCAACTTGCGCGCCTGGCTCTACCGCATCGCCCGCAACACGCTCATCGACCATTACCGCAGCATGCGCCCCACCACCAACATCGAAACAGTGTGGGATCTGCCCGGCGATGAAGTCGCCACACTCACTGCCGAACGACACATCGAGTCCGCTCTGCTCCACAAGGCGCTTGCTCAGCTCAACGCCGATCAGCGCGAAATAGTGCTTCTCCGTGTTTGGGAAGGCCTCTCCCATAAAGAGGTCGCCGCACTCACGGGAAAAACCGAGGCGAATTCCAAAGTTCTGTTCTCCCGCGCCGTCGCTGAGCTGCGCACGCAGCTTCCGTCCCTATCCGTTTTCTTCCTTTTCTCCCGTTTCCTATGAAAACTTCCATCAAGCAGTTTCTGGCCGATCTCTACGAGATCGATCCGTCGCTGAAGTCCCGCCAGACCGAACTGATTCCGCTTCTGGAAAAACTCCTGGCGCAGGATCCGTCCCACGCTCCCGACGCCGCTTTTGTGGCCCGCTTGCGCCTGCAGCTCAATGAGCGCGTCGGTGCCATGCAGCCCCAACCCGCTGGTTCGTTCTGGCAGAAGTTCGCCTACGCGTTCGGCGGAGCAGTTACGGCCGCCGTCATCATTCCGGTTGCCATCATCGCCACCAACCAGCATCCGATTTCATCCAACACTCCGCTGTTCAGCAACAGCGTGCAGGCCACCGGGCAGAATGCGTTCGGTTCGCTCAATGGAATCGCCGGAGTATCACTCGAAGCCATCAGCGCCCGTCCCATGGGCGGAGGCGGCATGCCCCCGGTTGCGACGCAGAGCGCCGTCCGCGTGGAAGCACCGATCGCATACGGCGATGCAGACGCCAAAATGATCGCACCGTGGCCCATGGTGCAGTACCAGTACGTCTTCAGCGGTGCACTCACCGGCTTGCAGCCCACTGTGGATGTGTACAAGCGTGATTCCAAACCGCTCAAACTTTCCATGTCCGTCATCGCCGACCGCTTGAATCTGGGCGGACTGAACATGGGTTCGTTCAACGGCATGAACATCGACAACATCGCGTTCACCCAGCAAACCCCGTTTGGGTACCAAATGTACGTGAATCTGCGCGATGCCAGCGTGAACATCGACGCCAACTGGGAACAGTGGCCGCAGTCCAAGTGTCAGACCGATGCCTGCTGGCAGGCAGAACGCGTGAAGATCGGTGAATTGCTCGCCGATGCTGAGCTTCTGTCCATTGCCAAGACATTCGCCTCCGAGCACGGCATCGACCTGTCCATCTACGGTCAGCCCGAAGTCGACAATAGCTGGAAGCGCGAGTACGAGCGTTCCACGGACAAAACCAATGCATACATTCCGGACATCCAACGCGTTGTGTACCCGCAGCTCATCGACGGTCAGGTTGTTCATGACCAGTCTGGAATCCCCGCCGGTCTTAGTATTTCGGTCAACGTGAAGCACAAGAAAGTCATGAATGTGTACGGCATCGCCGACCGCAGCTACCTGAAGTCCGGCTACAAGGGCGTCACCGACGAAGCGGTCATTCAGAAATACGTCTCGAATATCGATAACTACTACGTCGATCCGGCTGCCGCCAATGACGCTTCCGGCGCCAAGATTGAGAAAGCAAAGGTCGTGTTGGGCACGCCCGTCGTCGGTTACTCCACGTATTACCGCTATGCGGAGAACAAGAACGAAGAGCTGTTGATTCCGTCGCTCATCTTCCCGGTCGACCATGTGGAAGGTGGCAAGGACGTCTACTACTACCGCACGACCATCGTCGTGCCGCTGGCCCAGGAAATGCTCGATGAACAGTCCGGTGGCGGTTACCCGACTCCGTACATGATGAAAGGCGGCATGGAGGGCGATGTCGCGCCTCCTGTCGAGGCCACCGCTCCGTCCGCAGTTCGGTAGTCCATTCTTCCGCACAATCACACCGCTCCCACCATGCAGGGGGCGGTGTTTTTTAAACGCCCTCACCCCAACCCTCTCCCGTGCGCCGGAGAGAAAGCTAAAACTCCGGGCTGCCGGTGTCGCTCATGCCGTGCCGCAGATCATCGCGCGCCTTTTCAGCCAGCTCCTCGTAGCGCTGCTTGATCAGGTTCAATTCCTTGGGCGTCAGTTCTTCCAAATCCATAAGGGCGTTGTGACCTTTGGTTGTGCGGATGAGTTCATCCAATTTCAGGTGCAGCGCCTGGGTGTCGCGGTTCTGCGTGTTTTGAATCAAGAACACCATCAAGAACGTCACAATCGTCGTGGCCGTGTTAATCACCAGTTGCCATGTGTCGCTGAACTCGAAGATTGGTCCAGTGATGATCCAGGCGACAATAATGCTGAATGCCAACAAGAACGCCATCGGGTGGCCCGTGAACATGGACGTCCATTTGGCGAACTGCAGAAACAGACTTTTGTTTTTCTTGGAGCGGTTCGAGAGTCCGGCCAGGCTGTTGGGAGGCATCGCAAAAGGAGGGGGAATATGCAGAGTGTACCTGTTTCCGTGCTGTACCATGCCGTCATGTCCACCTATTCCTGGTACGCACAGCTACAGAAGCCGTCGTGGGCACCGCCACCTTCGGTCTTTGGCCCTGTGTGGACTGTGCTCTACATCGTCATATTTTTCTCGTTTGCGTCGGTCTTCGGCTTGGCGGCCGGTCATACGATTCCGTGGCTCATTGCCTTGCCGTTCGGCTTGAACCTTCTTGCCAACATCGCATTCACACCGTTGCAGTTCGGCTTACGGAGCAATCTCTTGGCCAGCATCGACATTCTGGCAACGCTTGGAACACTGGTGTGGGCGATGGTCGCCATATTCCCGTATGCGGCATGGATTGCCTATGCACAGATTCCCTATCTGCTGTGGGTAACCTTCGCCACGGCGTTGCAACTCACCATTACCTGGTTGAATCGATAGCGATGTGCGTTGCGGATTGACATTGTTCCGCTTCCACAAGAGGATGTCGGCGTTCTTTCTTCTCCCCATTTTTTCGTATGAGGACCACACTTCTCCGCTTGGCTGTTGCCGGCGCAACTCTTATTTCCGGCGCAGGTGTCGCGCTTGCCGCTCCGAATGCAGATATGCGCGTGCAACTGCAGGCTCCGGCTTCTGTGAATATCTCTACGGCCACGACGTACACCGTCACGGTCAAGAACCTTGGTCCGAACACCGCGCAGAACGTGCGTTTTACGGTTGAATTCCCGCTCACCAACACCAGTCCCACCGTTGCGATCTTAGGAACGGTTTCGGGTTTCAATACGTCGAAGTGTTCGGTTGTTTCTCACAAGCTCTCGTGCACCGTCGGCCAACTGAAGAACAATAAGTCCGCCACGCTGACCTACCAGTACACCGCCCCTGTTTCCACCAAGACGTTGACCATGAAGGCCGTCGTGACATCCGACACTGCCGACACGGTCTCCGGCAACAACGAGTCCTCCGTTGTTCCGAACCTGGTCTACCCGGCTCGCCCGTTGACGTCTGCCAACATGCTGAACTCGCACTGCACGGGCACCAATCTGACGTCGTACTTCGAGTGCTTGCTCTTCCCCAGCTCCATTGCAACGCACAACACGACCTTCAACATCGATAACACCATTTCGTTCACCGAGCCCGGTTACACCGGCACGTGGTCGCAGAATGCAGCCAAGACGTCGTTGCGCTTCGAGTACTTCGAGCCCACCGGCAGCGGCAGCACCAAAGTTGCTGAGTTCAATGGTTGGGCAATCAACGGAGCCAACTGCTTCGATGGTATGACCAACTTCTTCCCGACCAGCACCTACGTTAGTCCGTACCGTGTTTGCGTTCAGTAAGCGGACATTCCTGAACAACGGAAAAAGCCTCGCAGAGTGCGGGGCTTTTTGTTTGATTAGGCGCGGGCCAGCTTGTTGCGGATGCGATCGGTCAATTCCGGGGTGCGGAACCAGCCATTCAGCGCCAAGACCGCGAAGAGCACGCAGAAAACAACAGTCGCTTCGCCCATGCCGTGTGTAAGGTTCGTGGCCCAGGCGCCGCCCAGGTAACCCACCATCAGCACGAAGCCGATGACCGACGTGCGGGGGATGACGTACAGCATCAGAATGATGAATTGCAGGATACCCAGCGGGTGCTCCATGCCGACGGTGCCGATTTTCTGCATCATGGCTTCTCCCTCGGAGCCCGGGGAGATGGGCACGAATTTCAGCACGGCGGTCGCGCCGAACATGAATACCAGCAACCCGGTCGTGACCCAGGCCGTGATCTTGGCGGCGATGTGCTGTTTGGTTTTGTGAATTTTGTTGCGTGCGCGGAGCAAGAGTTCGGGGCAGCGGAAGTAGGCGCTGAGCATCAGCAGGGCGAGCATACCGACCGGGAAGCCGGGCATGGCGGTTTGGCTGGTGTGCGTGAGAATGGTGGCCAATGCGCCGCCGAGCAGTCCGACCAGCAGAATGAAGCCGACGGTGGCGGTGCGCGGAATCAGGAACAACACGGCTGCGGTCAGCTCCACGATGCCGACCAAGAACTGAATGTCCCAGATGCCGAGTTCTTTGGCGAATGCTTCCAGCGGCGAGCCGGGGTATGCCAGGAACAACTTCGGCGCGGCCGAGGCCAGAATGAGGAATACACAGACGAGAATTGCCGGGGTCCAGGCGACGATCTTGGTGGTGCGGGAGGTGGTGGGCATGCGCCGACTATACCGAAGCCCGCTCCAGGGATTAAGAGTTCCTTATGGGTGTTAATCTCGCGTTAAGGTCCGGTGAGTAGAGTTGCATCTGTCGCGACACGACAACTTCGTTTTTCACTCTTCCCCCCATCTGTTATGAAGCACAAATTCGCACTCGGAGTGCTCTCCGGAATGTCGGCTCTCACCCTCGCGGTTCCGGCCATCGCCCAAATTGCGGGCGCCCAGTCGGTTCCGGCCACCAACTCCGTCGCCGCTGCGACGAAGGCAGGCATGCCTTCGCGCATGAAGGCGTTCACCCAGGCCGACGTGCAGGCCATGATTCAGCGTGACCAGGCGTTCTTGGCCAATGTGGATGCCATGGTGACGCTCCAGAAGTCCGCGACGCAGGCGCACCTGACGGCGCTCCAGGCTGCAGCGGGCATTACCGACGACACCGAGCGTCTGGAGGCGCTGAAGAAAGCGCACGATGACATGCGCGCCACAATCGAGGCCGCAGTCACTGCCAACCCCAACCTGAAGCTGGCCATGCCGTTCGGCGGTGGTAAGCACGGCGGCAAGGACTTCGGCGGTCGTCACGGTCCCGGCGATTTGGCCGAGAAGCTCGGCATGACCGAAATCGAACTGAAGGCAGCCATGGACTCCGGCAAGACCATTGAACAGATCGCTACCGAAAAAGGCGTAACCCTTCCGGCTCGTCCGATGGGTGGCGGATTCGGCGGCCGCGGACACGGCGGTCCGATGGGAGGCATGATGAAAGCACCGACCGACGCTCAGTAATTCCACACGAAATTCCAGCATCGGCATGCACTACGAAGAGGGCCGGTTGTGATCGGCCTTCTTTGGTTGTCGTCGCTTTCCCTCAACTGTTCCGTGCGCCGTGCATCTCCGGCATACTGACATCCATGCTGCGACGAGAGAGGTGGTGCTGGCTTGGCTTAGGAATTCTTACGCTTCTGCTGTTGGCTGTTGCGCTGCGGTTATTCGGGCCGAATAACCCGGCCATGCTTGCCGAAAGGCTCATCGGCCGGCCGGGGGATTCGTATAACTTTTTCAACGACATGTACATCGTGCGGGAGAACCTCTTGCACTGGCGACACCCGTTCGCCTTCAGCGATGTCCTACGGTACCCGGTCGGTTTCTGGTTCGGAGGAGGGGGCTTCGATGGCGCGCTTTCGGCACTGGTCGGCGGCGTACTGGGTTTTGTGTTCCAGCCGGTGCTGACATACAACCTGACGATCCTCTTTCTCGCACTGGCCAACGTCTCTGTCTCCGCGTTCTACTTTCACAAAATGTCTCGCGCATCCATGCCGAGCGCGCCGGACGAGGACCATGCGCTTCGGGCATGCTGCGCCGGATTGCTGTTTGGCTTGTCGCCGTATGTCTACGCGCGTTTTTCCGGTCATCTGAACCTGGCGTTCATCGGCGGATTCGCGGCGTTTGCATGGGCGGCGTATGTGGCATTCGTTCGACACGGCAAGCCGGTGAATGGGCATGCTCTGTTGCGGGCTTGTGCTGCGGCGATTCTGTTGCTGGCCATGGGCTCGGTCCAATATTTGGCCATTGCGGCGTTGTTTGCGGCACCACTCGTTTTCTGCGTCCGGCCGCGCCATGTGCGGCAATGCTGGCACTCTCTCGTTACCGACCGGAAGCAATGGAGCGCCACCACGTTGCAGTGCTGCTTGCTTGCGGCCGTCTTCCTGTTCATCTTCCACGGGTATGTGATCGCCATCCTTACGCACCAGCTGCAAACCGTACGAAGCGGCGGCAACAATCCCAATGTGTGGGACTTCTTTGTGCCGAATCCGTATTTCGGTTCGGCATGGAGCGCCTTGCGATTGTCCGGCTCCGCAATCGGACGCAGCGTTTTCTTGGGAAGCGCCACCATCGTGGCACTGGGGTGGTTTCTGTTTTCCTCGCGCGTGCGTGCAAGTGTCCAATTCCGGGTGGCGCTGTACCTGTGTTACGTATGCTTGTTGCTGGGCGGCAGCTTGCGGACGCCGTTCATCGATATGTTCGTCCGTACCGGGTCGCATGGTCGCTATGTCATCGGCATTCTGCTTATAGCCGCATGCGTCGTGGCTGCCTCCAAGATTTTTTCAGCTCGCGTGACGCGCGTTCTTGTCGTGCTGGCGATCCTCGATAGGTTGTTACTGGCAATACCAATGACAGCGCCGGTGCCCGTTGCCGTCCTTGCTTCCGCTCGCACGTTGCCCGGAGCAGGGGCGTTGAGTCTTCCCAATGGTTCGTTCGAAGCCGACCTCATCCCGACCTTCAGCGGCAAGAAGCTTGTCGGCGGCATCTTCAAATACAATGCCGATATTGCGGCGACCCGAACGTTCCAACACACGCTGCCGCTCTCGCTATTTTCATGCAGCGTGCAGAAACGAGACCAGGCCGACTATGCCAAGGCCGTGCGCAAGATGCTCGATAGCGATATTCGCACGGTATTTGTGCAAGCCAGCGCCTGTGTGCAAGTCCGGAATACGGTGCATGCCATGCAAGAGTGGAATATGTTGCGCAACGTAAGCGGGGATAGTCAGTGGATTGTGTATCAACTGAGTTTGCCGCAGGAGTAGACGGGTGTAACGGCATCGGGGATCGGCTTTGTCCGTGGCAGCAAAAGAGCCCCCGAAGGAGCTCTCTTGCAAGCCGTTGCAACGTCAGTTATTGCGCAGCGCAGACCGTTGCCGGGGAGAATTGCGGGTTGGTAGGGTTGTTCAAGTAGTTGATGATTCGCAGGCTGTCGATTGGCGAAACGCTGTTGTCGTGGTTGGTATCCAGTGCGCCGTACGATGAGAAAATGCGGCGCGGATCCGGGAAGTTCGCAACCTCGGCCGGGTAGCCGTTGGCATATTCAATGTTCAGGAAGTTGATGATGCGCAGCGAGTCGATGGGTGCGACGGTGCCGTCGCCGTCCACGTCCAAGCAGTTGGCGCGGTTCGTGAAGTTCGTGCGGTACACCGAAACGAACGGCAGCATCTTGTTCATGGTGACGACGCCGTTGGCATTCGTTGTGTTTCCCACGAGAATGGGCGTGGTCGTACCAGTGGGGATCCAGGAGATAGTGGCGTTGGAGAAGAGCTGGATTCTTCGGCAGGTTGCTCCGCAGTTCACCGGACCGGATTCAATGGTCTTGAAATTATTCTGTGAAACGAATGCATGCGACCATGGCTCCAATCCCGCAGGATCGGCCGTCACTTCGTGATTATCGCCCATCGTATGGCCCAGCTCGTGGGTTATGGCAATCAGGAATTCATGGTTCAAGGACGCCTTTACTACGGAGAGGAAAGCAGTGTTCGACATGGTCTCCACTGCAGGATCTGTTACCTGCAGCGTGGCCAAATTGCCTCCATTGGGAATGCTGAGGGGAGTGAAGCTAATGCCGCGCTCGGACAGAGCGGTGCTGTTGCCGACAATCAGAATCACCACGTCCGCCTTGTACGAGTCGCGCAGAGCGTGGACCTGCGTGTTGCTCGCGGCGTTCAGGATTGTGGCCTCCAAATCATGGCCTGCATCGTTGAATGGTGCGGCGGCGAATCCGGCAATGGCAATGCGCACATTCGACCTGCTTCCGGCGAAAATGCCGTTCGTGCTCAGCTCAATGCCGCCTCCAACTTGGCAGGTGGTATCGGTGGCAGGGTCGCAGTCGATCGTTTTCCTAGTGGCTGCCTGCAGTGCTGCTACGGAGCCGAATACGGACACGGCTTCCGGCGTGTACAGAACCAGTGCTTCCACCGTGGTGGTTCCCGAGCCTTCTCCTTCTCCACCGGAGTAGGAAGGTGTGCCATCCAACAGTGCGGTGTCCTGGCTGTAGGCTTCCAGCAGATCAATGCGAACTGCGTCTGCCCAGAAGTACTTGTTTGCCGTGCCGCTGGTGACTTTTACTTTTACGGAGCCGCGGTACTCGCTGAATTCACCAAGCGTCTGCCACTTGATTCCGGCATCGGTGAACGACGACGGTGCCAAACGGTGGTTCACGGTGACCGGAGTCGCGTTCAACACAACGGATCCATCCGAAACGGTGTACGACGCTTTCGTATCCATGACCGGATTTTCTTTGTACGTGACCGAAACGCGGTACTTACCGGGTTGCAGGTTGGCGAAGGTCCAGGTTGCAGTGCTCTGGTTCATGGCGTAGCGCTGGTCACCCTGGTAGCCCTGCGCATAGTTCTGCCAGCTTCCGGTGGTGGCAAAACCGGCATCGCCGTCGTCGATGATGGTCGGTGCGACCTGGGCGTGAACCGGAGGCGCAATGCCACACACCAGTGTTGCAACCACGCTCAAGGAAAGGAGTTTTTTGTACAACATGGAAGGAGAAGGGGGAAAAAGCATAAGGGACCATCTATCACCCCGCACTTTCGCTTCGCAATACCCCTGTGGTTCTTGGAAACAAAGAATATTTCTTTAAAAGAAGATTGCGACGTCTGCTTCTTGGAAAATGCGAACATTCACATTTTGGAAATATTCTTTCATTTTTCTTGGAAAGCAAGAATGAAGTTGGAACTGGGCGTTGTTGGCGCCTTCGAAAGAAGATGCCGCGCTCACTCGATGCACTAGTGTCCGTCGTCCGTCAGCAGCGCATCGAAGGGCATGTGCTTCACGAAATCGACATAAGAGTATATATATTGTATAATAACTACATGCCCGATCCCCTCAAGCCAGGAAGTGTTCCGGATGTTCCAGTCACCCCCGATTCCGCTGGGGCTTCTTTGCAGGAGCAGAAGGTAGATGCATTGGTCACGGACGTGGCGGCCGACATTGTGGCAAGGCTGATACGGCCAGAGACGATCGAGGCGCCGAAAACAGCCATTCGTGAAGAAGAGTTGCGCGTGCTTCGTCAGCAACTCCGCGACCGCCCGGAAGTTCGGGAGCTTCAGCAGTCCGATGCAGGCATCGTGGATGCCAGAAGCGCCAATGTCGACGGCGTCGTGGATGATCTCGTGGCAAGGCACATCAAGGGAACCGAACGCGTCAGCACGGCCTTCCTTACCGATGCCGAGGCCGAGTGTGCGGCAGACACCGTGGCCGATCTCGCCAAGGCGCGTGTGTTGATTCACTTCGGCTACAGCTATGCCAAGTCGCTGTCGGCTGGTCGTCACAATGATTTCGGCGCATTGAATGCCTTAAAGGTTTGGCAGGCCAAGCTTGCCGCCGACAAACCTGCGGCAGTGGCCCAGTTGGTGCAGTCGTATATGGATGCAATCGATGCCGAATGTGCCGGAGAAAAGCCGGACAACATCTGGCTGGCACAGTGGGTGGATCTCTGCACCGGCTTCGCCCCCGAGCGTGCGGCCGAACTCGCCGAAAAGCTCCAGGCGGGGATTGCCAAGCGCTGTGAATTCTTTCTGGCCAAAGTGGAAGCCGAACTCGCGAAGGCGACCCCGGACCGGAAAGTGATCGGACAGAACATTACCGTACCGCCGAAATACTTCGATCAATTACCTGCAGGCAGCGCGATTCCGGAGCGCTACAAGGTGGCCCAGGCGCAGGCCGAGGCGTTGGACAAGAAATAACCGGTCACGCCGCCTTCTTCTTGGGCGTGGTTTCCTTCACGCGGAACTTCACGATCTTGGTGATGAGCGCCAGCGGCAGCTTGTCGCCGAACTGGAATTGCACCGTACCCTTGGAGGTCTTGTACTTCTTCAGCTCCTCTTTGAACGTCGCCATGCCCGAGCCGGTGGGGAAGAAGCTGACGTGGCCCTTGAACGCGGCGAAATAGACCAGGTTCTTGTTCTGGCGGAAGCAGGGCATGCAGTAACTCAGGATCTCCTCGGCGTCCGGCGCGGCCTGCTGGATTGCCTTATACAGCTGCTTGAGGAGCGGCTGCGCGATGGGGGCGCAGTCGGAGATGTAGGCGGGGATGGGGGAGAGGGATTTCATATATAAATTATAGGCCCTTGTATACTAAAGACGCATGAGCGATTTTCTAGCCAAGAAATAAATACCCAAGAAAAGCGTTGAAAATTGGCTGTTCTCGCCGAATGCTTGAGATAAATGGCTTTGACTTGCCAATCTTGCACTTTCGCTCATTCCACTCGATGTCGTTTTGAAAAAGCTGTAGAATTGTCCGCAGATGTCACCGACACCGACGCAGGCACTTGGCACCGACAAAAAAATCCGCGTCATTGATCTTTTTTGTGGAGTGGGCGGCATGACACATGGTTTCGTGCGCCAGAATTTCGATGTCGTCGCGGGGATTGATATTGATAAAACGTGTCGCTTCGCATACGAGGCAAATAACAAGGGGGCTAAGTTCGTGGAAGAAAATATCGCAAACGTTACGCCTCAGATGCTTCTGGAAAAATTTGGCAATGATTGCGATATCAAAATTCTTATCGGCTGTGCTCCTTGCCAGCCTTTTTCCAATCTGAATACGCAAAAAACCGTACGCAGTCAAAAAAAGAAGTTACCGCTGGAAAAATTCGCAGAACTTATATCGCAGGTGCGCCCCGAGATCGTTTCGATGGAAAATGTCCGAGGGCTTTTGGGAAAAGGTAGGAAAGGCGTTTTCAATAATTTTTTGAAAGTTCTGGAAAATAATGGATATAAAGTTTTTTATGATGTGATCGACTGTTCGGAATATGGTGTACCGCAGCGTCGACAGCGTCTAATTTTGCTGGCTTCTCGATTGGGTGATATTCGATTGATTGATCCAACCCATAAAGACAATAAAATTACCGTGCGCCAAGTTATCGCGGATCTCCCAGTAATTGCAGATGGTCAGACCCATAAAGATGACCCCCTGCATAGGGCTAGCAAGTTATCAGCTCTCAATAAAAAGAGAATTAGAGCTACCCCTAAAAATGGTGGGAATTCGAGCAGCTGGTCAGAAGAGCTTAAGCTGGCATGTCATAAAAAAGATACAGGCAGAAGTTATAAGGGAACCGTATACGCACGTATGCGCTGGGATGAGCCTTCCCCAACGATGACAACACAATGTGTAGGATTGGGTAATGGGCGATTTGGTCATCCAGAACAACACCGGGCTATTTCTCTGAGGGAGGCTGCCTTATTCCAGACTTTCCCAAAAGCCTATCAATTTGCTGCTAAAAATAGCTCAACCTTCTTCACGAGTTTGATTGCTAGACACATCGGTAATGCAGTTCCAGTCAAAATAGGAGAGACAATTGCTAAGAGCATCAGGTATCATTTGCAATCCTATGACCGAAGCAAATAAAAAGTATGTTATGAAAATGAGCCTCAATGTGCTCAATCATTTGGGGTTGAATTTGTACAGCAACGTTCCAGCAGTATTGTCTGAGGCCGTAGCAAATGCATACGATGCAGATGCAGAAATCGTGAACATCACTATTGAAGATAATAAGATCACCATTGAAGATGATGGGACGGGGATGGATTTGGAAGAGATTAACCAGAAATATCTCCTTGTTGGATACAGAAAGAGAGAAGATGGAGGTGAGAGCATCACCCCCACCTTTAAAAGGCCCGTCATGGGTCGTAAGGGTATTGGAAAGCTTTCTCTTTTTTCAATAGCAAACAATATTGAGCTGTTTACAGTGAAGAACGGAGTAAAAAATGGGCTAAAAATGAATAGGGTAGACATTGAAGCCCAAATCAAAAAATCCGATGTTTATCATCCGATTGATATACCTGCCAATGCATTTGATGTTAAAAAAGGAACACGAATAATAGTTTCAGATTTGAAAAAATCGATTCAGACTGCCGAGGCTTTTCTAAGAAGGAGATTAGCAAGGAGATTCAGTGTGATAGGAAGGCAAAATTCCAACTTTACCGTGAAAATCAATGGAGAGGAAATTGGGGTTGAAGATCGCGATTATCTTAAGGCGATTGAATTTCTATGGCTTATTGGAGATGAGGAAGACCAGTATTCAGCTAAATACAAAAATATTCAGCACGTCGATAGGCTACCCGGTGAAGTGAGGACGGATGACGGGAAGACTTATAAAATAAATGGATGGATAGGATCGGTCAAACGACCCAGTCAATTAAATGATGGAAAAATGAACAATAATAAAATTAGCATTCTTGTTCGTGAAAAAATGGCTCAAGAAGATATATTGGATACCTTCAATGAAGGTGGGATATTCGCCGATTATCTTATTGGGGAAATAGCGGCAGATTTTCTTGATGAAGATTCAGAGGAGGATATCAGTACGAGTAGCCGACAGAAAATCAATGAAGAAGATCCCCGTTATCAAAAATTAGTAGAATTGGCTTACGCCCACATAAAAAAGATTCAGTCCGGTTGGACAAAGTTGCGCAATGATCGCGCTACCGACGATACCCTTAAGGAAAATCCTGCTGTAAAAGAATGGCATGACACATTAAAAACGACTCGAGAGAAGGAGCAGGCAGCGAAACTATTTAGCACGATTGAAACTCTATACTTTGACAAAGAGGATGAATCAAAGAAAAAGGAGTTATATAAGCACGGAATCTTGGCTTTTGAACGGCTGAGATTGATGGATAACTTAGAAAAAATCCATGATTTAAACACGGCAAAAGAAATAGAGATAGCGGCAATCTTCTCTGATCTCAATTCAATTGAATCAATACTTTACTATGACATCGCATCAGAGCGAGTTGCTGTTATTAGAAAACTTGCGGAAATTACAGATGAAAATCAAAAAGAAAAGGTAATTCAAGAACATATTTTCGATAATCTATGGCTTCTTAATCCTGCTTGGGAAAGGGCAACAAAAGGATCTGAAAGAATGGAGGAGAAAATTGAAACAGAATGGAAGAAGGTTGTCGCCACATTAACTGACGATGAAAGAAAGGGCAGATTCGATATTAAATATCGAACGTATTGTGGTACACACATCATTGTCGAATTGAAGCGATACAAAACTTCTTACAAACTGACGACTGAAATGCTTGCAGCTCAGGTTGATAAATATACGAAGGCGCTTCAAAAAGTTCTTGAAGCAAACGGCAGGGGAGGCGAGCCCATTCAGGCTATTTGTATTGTAGGAAAGCCATTAGATGAGACGCAGCATAGAACAAATGAAAAACTGGCAGCTTATAACGCTCGTGTTTTTTATTATGATCAAATGATCGAAGAGGCGTTGCAGTCATATGATTCGTATTTAATTCGAGAGAAAGAGGTAAAAAAATTAAAGGACATCCTTGATAAGATCGAAGGAAAAATTCCGTATGACCCTGGGCAGGGATTGGCAAATAAAGAAGATAAAGAATAGGGGGCTAGAAAATGCTGATTTCCGTTAGGCAATCAATCTTCTCTTTATTTACTACGCCCCCGGCTCAAACAGCACACCGCCCTTCGACACTTCGGGCTCGGTGCAGATGCTGCGGTTAAAGCAGCACTGCCGCTTCTTGCCGTCGTTCATCTTGGAGCACGCCACCTCTATGCGCTTGGCGCGCGTCTCCGGGTTATTGGTGCAGCGGATCGAGCGGATCCAATCCCAGCGGGCCATGACGGAGGTGCCTTTCCAGATCTCGCGGACTTTGGCCGGGGCGGCGGCTAGCGCCTTCTTCAGGTCGGCCGGCACTTCCGGCTCAGGCCAGTCTTCGGTCGGCTCCATTTCCAGCTTGGCGGGTTTGCCGGCGGCGGCACGCATGGATTTCTCCACGGCGAACCAATGGCTGCCCTTGCCGTCCGGTTCCAGCGGGAACACGGCTTTGGTGCCGTTGATCGTTCCTTCGGCCATGGCCATGCCGCGCGAGGGCAGCTTGGCGCTGACTTCTTTGGGAAGCCGCAGAATGGTCCAGGAGCCTATGGTGTACGGCGTGGCCGTGAAACTCATGGTCATGGAATGCGTGGGAAGCGTGCGGTTGCTTCAGAGCGGGTTATTTGCCCGCCTTGGTCTCAATCGTCCATTCAATGCCGTATTTGTCGCGGAACATGGAGAAGTACGTACCCCAGGGGCTTTCGCCCATGGGCATTTCCGCCTGCCCGCCTGCCGAAAGGCCCTTGAAGATTCTATCGGCTTCTTCGCGGCTGTCGACGATGACGGCAATTTTCGACCGGTTTTCATTTTCACTGACGGGCCCCATGAATTCCGGGACGTCATTGGCAATCAACAGAGTGTTACCAATAGGCAAAGTGATGCGCATTACTTTGTTCGCCTCCTTCTCCGGTACTGGGAATTCGGCGCTTGCAAGGTCTTTGAAACGAATGATTTTTCCGAACTCTCCGCCGAAGACGGATTTGTAAAAGGTGAACGCTTCTTCGGCATTGCCGTTGAAGTTGATGTACGGGTTGATTGTGGGCATACAGCCAGGGTATCGGTCGTTCTTGTGTTTTACAAATATGGCTTGCCACTGCTGTCGACCGGATTTTTTTACGATGAACGTGTGCTTTGTTTTGCCCCGTAGTGGGCGAACGGATAGCGGATCACGTTGGCCAACCCAAACAGGCCCAGGCAGAAGAACGGACTCAGCAGCAGGTATTTGCCAAGCACGCGCCAGGTGCCTTCGTGTTTGAATCGACGGTCGGACACTTGCACTTGCACGGGCAAAATACCGAATTTTCCTTTCGAGGCGGCCCGGCGAATGAACGAAATGTCGTCGTAGGTATGGGTGGCTGTAAACCCGCCCATGCGCTGAAAATGCTCACGGGTGACGACAATGCAGCAGCCTGCGCCGGACGGGGTGATTTTCTGCAGCAGCCAAAAAATACCGCCGAACAACGCGAAACAACCTTGCACATCCAGGCTCGAGCGGTGCGGCCAATACCACGGACACGCCACGGCGTAGCGCCCGGACGTGAAGCGCGTCACCAGCCGGCTGAGCGTGGTCGGGGCCAGCCGCACGTCGGCATCCAGAAAAATGAGGATATCGCCCTGGGCGGCGTTCCCGCCGGTAGTGCGCTGATGTCCCACGCCGCGCGTGGTGCGTACGACCCGTGCGCCATGCTGTGCCGCCACTTCCGCGGTACGGTCTTTCGAGCCTCCGTCCACCACCAGCACTTCCAGCGGTTGGAGCGTTTGCCCGGCGATGTCGGACAACAGGTTCGGCACATGGAGCTCTTCTTCCAGGGCCGGGATGATGACGCTGATGCGCGGTGCGTTGCTCATAGAACACTGTCCCAGAAGAGTGCACAGCCGATTGCCGCGTTCAGCAGCGGCATCCAGCGATACGCTTGGAATACGGCGGATGCGGGCTTGGTCAGCAGTGCCAGGCTGAGAAGAGGGTAGGCCACGGCCAGCCAGGGAACGAGGTGTAACCCCGGCACGAACCACACGCTTGCGGCGGCGATTACCCAGAGCACGGCGGTCAGCAGCAACGCCCGGCGGTGGCCTGCAACGACGGCGGTGGTACGCAGTCCGCTGGCGGCGTCGGGGGCGATATCCGGAATGGCGGAGAACAAATGCATGGCCGCACTCCAGCTCCACCCGCCGATCACGACCGCGGCGGTGGGGGAAAGTCCGCTCAGGCTGGCCATGGCGAACCCGGGTACGATGTACAAAATATTGCTGAGCGAATCGATGACGGGGTGTCGCTTAAAGCGCAGCGGTGGCGCACTGTAGGCGACTGCCAGTGCCAGAAAGAGCAGCGTCCACAGCGCATACGCGCGCGAGGCTGTTGCCAGTGCGGCTGCCGCAATGAACATGCCGCCGATCCCAATGCCCATGAGCAACCGGCGATGCAGCGACTGCTGCAGCCGGATTTCGTACGCACCCTTTTTTTCATTGAGCGTGTCCGTGTCGTGGTCGCACACATCGTTCACGCCGTACAGCAGCAGGTTGGCCGGCAGCGTCCAACTGAGCAGCGCAAACCAGGTGCTTGCATGCCGAAGAAGCGACATCGGCTCCGGCGCAACGGCCAGCCCGATGAGCGCCGGTCCCACGACGTAGAGCCAGAAGCGCGGCCGGGAGACGGCGAGCAGCGGGTGCATTAGATGTGGAGCGGAGTGGGGAGCGGTCCGCCGGAGCGGTTGCCGAGCACGCGTTTCAGCACCAGTTCGGCGCCGATTAAACAAATGGGCATGCCGATGCCGGGTACGGTGTTTCCGCCCACGTAATACAGGTTTTGCACGCGTTTGTTCCAGTTATTGGGCCGCAGCAACGATGTTTGCCGCAGCGTGTGGGCCAAGCCCAACGCCGTGCCGCGCACGCTGAAGTACCGCGTACGGAAATCCTGTACCGAAAAGCGTTGCCGGACCACCGTGCGTTCTTGCAAGTCCGGAATGTTCATGCGTTTGGAAATCCGTTCCAGGATGCGGTCTTCGAACTCCTGCTGTTCGCGTACCGGCCGCTCGAACCCGGGCGCAATGGGCACGAGCACGAACAAATTCTCGTGGCCGTCCGGGGCGACGCTGGGGTCGGTGCGGCTGGGCGCGCAGACGTACATGCTGGGGTCGTCCGGCCAGCGCGGTGCGTCGAAGATCGTGGAAAAATGTTCATCCCAGTTCTTGGCGAAAATGAAGTTATGGTGCGCCAGGCTTTCGCATTTGCCGCGTACGCCCAAATACAAAATCTGCGCCGACGGCGCGAGCACCGCTTTGCGCCAGTAGCGCTCGGTGGTGGTGCCAAGGCCGGGGTCGAGCAGGCGCGTATCGGTCCAGTGGCGGTCGGCGTTGCTGATCACCACGTCGGCTTCGATGCGCTCGCCGCTTTGCAGCACCACGCCGTCGGCTTTTCCATCCCGCACGGAAATCTTCGCGACTTCCGCATGGGTGCGCATCTCCACGCCGCGGGCATGGGCCAATCGCTGGATGGCCTGCACGATGGTATGCAATCCGCCCTGCGGGTAGTACACGCCTTGCGACACGTCGATGTGCGTCATGATGCTGTACAGCGACGGGCAATTCTTCGGTGAGTTGCCCAGGAACACCAGCGTGTACTGCAGGATTTGCCGCAGTTCGTTGCTGCTGAACATGCCTTTGGTGTACCGGTCCATCGATTTGATCATATGCAGTCCTTTGCCCTGCTTGGCCAATTCGGGAATGAGGAAATCGCGCAGCCGGTCCACGTTGCGGTACAGAAAGTGCTGCATGGAAATCCCATACTTGCGTGCCGCTTCATCCAGGTACGCATGAATGCGCGGCGTGCAGCCGGGCTCCAGCGATTCAAACGTCGGCAAGTCTTTGGCGAGATCGGAATAGATGTCGATGGGCGACGTACGTTCCGGAAAAAAGATGCGGTACGACGGCGCCAGTTTGGTGAGTTGCAAATGATCCTCCACACGCTCGCCCAAGAGTGCGAAGAAATGCTCGAAGACGTCGGGCATAAGGTACCAAGACGGCCCCATATCGAACGTGAATCCGTCTTGTTTCAGAATGCTCATGCGCCCGCCGATCTGTTCGTTTTTCTCCAGCACCGTGACGCGGTAGCCGGCTTGTGCCAGCAGACAGGCGGAGCCGATTCCGCCAATGCCGGAGCCGATGATGACGGCATGTTTGGTCATGAAAAGAGGAGTGTTTTCAGGAAGAGTGCCGCCTTCATGGCGTCGTTCGTGCGGGCCCTGTGGCGGAAGACGTCGTAGTGATTGGCTTCGATCTTGTCCAGAATGCGGGAATACAGCACGCGGCTCAGGCGAACGGGTTTGCGGGCGAAGGGGGGCAGGGCCGGAATGCCAAGATCGGCTTCGTTGTACAGCGCCCGCGCCCGCGAGATGTAGAGCTGCAGCAGTTTCGTAAAGCCCGGCGTCACGTTCCCGGCTGCAATGTCGGCTTCGGTTACGCCGCAGGCCGACAGGTCGGCTTCGGCCAGGTAGAGACGGCCGCGATCCAGATAATCTTCACGGATGTCGCGCAGGAAGTTCGTCAGTTGCATGGCTTCGCCCAGCGATTGTGCTTGTCGCAACGTGGCCGGGTCGTGCACGCCGCAAATGCGGCACATGCTCAAGCCCACGATGGCGGCCGAGCCGTAGACGTAGTCGTCCAAGAGTTGTTGGTAGGTCGCATAGTGTTGGACGACAATATCGCGCCGCATGGCGGCGAGAAACGCATCGGCATACGATTTGGGGATCGCGAATGTGTGGAACAGCGTTGCCGAAGCACGGAGTACCGGATCATCGCTGGTGCCGCTGGCGTATGCGGCTTCCCATTGGCGCACCCACGCGTTCAAGACTGCTTCTATTGCCTTGGGATCGTGATCGGCCGGTTCATCCACCAGGTCATCGGCGGTTCGCACAAAGGCATACAGCACCTGCACGGCAGCCCGCTCTTTGGCCGGGAACAGCCGGGTCGCCATGGCATACGATGTGGCATGTTTTTGCTGAATGGCTGCACAGACGGCCAGGTCATCGGCACGGAAAGGATGCGGCGTGGTGCTCATGGCAGACGTTGTTCGAAAAAGAGCAGCAATTGCTCGAGCGCCCGCGTTGCCGATGTGGGAAGCGGAGCGGAGTCCAGCAGTTTCCGTGCATCGTCAAACGCTTGCGTTGCCCGTGCGCGCACGGCGTCTACCGCACCGGAATCCTGGAACATTTTGCGGGCGGTTTGCAGTTGCGATGCGGACAGGGTGTGACCCCAAAAGCCTTCCAGCATCGCACTTTGTTCGCTGGTGCCGCTCTGGCGCAACTTCGCCGTCAGGAGCGTATGTTGGCGCTGGGTTAAGTCGGCGCCCGGCACTTTGCCCATGGTCGTTTCGTCGGCCAGCAAATCCAGCAAGTCGTCTTCCAGCTGGAAGCCCATGCCCAGCGCCGATCCGAACGCGAGGCAAAAATCCAGCACGGCGGCGTTTGCTCCGGCGAGCACCGCTCCAATCTGCATGGGTCGTACGAACGTGTAGAGCGATGTTTTCAGATGATGACGGTCTAAAATCTCGCGTTCGCGTACGTCGCGGCGCGTCGGGAATTCCATATCCAAGTGCTGGCCGACCACCACCTCGCGGCTCATGAGGATCAGGAGCCGGTGCGCTTGGTCTACCCGCTCCCTCGGCACGGCGCCATCCTGCTGGCTCAACGCAAATTGGTGCACCAACGTCAGTAAAAAATCACCGGTTAAGATCGCTTCGGCGCTTGCCGTACCGCGGGTATCGCCGATGGCGCCGCTTTGCGCCAGGCGGGTGCGTACCGCGGCATGGACGGTAGGTTGTCCGTGCCGCTCTTCGGCGTTGTCCATAATGTCGTCGTGGACCAGCGCGAACAGGTGAAACGTTTCCAGCGCGATGAGAAACGGCACGATATCTGCATCCGATTCGTTGCCGCAGGCGCGGTACAGCAGCGACGCCACGTAGGGCCTGGCGCGTTTGCCGCCCGCTTTGGCGAGCGTCACGACATGTCGGTAGGTTTGCAGGATACTTTCGTCCTTGCTGCACTCGGCGACTTTTTCGATTTCTTTCGCAAGGGCTTCGTGAAATACGGGGTTGAAGCGCACCGCAAATGCAGAGAGTGTTTCCACCACGGCAGGCTAACATCGTATGCAGGAATTGTCAGTACGCTTCCGGGTCTTTCTTGGCGTTTCCCAACACAAAAAACAGCAGGGGGAAACAGTGTGTTTTCCATTGCTGCCGTCGTTTGCCGAACTCGTTGTACTGAAAGTTGGTGGACTCGGTTCGGAGAAGTTGGAACCAGCTGCCGCAGATCATTTTTGAATGGTACGAACAGCTAAGACCAGTGTATGAAAGGAGCGGATTAAGGCTTGGGTTATAGAGAAAGCTGATGTCTTTAACTCACAAGAAGAGAATGGAACAGTTAAGAGGTCACAAGAAAGAGGTCACGTTACTCCCGTTGAAAATGTGAGAGATAAACAGTAGGGTTACCCTCGCCAGTCTGGATCTCAATATTTCTTATTACTGGATATGAAACTTCTAACTCCGCAAACCAAAGTCAATTTGCTTGATAAACGGACTGGATATTCAGTTTATAATGAAGAAGCTCAAAAGAGGAAGAAAAAAAATACCTTATCTGATCTCTATCCCCAGTTACCAACTGCAAAATTCGATATAATTTATGCTGATCCACCTTGGGATTATAATGGGAAAATGCAATTCGATAATAGTAGTACAGATTCCGAAAATATTGATTTATCAAAGAAGATATTTATTAGTTCGGCTGTGTTTAAATACCCAACCTTAAAAACGAAAGAATTAATGAAACTTCAAGTTCAAGAAATCGCAAAGGATGATTGTCTTTTATTTATGTGGGCGACAAACCCTCACTTAGACCAAGCAATAGAGCTTGGTAAAGCTTGGGGATTTGAATATAGAACAGTTGCCTTTGTATGGGATAAAATGAAACATAATCCTGGAATCTACACGCTCTCAAACTGTGAACTATGCCTGGTATTCAAGCGCGGAAAGATACCAACCCCAAGAGGAGCAAGGAATGTGCAGCAATTAATAAGAAGCCCACGAAAAGGGCATAGCGAAAAGCCCATAGAAGTGATTCAGGCAATAGAGAGAATGTTTCCACACCATGAGCGCATCGAATTATTCGCTAGAAGAGAGGCTAATGGCTGGTCAGCATGGGGCTTAGACATGATCCAGCAATGAGTCATCTTTAGAGCAAAAGATGTTTTAAGTTTTTGTTAAAGTGGTCAACGATTGACTTATCATCTGCTGGATCACTCCACATAAAGAAATGTGAAGCCTCTTCTCCGTACCAACAGTGTATTTCTCTTACTCTCTTTGGATCTCTTGCTATATCACCTTGAAAGACAACCCAAAATGGTAAAACATTATCGCCCAGTTGTCCCTGTTGCCTCATTATTTTCAGTAATCCTGGTGTAAATAATTTATTTGATCTTTCATGTGCATTTCCTCTTCCAGCTTTGCGCTCTTTTCCCTCAACCCATCCGTCCTGCCTCTTAACTTCTACATATAGAGTTTTTTTAGTTTTGACATTATCAATAGCATAGTCTGGAATTATCCCATGCACCCACGTTTCATCGGGATTGTATATCTTCGCTAGAACATCACCGTTAAGTGCTATTTTAGAATAGATGTCTTTAAACTCTCTTGGTTTTGACCTTATCCGAAAGTCAGTGCCTTCAAACTCTTTACAAAATATCTCGTAAAATTTCTTTTCCGCCACACCAGCCTTGATACCACTGGCATCTTGCCAAATTTCCCTTTTTCTTAATTCGTTTGTTCCCATAAATTTCTAAGGGGTCATTAAGTTATTGATTGGCGTATCTAGAGCTTTTGCAATTTTCTCAATATTTTCGAGCGTAATATTCTTCTCTCCCCGCTCAATCATCCCAATATAAGTGCGATGAACACCTGCTCTGCTGGCAAGCTCTTCCTGCGACAAGCCCAATGCCGTTCGTAGTGCGCGGACTTTATTGCCAAACTTAATTAGAATTTTGGTTGCCATAAACTTGCTGTTTTAATTTATGCGCTTGCTAACTTTGGTTCTACATACCATAGTTAGCACTATATTTTGTGGCTTCTTGGACAGAAGCGGTTGTATTAGTGGACACTTTAAAGTGTACTTGCATGTATAATTTATAAATATTAGAATCTATACCAATGGGTACAGATTCAACTAAAAACACAGACAGATCGAAGGCAATATATGTGCCTATTATTCGAGGTGGCGATGCCTATGATCTCGCTTGGGCTTCGTATATGCAGGGAAAAAGCCGCCCTAGTATGTCTGCACTATTGAATGAAAAAAGACATACCATTAAGGACACCGACCAGAGCTACAGAGCTATTAATCATTGGAGTAGTTTAGGGCTTATCGAAGATGATCGGACAAGTGATAGCTCTTGGAGAAAGCTAAGTTTACTCGACCTGATATGGATACAGATCGTGGCTGAATTGCGTCAGTTTGGTTTCCCTTTGGAGAAATTGCAGATGACACAAAAAACCCTCTTTGGAGGAAGGCCAGATCACTCACCCTATGTATTATTTGAGTTTGCGATTGCACAGGTTTTTTTGAAGTCAGACCAACATCTTGTTGTATTCGCAGATGGTAAAGCAGCTGCAATATCAGGAGAAATGCTCGATGCAAATATGCAGCTGTTTGATGTTGAAAATTTTATTTGTATAAGTCTCAACACAATCGTTTCAAGGCTATATAAGAATCAAGATTTTTCACCTGCATTTCGATATGTGGAAACGCTAAATAAAGATGAAGCCGAGGTTCTCTTTCAGATGAGGTGCGGAAATTATGAGAATGTAAGTGTGAAGATGAAAGACGGCAAGATAGAACTTATAGAAGCAACACAGACGATTGATGCTCAAAAGCGTTTTATCGAGCTGCTAAAGGAAGCCGACTATCAGGATATTCAAGTAAAGACGGCTGATGGGAAGGTGGTTTCTATCAAGCGTACTGTGAAGACCAAAACTGTTTCCAAAGCTACGGAAAACCTCCGAGCTTCTTCAACAGAACCACTTCGACAATCGGACAAACCGAAGTCGAAAGCCGTTCGTTCCAATGCTCACCATTGAACAATGCAGAATGTACCTTCAAGACCTTCCATTGTCGGACAAGCAAGTTGAAGACCTGCGTGATGCGCTCTACGCCATCACGACAGGCGTTTTATCCCCTCATTTCGATCACCATGACCAATGACATTTCTACAAAGCAACATACTGCTAACAAAGAGAACGCCAAGCACGGCGGCGTGAAGACTGAACGTGGCAAAGCTGTAGTGCGCTTCAATGCGCGAAAGCACGGCATCCTTGCGACCCTCCTCACGAAATATGAAGAGAAAGACCTCGAAGACTACTTGCAGCTGTTCTACGATCACTACGACCCGCAGACGCACATGGAGTGTGTTCTCGTTGAGCGCATCGCCCTCTGCTATCTGCGGCTCCAACGTGTCGGGAAAGCCGAAGCGGAGTTCATGCAGATGAAGCTCGACCCACGCATCATGCGCCCCATGATCGCGCTATTGGAACTGGATGAAGTTGTGAGTGAAGGCTACAAGCCGACGCTGATACCCGAAGACGTGGAACACCTCGGCAAGACGTACCTACGCTACGAGGTCGCCATTGAGAACAGGATGTACAAGGCCATGCACGAACTGGAAAGATTGCAGCGCATCAGAAGTGGCGAAGATGTTCATGCGCCGATGGTGTTGGACGTGCAAAATGAAAGTGGGTTTGTTTCGCAAAATGACCAATGAAAGAACCAGCAGTTCTCTATTGTCGGGTTTCCTCGCCTCGTCAGGTGAAAGAGGGGCATGGTCTTGATGCACAGGAATCGAGAGGCAAAGAATACTGCAAGACGAAAAGCTATGACTTGAAGCGTGTTTTCAAAGATGAAGGCGTATCAGGTGGTTTACTGGATCGACCTGGTATTCAAGAGCTGCTGACATTCCTCGAACAAAGACCTCCCTTCGAGCCGCAGATGATCGTGGTGGTGGATGATCTCTCACGATGGGCAAGAGACGTGACGGCGCATTTCGAGTTGAAGAAAGCCATTCACACACGCAATGCCCGATTGGAATGTGTGTCACACAAGATCGAAAACACTCCTGTCGGTAAGTTCGTGGAGACAGTCATCGCAGGGTATTCCGAGATGTGGAGAGGCGAGAACAGGATCAAGGTCATCGGAAACATGAAAGCGAGGCTAGAACGAGGGTATTGGTGCTTCGATGTCCCGCCTGGATACCGCTACACCAAAGACCCTGTTCATGGAAAACTGCTGATCCCAGACGAACCTAAATCGACCATCATCAAAGAAGCCCTCGAAGGCTTTGCCAGTGGTCGGCTTCCTGAACAGACAGATGTGATGAACTTCCTCGAATCGCGTTCCTTCTTTCATCGAAAGCAGCCAAAACGCGTCAATCTCGAACAAGTGAAGCGTCTGCTGACGCGCATCCTGTACACAGGACATATCGAGTACCCCGCCTGGAACGTAACGAGACGCAAAGGACATCATCAGGCATTGATTGATCTCGATACGTTTGAGCAGATTCAGAAGCGGCTCAATGGCAAAGCAAAGACCCCACAGCGCAAGGATTTGAACAAGGACTTCCCGCTGCGTGGCTTTGCCCTCTGTAGCGGCTGTAGAGAGTCATACACAGCCAGTTGGAGCAAGGGCAGGAGTGGGAAGTATGCGTACTACAGATGCCAAACAAAGGGCTGTCCGTCGTACAATAAAAGTGTGAAGAAAAAGGACATCGAAGATGACTTTGCGACCCTTTTGACGAAGATGAAACCGCAGCCGCAGATTCTGGCACTGACGAAGGCGATTGTGTTGGACGTGTGGAACGCAGAGCAGGGAGGTGTGGAACAGGTCAAAGAGAAACGTCAGGAACGCTTGAAAGAACTCGATGGGATCATCGAAAAACTCTGTGATCGCGTCGAGAAGACACGCAGCGATAGAGTCATCCATCGATACGAGAAGCGGATCGAGGATTTGGAAGAAGAACGTCTGTCGCTTGAAGCCAGTGTCCAAAAACCCAAGCAGACGGGTATCACTTTTGAAACCGCTACCGATCTTGTTTTCAAGTTCATCAAAGACCCCTCAAAACTGTGGCACAGCGACAATCTGTACGAACAGCGGCTTGTACCGAAGCTCGTTTTTGCAGATCGTCTGCCCTACAGGAAGGGTCACGGTTATGAAACCGCTCGTTTTTCGCTTCTGTTTGCGCTTTGCAAGGAAGCTGAAAGTGATAGTTCACTGGTGGTGGAGATGCCGGGAGTTGAACCCGGGTCCAACGTGTAGCCAGATTGCCAGTACTGTCATGGACCTTCCGATTCTCTCAGCCCCTTAGGAAGGAGCAAGGATAGGGTGAGAGTGATGACGTATGAATGTTGGCAGCTCGCTACGTCGAACGAGAAGCCAGCCCCGCTAGTGACGCCTGGTTCCGCTCAGCGAGGATCAGCGGGCAGGCGAAGTCCGTTAAAAAACAGACATTAGGCAGCGACGAGGGTGCCGAAGCGAACAGAGTTCGCAACTGCTTCTACGCGCGCCATGAAATTGCTTTTGGCAATTATGAAGTTGCAACGGTGGGTATCGGGGACTGTTGCCGCCCCGGACAGTGGCAGGTTCCGACCAGATTCACGCTGTCGAAGCCTGTCATCCCCATACATCTCGCGAAAGGGAAACTACGTTTCCCTCTCGCGGGCTCTCCTTTCCAAATGGTGCGCTTTCGCGCGGCTTTTTGGATGGAGGCCGCATGGGTTCGGATGCCGAACCTTTCAAAGATCTTCCGCCTTCGTTCCAGGCAGACTGCCAGTATACCACGTTCCGACTGGATTTCGCCGCGTAAGAAATTCCGGCTCGTCACGTCAACTATGGTATGCGTACTCACTCTTCCACATTGAATGCCACGCACGCGCGCTTCTTTGCAACCGTGTTGGCAGGCATGACAGTCGCGTTCCTGCTGACGATCTAGTGGTTATTTCACCACATGTCGCACGACCCAGTTTCCGGTGCCGAGTACCACGCTCAGCACGATCCACCCCGTCAGTCCGCCGGTAATCGTCATGGCGATGAGGCTGGGGTCCATTCGTAGTGTGATTTGGTAGGTGAGCCACAGGAAGACGCCGTTCACCAGAATGAGCGCGAAAATAGTCGCAAACAATTTCAACGGCAGCGTGAGAATGTCCAAAATCGGACGCAGGACGAAGTTGAGCAACGTAATGAGCGAGCCGACGACCACGAATGCCGCCCAGCCGCCGAAGACGGTAAGGTACTGCGGCAGATAGCGGTCCATTAAAAAAACTAGCAGCACGTTCAGCGCTGCTTTCAGGGCGATGCGCATGGGCGTACTTGCGGACGATTGTTCGGCCATTGCTGAGCATGGTAGCAGATGTTTTCTGGAGCGCCTTTCAATACTCCTGATTCACCGCGTACGGTCCTCACCCCTAACCCCTCTCCATTGAGATGGAGAGGGGGAAGAGAGCGCGCCATGAAGCGAACGGAGTGCCCCCTTTTCCACCGAGAGTGGAGAAGGGCCGGGCCTGCCTGCCGGTAGGCAGGGATGAGGACCGCTATGACTTTCTTGCCTTCCGTCCGCACATCCATACAATCGCCGTCCCTGTCAGCTCTTTCATAAGCAAACCCGGCTAGGACGGCCGATGGACCACCAACAACTCAAGGGAAAAACTGATCGAATGAACCACGAACTCTGTCTGATCCTGCTGCTGCTTGCGGCAGCCTGCCTCGCGTTCTCCATCGCGTGCATGACGGCCCAGGCCGTCTACGCGGCCCTGGCCTACCGCACTGTGCGCATCCTGCGTGACCGCTGGATCGCCAACGTCTCCTTCGCACTCGACGGCAGCAAGACCGTCAACGTGCTGACCGCCGGTCCGGACGACTTCCGGAATGCCCAGCGTCACGTCTGGTGGACGCGACACTACGGCCGCGCGGCCCTGCTGTTCGGTAGCTGCGTGCGACTGAGTCGGCGTGCCGCCTACTGGCTCTTCCTCGCCGCATTGCTGTGCTTCTGACGTCTTGCTGATAGGGACGGCCGCAACATGATGTTGCGGCCTGCTTTGAGTATCAGTCTTTCTTAAATCGGATCACGACCGGCTTGCCGTCCACCTCCACTTGATGCGGTTCGCCGTCGTTCTTCCCCAGCTTGGCGCGGGTTTCTTCCAACACCAATGCTTCGTGCGCTTTCAGAATGTCGTCGGCACCTTCCACGCTCAGCGTCACGGTATCGGTGAATTCCAGTCCGGCATCCTTGCGCAGTTGCTGAATGGCACGCACCAGATCGCGGGCCATGCCTTCCAACTTCAGTTCTTCGGACACCACCGTATCCAAGCTGACCACAATGCCTTGGTCTGCGGCGACGGACTGACCTTCTTTGCCGACGTACACGATCTTGGCTTCGTCGTAGGTCAGCTCCTCGCCCAAAATGTGAACCTTGCCGTCTTTCTCCTCGAACTCGCCGGACTTGCCGGCCTTAATGACCTGCTGCACCTTGCCGCCCAAACGCGGTCCGACTTTGCGTGCATCGACCTGGGCCAAGCGCGTAGCAAGGCCCTTGGCATCTTTGATTTCCGTCACCTGTTTCACATTCAGCTCTTCTTGAATGATTTCCTTCACCGTGCCGGCGGTATCCGACGGCGGCAGTACGAACGTCACCGAGTGTAGGGGAGTGCGTACGCCGATTTTGGCATCGCTACGCAGGCGCAAGCCCAAACGCGTGACGGTCTGCGTGTTGTCCATGAGCGCCAAAATGTTCAGCTCTTCTGGCGTGAGCTCGCGTGCATCCGGCCAATTGGTGAAATGAATGCTGCCATGGTCTTCTTCCACCAGGTTCAGGTAGATCGCCTCGGTGATGAACGGGCAGAACGGTGCCAAAAGCTGGCAGTTGGCCAGCAGCACGCGGTACAACGTATCGAGCGCAGCCTCGGACGTTGCACCGTCTTTTCCAGCGAAACGGCGACGGCTGAGGCGTACGTACCAGTTGGTCAGGTCGTCGATGGAATTGGTCAGCTCGGCGCAGGTGGCCGAAAGATCGTAGGCGTTCAATTCGTCGGTCATGCGGTTCACCAAGGCCTGCGTTTTGGCGACGATCCACTTATCCAGCATGTCGTCGGATTTGGCGTTCATCAGCGAGAAGTCGATGCTCGGCTTCCAGCTAGAGCCGTTGGCGTACGTGACGAGCAGACGGTAGGCGTTCCACAGTGGCAGCAGCACATTGCGCAACACGTCTTCCACGATTTTCTCCGAGAAGCGCAGGTCTTCTCCGCGCACGGCGGGGGAGCTCATGAGTGCGAAGCGCACCGCATCCGCACCATGACGACTGACGACTTCGGTCGGCTCCGGGTAGTTCTTCAGGCGCTTGCTCATTTTTTTGCCGTCTTCGGCCAACACGATGCCGTTTACGATGCAGTGTTTGAACGCCGGACTGTCGAACAATGCCGACGACAACACCGTAAGGGTGTAGAACCAACCGCGGGTTTGGTCCAAGCCTTCGGCGATGAAATCGGCCGGAAAGTTGGCGGGCAGCGCTCCTTTCTTGCCGTCGCCGCGCTCGAACGGGAAATGCTCCTGTGCGTAGGGCATGGAGCCGCTCTCGAACCAGCAATCCAGCACTTCCGGAATGCGGCGCATGCTCGGTTTTACACTGAAGTCGTAGTGCACCGTGTTCGGAATGGCCAGCTTCACCACATCTTCATACGCGGCCCGATTCACCACCGCATGCATGGCGCGAATGGTGCCGCCGTGCGCCACCACCAACACGCGCTTGCCGGCGAATTCCTTCAGCAGCTTGTCGCAGGCGCGCTGTGTGCGTTGCGTGAACATCTGTAGACTTTCGCCATCGGTCGGCGTGACGTGGTGGAAGGTAATGCTCTCTGCGCCGTCGATGCTGTTGGGGTGATCTTTCAATACCTGTGCAATCGGCAAGCCGCTCCACGTTCCCATCAGGCGCTCGTTCAGTTCCGACCATTGCCCGACGAATGGTATGCCCAACTTCTGGCTGAGGATTTCCGCCGTTTCTTTGGCGCGCTTGAGCGACGACGAAATCACCATGTCGTACTTCTCGCCCTTGGCCAGACCTTCGGCCGCTTTCAGCGCCTGCTTTTTGCCGGTGGCGTTCAGTCCGATGTCGGCATCGCCGCCTTGTAGCTTGGCTTCTTTGTTCCAGTCGGTTTCGCCGTGGCGGACCAACGTCATGTGCACCACTGGATCCACGGTCTTCTTGGTGCGCTTGGTCGCAGGTGCGGCGACGTCCCACACCAATTCGTCCACGGTCTCCTTGTGCAGGTCCATTTGCATGCCTTCCACGAAGTCCCAGTAGAACGTGCGGCAGCGCGCCAAGTCCGGGTAGGGCTGATGCACGATCTTGTGCTTGTTCTCCCCCGTGATGATATGCGTGAAGTTCATCACCAGGTCGGCGTGTGTGACCACGATGAGTGTTTCGCCTTTGTGCTTGGGCAGAATTTCGTCGAAGAACGAGCGGCAGCGGCTCTCGCTGGATTCCCACGTCTCCATGCCCGGGAAATGGAACACGCTCTCCACCTGGTCTGTGGCCAGCTTGTGGGCACGACGTTCGCGTACGAATGTCAGGTCGTCGAAATCAATATGCTTGCCCTCATAGTCTCCGAAATTCAGTTCGCGCAGACGCTCATCCACTTTCACTTCCAGGCCCAACGCGTCGGCCACCGCCTGCGCGGTCTGCCGCGTTCGATTCAGCGGCGAGCAGTACACCACCGTGGCGGGTGCTCCTCGCTTGATGCTGGCGGCGATTTCCTTGCCCAACTCCTTGGCTTGCTTCAGTCCAGTGGGGGTCAGGTCAGTGCCGGGCAGGTTTCCTTGATAAATTTTTTCCACGTTGCCGCGGCTTTCGGCGTGGCGCGCCACGATGATTTTGCCGAAGCGTCCCGGAACTTTTGCCATCAGTTCATCGCGTGAGCCGATGACTTCCACCTTGCCTGTGGCGTTGTCGCGCCAGATCGGCAGCGGCGTACCCCAGTAGCGGTTGCGCGAAATCGCCCAGTCGCGGGCGTTTTCCAGCCACTTACCGAAACGTCCGTCGCGGATGTTGCCGGGAACCCAGTGGGTCTGCGCATTGGCAGCCAACATTTTCTGCTTCACCTTTTCCACCGCCACGTACCACGAACCCGTCACGAATGGCAGCAACGGCGTGTCGCAACGCCAGCAATGCGGGTAGCTGTGGCGAATGGTGTACGAGCTGAATGCGCGGCCGCGCTTCTTTAAGTTCTCGATGATCTTCTTGTCTGTGGACATGGGGTCATCGCCTTCTGGCTTGGCATTCAGGCCCACGAAATCCGTGACCGCCTCGATGAACGTGCCGTCCACGTTCAGGTGCGGCAAAATATCGGCTTTCTCGGTCTGCGCCACGGCGTAGCTGTCTTCACCGGTGCACGAGGTAAGGTGCACGATACCGGTGCCTTCGGCGTCACTGACTTCCACCGCGTCATTCATAATCACCTTGAACACGCGCTCGCCGTAGGTCTCGGGTTTGGCATTTTTCTTGGTCGATGCAATCACAGTGTCGACGAAATAGGGGAACAGCGGTTCATACCGTTTGCCGACCAATTCTTTGGCGTCCACGGTGCCGACGATCTCGTGCTCTTTGCCTTTGAATACCTTCTCCACCAACTTGGTCGCCAGAATGTACGTCTTGCCGCCGCATTGCACGCGCGAATAGTCCACAGTGGGTCCGACTGCCAACCAGAAGTTCCCGGGCAGTGACCACGGTGTTGTCGTCCAGGCCATAAGGTGCGTGTTTGGGTCGTCCTTCAGCGGGAAGGTCATGATCACCGATTGGTCATCGCGATCCTTATAACCCTGCGATACTTCGAAGTTCGAGAGCGGCGTGGCGCAACGCGGGCACACGTGCATGGCTTTGTACCCCTCGTAAATAAGCTCCTGCTCGTACAGGTTCTTAAACACCCACCAGATGCTCTCCATATAGTCGGCGTCCATGGTGCGGTAGTCCCAGTCCATGTCTACCCAGCGACCCAGGCGCTCTACGGTCCGGCGCCAGTCGTCGGTGTAGCGCAGCACCGAGCTGCGGCACATGGAGTTGAATGCCTTGGTGCCGATGGCCTCAATGTCCTTTTTGGAGCGCAGGTTCTTTTCCTTCTCCACCAGGTTCTCCACCGGCAAACCGTGGCAGTCCCAACCAAAGCGACGGCGAACGTTCTTGCCGCGCATGGTCTGGTAGCGGGGGATCACGTCCTTAATCGTTCCGGCAAGCAGGTGACCGTAGTGCGGTAGTCCGGTGGCGAACGGCGGTCCGTCGTAGAAGCTGAATGACTCGCCGTTTTCACGGCGCTTTATGGAACGCTTGAATGTGTCTTCTTCACGCCAGTACTTCAAAATTCCTTCCTCGAGCGAGGGGAAAGACTGCTTTGGATCGACGGCATCGAACATGCGCTCAGTGTAGACGAAGACTGCGGTGCCGTGAAACACTTCAGGGGCCAGCAGCCGCGCTTCGCGCCGAACTTGACGAAACTGGCAATAGTAAGTAAAGTTTACTTTCCCCTATGTCATCAGAGATATTCTCCACCATCCCGCCGCTTAGCACGATCGATGAAGTGCAAATGACGCAAATGACAATGCAGGAGTCTTTTACTATTGAAGGACAAGCGAAAAAAGGGCGCATGATCGAAGAGGGAATTCGTCATCGATACGAGCTGGAACGCCAGAAGGCACTCAGAACATTGAATATCGGCGATTATACCAATCGCGGGGATTTGGAGCGTGCGCTGGACCTTTTGGTGCAGCCGATTAAATTCAAGCATATCGACTTGGGAGACGGTCGATTCGTGCTGATTGTTGAAAAGGGAACCGATCATTTCGTGCCCGATACCGCAACACACGAAGATGGCCCCACACGCGAACGTCCGATCTACAGCGTCATGGTGCCGGCACATTATGATACCGTTCCAGGCGAAAATTTGGTTCTTGAGCGACAAGGCGATAAGTGGTCAGGTCTTGGCGTTTACGATATGGGAGCCGCCGTTCTGAATGGCATGGCTCTTTCCGTAGAAACGAAAGTTCCAGAGGGTATGAAGGTGTATTGGGTCTTCACGCCCGACGAAGAGATGACCTCGCGTGGTGCGCGCCTGCTGATTGAAAAATGGGATCGATTCCGCGAAATTGATTGCGTGCTGTCGTCCGAAATTGGCCCGCTGGATCCCATGCGGGACGGTGAGCGGCATATGCGCGTGATTACGGCACGCTCCGGTCGCCACAAGTTCGTAGGGAACATCACCATTAGCCCCAACTTCCAAGGACACGGGGCGCTTGGCAATATTCCGAATGCATCGGATGCCGTCATTGAACTCTTTATGCGTATGCGCGATAGGTTCTATTCCGGCTATTCAGATCCAAGAACACCGCATCTGCCACATGAGCCACGCCTGCAGAAAGATCATGAGTCGCTGGGGAAAGAGCAATTCGAAACTGGCGTCTTGCAAACCGTCAAACGACCCGGATATTTCCCGCCGCATGCCGCAACGTTCGATTTTGCCATTAAGACTGTGCCGCCCTCCAAAATTGCCGAGATGGAAGCGGTGATTAAGCGCATTGCCAAAGGCATTGCCAAGCGTGGCCAATGGGATATGTATGGCATTCAATGGGACATTGAAACCAACCCGCATGCGGCATCGTATGCGCCGTACAGTATGCCGACGGGTCACCGCATTCTTGGTATTACGTCGGAGATTATTCAGCGTGTAACCAGTCTGGCACCCCAATTCGTGGGTGCACCGTCCGTTGCCGATGAGTGCGACTACGCCGCCGCCATACTCGCTTTGCGCAATGCGGGCAGCTTCGAGGGTACGAATGCCGGTATCTCGAATATTCCCATTAATGGGGATCTTGCGCATCATCCAGGTGAGTGGGTTTCGCGTTCCGACACTGCTCGCGTGCGACATGTCGTCAAGTTGCTTTTAGAGCTTCCGCAAGGTCTTTCTCGGATGTTTGCAGCGCAAAATCTTCCCAAGAATTGAAAAATCCGTATAATCTAACTCTCAAGAATTTATGGTTCGCACCACAATGTCTCTCGATGAGCATCACAGCAGAGCCGGCACAGATGAAGACGCAGCGAGTGCGTTGGGCGGAGAACCACTGAAAACAACTGACGATGGCGGTAGCGATGTGTTACGGAAAGCGGTTGATGAAAGTAACGCAGAATATGCATTATTGGCGAAAAGAACATTGATCAATAGATTGAAGCCCCATCTTATTGGTCTTATTGAGGGTAATAGGCATGCTTTTCAGGTGACTCTTCTCTTAGAAAGGAATAAGGGCGACGTCCCTGCGGCAGCCAGAATGGTCTTGGAAGAAAATGGGTTACCGAGAACCATGCATGAAATGGCTATGCAAATTTCCCGTGAAGGTCGAGGTGTTTCCTTGAATTTTGCACCATACATTCACCAGGTCATTGCTGCGGTTGAGCAGCACTTGGAGATTCCGCCTGCCGATGCTGCTGAAACGATAGTGGATGAAGAGGGGCATCCGGGAAAAATGGCGGGGTAGGGAATCCGAAAACGTATCAAGAAATATTTGTGTTTTTTTGCAAATTCGGTATAGTTTGGCGCCATTTCTCACCTACACTTATCTTTCCATGGGAAAGAGACGCCTGGACATCGCCGATCTTGTTGCACAGTCGCTTGCACGACCGGAGCTGGAGCATGATGTGATTGCACTGGAGTCTGCTGAGCTAGTAGAGCGAGAAACCGTTGCCCTGCTGAAGCGAATCGTACGCGGAGCGCGGTTGGGTGTGGAAGATATTGAAATCGAAGACGTGCTCGACCCTGCGCGTGGTCCCGAGTTGGATGCTTGGCATAATCACCCTGGAGTGAACAGCGGTCCGCGCGCAGTCGCGGTCGCACTTGCCAGAAATCATGCGCTTGCAACGCAGTTTGCCGAAAGCGTGAATAAGTCGGGTGCGTTTTATCAGCAGTATGTCGATGAAACACGCCCTCGCATTGCAGACGGCATGCACACCCGTAGCGATGGCGGCGGCTGGAAAGTATTCGTTGGCAGCGGACGAATTCGCTCCACTGTTGAGCCGTACGAACTGAGCCCCAGAAACAATGCCGCCCATGGCGACTTCTTATTCCCTCCGGATACCACACTTGTGGAGCCGGTGGTCCCCGTTCCTACCGGCAGGCACGACGTCCTTTTCCCTTCCAGTAAGCATATTTTGGAGGAAATTCTGCAGGATCCCGCTTGCGCATTTCTGATTGCCGACATCTGCGCCTACCCGCATGCGCGCGGCGCAGGCATTGCGTCCAAGGTGGAAGATCGAGCGTTTCAACTCGCTCAACAGTTGAACACAGGAACCGCCAGCCGAGCGCACAAATTGAAGTACGCGGTCTCTGCCATGGCCAACGTCGTTTCGGTGGAAAATGAAGCCGGCGAAGTGGTGTGGACGTTCAATCCCGCCGCATTGAACCTCATCAGCTTGGTCATGCACACACGCCGCAGCGCCCGCCCAGGATTCATTATCGGCGAACAGCGTCATCAAAAAATTGCCGATGTAGAACTAGCGGGAAACAAATACACCATTAAAGGAGATTGGGTCTTGGCTGCACAACGGCTGGATACCACCCCCAATGCAGTTTCGGTTTCTGTACCAGGAATCGTTTCGGGTACGGACGATAAGGACAACCTACCTCTCGTGTAAGCGGAAGCGGAAGCACTCTTTTAGAGGCGTTCTTGTGCGCGCGCGTATGCCCACAAGAAGAACAGCATGAACGGAACAGCTGCGAAGGCCAGCGGCGAAAGCGTTATGGCAACTTCGCCGATCAACGTGACGAAGAACACCAGCGGCAACAGTCGATCCAGCAGCTTTTCATCGGTGCGGCGCATGCATTCGAAGAACAGCACGTACGGCAGGAAGGTAAAGAACAAGGTGAAGCAAACGACGGTCGCCAGCGTTTGGGGGCCGAGCAGCCAGAACGTGGATTTGCTGATGGGAATCAGCATCAGTGCGAATGGGAGTGCGATGACCGAGAGCCAGAAGACGAATGCCGGATAGCGCGCGTGAATGCGTGCCTCTTGCTGTTGGTAGCGCTTGCTGAATTCGCTGTACGCGGCGAAGCCGATGGAACTGCCTGTGGCTGCGAGTACGCTGAACGGCGTATAGCCCTGAAGCAGCATCAGTACTGCCAACGCTCCGACGAGCCCCACAATCATGACGACCGCCATGCTGGAAGGGCCAGGTCCTTTGTACTGCTTCCAGGCGGCACCCACTGCAAGTCCGCCGATAATGAACACGATGTACTGCGTGGCGGGGATTTGCGCCAACGTGACATACGACAGCACTGCCGTGAGGAATACCATGATTCCAGATGTCACCAGCGATGGCTGCAGCGGCCAGAGCGCCTTGTAGGGCAGGCGGGTGATGATGCGGTGCAAAGAATACGTCGTTACCGCAGCAATGAAGAAGACCAGGAAACGAATGATGGTCAGGTCCGCAGCTCTCACCGAATTGCTCAGAAGCATGTGTGCAAACACCGGGTCCAAACCCCACAGCACGATCACCGTGCCAATGAGCGCAAAGTGCCTGAACATTTGCAGATTCACTCCCACCTGCTTGGCTCCCGCCAGCGTCAGTTCCCTACGGAAGGAAAGGAGTTGTTCTGGCGTCAGGCGCGCACGCAATGTCACCCTGGCGCCGCCTTGGCGGTCGCGCTTGTAGCGGATTTCCTCTAAGTACGGCCCGTATTTGCGGTGGCTGTGGTTCACTTGATCCATGGTTTGCATGTCGGCCATGTCCACTGTGTACCGGATAACACATGGCTTTGCGTCCGTGCTGGTGTGTGCCCTGTTTTCGAACAACACGCTGTAGACATCGGCGGCTTCCAGGCGGCCTTCGCCGATGGCGATGTACACCTCGTGTAAAGAGGTTTGGCCGATGGTTGCAAGCTTGCGGCGCAGGAGAGACTCATCGAATTCCTCGATGAATCCGCGCTTACGCTCGGTCATGGCTTGTTGCAGCAGGCGCTTGCCGACCTCTATTTTTTGGTCCTCCGATTGTCGCATGAGGGCGTCGCGAATATGCGCTGCCGACAAGTGCGTGTTCACCGCTTGCAGCCATTCACGCTGGACGGTCGGTTGGTCACTGAATGTGGCGTCCAGCGATGTGGCGTTCGTGAGCGGCGAGGAGAACAGCGCGTCTTTTCCGTTAATGCGCACGGAGCGCAGCCGCATGACACGGTCGGGGAACAGGTGGAAAATGCCGTCGAGTGCGGTTGCGGCATTGGGCAGCTGCACGCTTTCATCGCCCGGTCCGTACACGATGATCGACTCGCCGAGGATTTCGCTTTTCAGGCTTTCCCAGAAGACGTCGCTGCTGCCTTGCGTGCTGTCCGTCAGCGGCGAAATGCGCTGCGTCCACGATAGCAGCTCCACCACACCGGACTTCTGCTTAAAGCAAAGCGTCGTTACGCCACGACGCGCGTATTCGTGCATGCTCTGCGTTCGAATTTTACAACGCACACGCGTGCCGCCTGGCAAAATGATGGTCGTATGAATGCCGCGGTAGCCGTTCACGGACGGCGCGTTGATAAAGTCTTCGAAGGATAACGTGACGCGTGGCCACGTGCTGTGCAGTACGCCAAGTGCTTCGTAACAGTGCTGCACATCCGGGCAGACGAACACCGCCACGACGTCGGTAACGCCGGTGGCAATGGTGCGCGCCGAATCCACATTCGCACGCAATTGGTCCCATGTTTTTTGCTCGAAAATGATTTCCACGTTCTTGGAAAAGAACGGGTTATTCGTCTGAATATAGCGCCGTACGTCCACAATCGTCCGTTGGCCCTGTTGCTCGTTTTCCAGGCGGGCGGCAACGAGTTGCGGGTAATGCTGCGGTTCTAAAACCGCCAGACAGAGCGCCTCCAGTTCATCGCGCAGATCTTGCATGCACAGGCGGTCTGCAATGCGCACGTAGACTTCCAAGGTTTCGTTGGCCAGCGCAATTTTCCGGTGTTCGGGCAAGAATTCCACCGTCTGCATGTTGTGCAGGCGGTCGTAGAGCTTAATCACCATAATGCGCACGTCCGCCTGCATCAGGCGGAAAATTTTGCGCAGACTCTCCATTTGTTCGTTCAGCTGCGGTGAATGCAATTCGCTGGCGCTCAACTTGGTCAGGCCATCGATCAGTTCCGCCACCGAGCCGCCGAACTTGGCGTCGATTTCCGGCAGCGTTAATGGAGTGTCTTCCACCGTGTCGTGCAACAGTGAGGCGATGACCGTATCGGCATCGGCTTGCAGGTCGGCAAGCATGTCTGCCACTGCAATGGGGTGATTGTAGTACGGTTCACCAGACTTTCGTTTTTGGCCCGCGTGCATGGCGGCGCCAAGGGCGAAGGCCTGTTCGATCCGGCCAAGATCCTTGGCCGAAAGGTGCTTCAGATGAGAGCGAAATTCGTTCCACTGCATGGATACTCCAGTATACCGGATTTTTGGGTCGGAAAACCAGGGATTCAGCGAGCCAAAGCCATGAGGATGTAGCGCTGCACGTTTGAGAAAATCTCGGTCTTCGGATGCAGCTTGGCGACCTCGTCGTGCGTAAACCATCGCATATCCGCGCTTTCCTCGGGTGCCATGCGCGTCACCTGTGTTTCATCCAGTGGCTTGGCGATAAACAGAAAATCCATGTGTTCGTGTGCCGGCTCACCACGCTCGGGAGATGCCGGAATGTATTCCAACAACATGGCGATGGGTTTTTGCAGCATGTGGCCTTCGGTCGCGTCGCCTGCGAAAAGATCGGGTTGTGCATCACCGATGATTTCCACGTCGAGGCCCGTTTCTTCTTTGCACTCACGTCGTGCAGCGGCCTCGGGGGTTTCATTGGCATCAATATGCCCTCCGGCCGGCATCCAGCGTTGCAGGCGTTTGTGCCACAGCAGCAGCGTTCGTTTTTTCGAGTCGATGATGAATGCGGTGGCGGTGAAATGACGAATCATGAGGACTCCGAGGAAACCGAGGATTCCGAAGAATCCGACGATGCAAGTATACCAGCGCCTCCTCGGAGTCGTCGGCTTCTTCGGTTTCGTCGGAATCCTTCTCCGATTCGAATGAGCCGACTACAATCCTCGTACTTTCCCTCAACACTCGCATGGTCCTCATCAACGACAACTCCTCCGTCCTGAAGATTGGCGATGCGATGCCAAAATTTTCATTACCGGCCACCGACGGCATGACGGTCGACTCGAAGATGATCAAAGATCCGGTGCTGGCTGTTATCTTCACCTGCAATCACTGTCCGTATGCCATTGCCTACGAAGATCGTTTGATTGCCTTGGCTCAACACTTCGATCCGGAAGGCGTTCAGTTCGTGCTGATCAGCAGCAACGACGCCGTGGGGTATCCCGACGATTCCTTCTATGCCATGAAGGACAAGCACAAGGAAAAGGCGTATCCGTTCCCGTACTGTTACGACGAAACGCAAAAGGTCGCCAAAGCGTTCGGTGCATTGTGCACCCCGCATTGTTTCGTGTTCAATCAACAGCGCATACTCAAGTACAAAGGGCGCATCGACAACAATTGGAAGGATCCGTCTGCTGCGACCGAGCACAATCTGCGCGACGCCTTGGCCGCACTGGTGAAGGGTGAAGAGCCGCCGGCACATGAGGTGAATGCGATTGGGTGTTCCATAAAGTGGAAGTAAGCAATTCCGCAGCGGCGACATCGTGTCGCCGACCGGGACGCGACGTCCCGGGTGCGGAGATTGTGCGCAGAGACTACTCGACAGCTTCGTTCGTTGGTTCAATCTGCAGCAGCAATATCTCCGGCGGTGCAAAGAGCCGCACGCGAGGCCCTGATTCACCAATGCCGCGGCTGATTGCGAGCGTCGTCTGTTTCGTCGGGTGGAAAATACCTTGGTCGAACACGCGGCCCAGGCGCGTCGGCAAGCGGGGGACGGGCCCAAGCCACGGCAGTCGGATTTGGCCGCCGTGCGTATGGCCCGCCACAATCAGTCCGGCGCTGCCGCTGCGTGGATCCAAAATGACATCCGGATTGTGCGCCAACAGAATTGTGGGTGTTCCGGCCGGAATGCCGACCAGGGATTGGCTGACGTCGGACGTGGGAAGCCACCGATCTTCAATGCCGGCAATCGCCAGCTGGTTGGTGCCGAAGTCGATGACCGTATTCTCGTTTTGCAGCACGACGATGCCGAAGCTCGTGAGAGCGTCTGCAACGGCTTCACCCGGGTCTTCAGTCGGATGATGCAGGCCGAGCATCGTGCGGTAGATGGCGTGGTCGTGATTTCCCAAAACGGCATAGGTGCCGAACGCCGGATGGAGTGACTTCAGCGGAGCCAGGTCGTTGATAGTGGCTTCGTCAGCCGTATCGCCCAAGAGATAGTCGCCTGCCAACAAGACGATGTCGGGCACCAATGCATTCACGCGTTCTACGACTCTCTGTACATAGGCGGCGCCTTTGTACGGCCCGACGTGTACATCCGACAGCACTACGATTTTGAGCGGGTGCTTTACGGCAAGCGATACGCGACTGCTGGTGACGGTGATGAGCTGCGGTTCCACGAACGCTCCGTATGCCACGGTGACGAAGCACAGCACGCAGACGATGTTCACCATGGCGATACCCATCCACGCGACGATGTTCTTGCGTCGTCGCAGGTGCGCAGAACAGCAAATACACATGCCAAAACTCATGCTGAGCAGCAGAGCGATCATCACGTCCCAAACGAAGGTATAGGTGGAGGAAAACAGCATGCAAACGCGCCGCGACGCGACGGTCGTATGGTGCATGAGAACCGCACAAAAAGAAACCGGGGCGCTGGCCCCGGCTTCAGTCACTCTGTGGTTCGCCTGGCTTAGTTGCGGTACGTGCGGTTGTTGATGTCTTCAACGGGGCACTCGCCGGTGCGCTGCATCTGCAGTTTCTTCAACGGCGCCAGGTCCGGGTTCCAGCAGTCGTCGCTGTAGTATTGCGTTTCGCCGTCCGTGGAAGGCTGCCACCACTCGTCGGTGGCACCCATTTCATCCTCGGGGCTGTACTCGTCGTACATGCCGTCGGTTTCATCGATCGGAAGTATCATATCGTCGGTGCTCGGCATGCCGCTCAATTTCTCGAAGTGCTTGGTCAGGTCGTCGAGTGTCCAGAAGTTCTTGGGTGTCTCGACTGCTACTCCGCCGGACTGCACCTGCGACGTTCCATTGGCGCTGATTTCCGTATCGCCAGCCTTCCAGCTGAACGTGAACTTGCTGTCCAGGAACTTGTCCTGGACGTTGGTGTCGACCGTTACAACGAAGTCGGCATTGTCGTTGGCCAGCTCGCGGAACGGAAAGAAATCATCGGAATCGATGCTCTGGGCACCCAGTTCATCGCGCAAGGTCTGCGTGAATTGGTCCATGAACTCCGGCTGCATTTTGAGCGTGTATTTGTGGCCGGCCTTGAACAACGTGTGTTCAAGGGTGAACATGTCGTTACGCTGGTCGGCAGTCATGGAGGAGTCCATGCCCAGCATGGCTGCCTGCATTTCCATCATGGCTTCGTCCATCGGGATTTTTAGCCACAGCTTTTGTCCGAACAAGGCAGAAAACGACATGAACTCGTCATTGTAGGCGCCATCGATGCTGTCGAGCTTGGCGTACACCGAGCCGTCCTTCATAACGATCTGGCCCTTTAGGCGGACCTTCATGTCGCCTTGGACGATATCCACGGTCATCTTGGTCTTCAGTTTGGCGTGCATCAGGTCGGACTGTACGCCCTCAGAGGAGCCGTTGACCCATACCGTAAACCAGGTCGTGTCTTTGTGACCCTTTATGGTTGCCGAGAAGGACTGCGGGCGTGCCTGTGTTTCAATGGCGCCCAGTAACTCGGCAGGCGTCGTGAACTCGGCGAGTGCGCTGGCCGGACCGGCAAGCATGGCGGCCGCAAGAGCCAAAGAAAGAAAACGTCGCATGGAAGAAGGAAGGGAAAAGAATTGGTGCATACGCTACCACAAACAAGCGCTGAGGCAAGCCATCGAAACCGGAGGAGTCCGAAGAATCCGAGGTAACCGAAGAAACCGAGGAGCGTTCCTCGGCATCGTCGGACTCTTCAGATTCATCGTCTTCCTCTCTACTGAAGCATCTTCTTCAGATACTGCCCGGTGTAGCTCTCTGCGACTTTAGCGACCTGCTCAGGTGTTCCCTGGGCCACAACGCGTCCGCCGCCGTCGCCGCCGTCGGGACCGATATCCACAATGTGATCGACCGACTTCACCACGTCCAGGTTGTGCTCGATCACGAGCACGGTGTTGCCCTTTTCCACCAAACGCTGGAGCACGTCCAGCAGGCGATTGATGTCGTCGAAGTGCAGACCGGTGGTGGGTTCATCCAGAATGTAGAACGTCTTGCCGGTGGCGCGCTTGGTCAGCTCGGTGGCCAGCTTAATGCGCTGCGCTTCTCCGCCGGAGAGCGTGGTTGCACTTTGGCCCAAGTGGATATAGCCCAGGCCCACGTCGTCCAAGGTCTGGAGTTTGTTCTTAATGGACGGGAAGGCGGCGAAGAAATCGAGGCCCTCGCTAATGGTCATGTTCAATGCCTCGGCAATGTTGCGGCCCTTGTAGGTTACTTCCAATGTTTCCCTGTTGTAGCGCTGGCCATGGCAGGTTTCGCACATGACGTACACGTCGGGAAGGAAGTGCATTTCAATGCGCTTCAGGCCGTCGCCTTCGCAATCTTCGCAGCGGCCGCCGGAAACGTTGAACGAGAAGCGTCCGGGCTTGTAGCCGCGGGTCTTGGCTTCGGGTGTGGCGGCGAACACGTCGCGCACTTCAGTGAACACGCCGGTGTAGGTGGCGGGGTTGCTGCGTGGCGTGCGGCCGATGGGCGACTGGTCGATGACGATTGCCTTGTCCAAATGTTGAATACCTTCGATTTTTTCAAAATCCTGACCCTTGCTGTGCGCCTTGTTCAACATGCGCTGCAATTCGGGCGCCAGAATGCCGTGAATCAAGCTCGACTTTCCAGAGCCGGAGACGCCGGTAATGCCAATGAAACAGCCCAGTGGCAATTCCACGGTCACGTGTTGCAAGTTGTGATGATGCGCGTCCACCACCTTCACCACTTTGCCGTTTCCTTTGCGGCGCTTGTCGGGGACCACGATTTTCTTTTTGCCGCTTAGGTACTGGCCCGTCACGGACTCAGGAACCTTGATGAGTTCGGCGGGGGTGCCCTGGGCGATGATTGTGCCGCCGTGCTTGCCGGCACCGGGACCGATTTCCAGCAAATAGTCGGCAGCTTCGATCGTCTCCTGGTCGTGCTCCACCACAATGACCGTGTTGCCGATGTCGCGCAGGTTGTTCATGGTGGCGATCAACTTGCTGTTGTCGCGCTGATGGAGTCCGATGCTGGGTTCATCTAGCACGTACAGCACGCCCTGCAGCGCGGAGCCGATCTGGGTGGCCAAACGGATGCGCTGCGCTTCGCCGCCGGACAGCGTGGCAGCACTGCGGTTGAGGGTGAGGTACTTGAGTCCCACGTTCTCCAAGAAGGTGAGACGTGCGACGATCTCCGTAATGACTTTGCGCACGATGGTGTATTCGTAATCGGAGAGCGCCATGGCGGAAGCCTTCTCTTTGCCTTTGACGGGAACCAGCGACGAGAAGAACGTCTTGGCCCCGGTAATGCTCATGGACGTGGCATCCACGATATTCTTCTCGCCCACAGTCACGCCCAGAATTTCCTTCTTCAAGCGCTTTCCTTTGCAGTCCGGACAAGGGAGCTCGAACATGTATCCCTCGATTTGGCTGCGAGTGTAGGTGCTTTCGGTTTCGCGGTGGCGGCGTTCCAAGTTCGGAATCACGCCCTCGTACACGGTTTGATACTGGCCTTCAAACTTTTCGCTGGTGAATTCCACGTCCAGTTTGTCGGGGTGGCCGTAGAGCACGACTTGCTGCACCTCCGGCGTCAGTTTGTTCCACGGCGTATCCAGTGAGAACTTCTGTTTTTTTGCCAATGCTTCCAAAGCTTGCATCATGAAGCTCATGCGGCCGGCGGACGTTGCCCACGGGTGAATGGCGCCTTCGTTCAGCGTCAGGTCTTGGTTCGGGACAATGGAGCCTTTGTCCACCTGCAAAATGCTGCCGATGCCGTGGCACGTTTCGCATGCGCCGTGCGGCGAGTTAAACGAGAAGCTGCGCGGCTCAATGGCAGGAATGCTCATTTCCGGGTAGTCCGGGTTCACGAAACGATCGCTGAACTTCACGACGTTTTTCGTATCGTCGGCATCCATGACGAACAGCATGCCTTCGCCCTTCTTCAGCGCCAGTTCCACCGAGTCGGCCAAGCGGACGCGGTTGGGGTTGGGTTGCTCGACTTCGGTGCCGTCCGACAGCTTTTCTTTGACCGGCTCAAAATCACGCACGATCAAACGGTCGATCACGATTTCAATGTCGTGAGATTTCTTGGGGTCCAGCTGAATGTCTTCATCCGTGGTGACGATTTGGCCGTCGATGCGCATGCGGACGAAGCCTTCGCGCTTAATGGTATCGATGATTTTCTGGTGGGCACCCTTGCGGCCCAGCACTTGCGGTGCCAGCAGGAAGATTTTTCGGCCGTCGGGCATTTTCGTAATGATATCCACGATTTGCGTGGACGACTGCTTGGTGAGCAGTTTGCCGGTAATGGGACAGTGCACTTTGCCGACCTTGGCCCACAACAGACGCATGTAGTCGTAGATTTCGGTCACGGTGCCCACCGTGGAGCGCGGGTTGCGCGCGGCGGTCTTCTGGTCAATGGAAATGGCGGGGCTCAACCCCTCGATACTGTCCACCTCGGGCTTCTCCATTTGCGAGATGAACTGGCGTGCGTATGCGGAAAGCGACTCGGCGTAGCGGCGCTGTCCTTCGGCGAAAATGGTATCGAATGCCAAGCTCGATTTTCCCGAGCCGGACAATCCGGTAATGACGGTGAGTTTGTTGCGCGGGATGTCCACATCCACATTTTTCAAGTTGTGCATGCGCGCGCCTTTGACTTTGATGAAATCCATGAAGCAAAAAAGAAGAATGGTTTAGCACTAAACCATAGCCGATGGAGTGTACACGACTTCACATGCGTTGTCTACGGACATAGGGAGGTTTGGCTAAGGGAAGGCCTGGAATGATTTCCAGCGTTTGCCGAGTTTTGCAGCGACGTAGTGCAGCGAACGAATCGGACCCGCTGTAAGAATGCCCTTCAGCGTCATCACCAGACTCGAGCCGCCAACAATCGTGCCGAGGTGCGCGCGCAATGCCTGTTGTTGCTGTGTCACTTCCGCGTCAGCATGCATACCCGGTTGTGCGCTCACGCTCTTCGGGAGCTGTGCAATCAACAAAGAGCGAACGTCAGCACGTTGACCTTGTCTGTAGTCGGCATCGTGCGGGGCAAGCTCCGGAGATTGGGCGAGAACATCCGCATACAGTGTGCGAAACTGCGGCAGGCTCCCGTTCACGATATTCGCCACTTTGTGCGGGTGTTCTCCAACACCCATGCGGATGTCGCCGCCGTACGACAATCCGGCAATGGTGCAGAACAGTTCGTGCTCCGTAAACGTTTCGGGCAACAAGAGGCGTGCCGCGGCCACTGCGCTCGCAAGGTTGCTCTGCTGCGCCTTGGCAATACGCTCGTCGCTCCTTAATCCTTCTACGGGTTTTTGCAGGCGTCCGGCAGCGTACAGGTCGTTCCAGTGCAGCAAGTCATCGATCAATCTGCGCGTCGAAATGACTCCGTACTTTATTTCATGTTCTCCAAAACGGACGTACGGATTGTAGTACACGCCGGCACCCCACTCTTGCACCGCCGAGACCGCCTGTGGTCCCAGTAGCCTGAGGAGCGAGTAGTCTTGCGGATGCTCGGCGATATTGCCTGCGTGCCATTCTTTCGGATCATCGACCGCCAAGATCATGTCCAACATGCGCTTGTCGTCCGGCTTGTAGGATTCTTGTCGTACCGCGCCCGAGCCGTAGGCAACGGCATACCGCAGTTGGCCATGGTCGTATGCCGTAAGCAGAGCATCGGTGTCGACCGAGAGGCGATTGTTCATAGAGCGGCACACCATGGACGAAGCCATGGTGAAAATCAAGAAAATGCCGGATCTAGGCCTTGGCAGGCGTGACAGTCGTTGGAATGACCTAGCGGCTCTGGTACCCTTGTAACCACTCTTCCCCATTCGACACATGCGCAGACTTCTTGCGATCACAACATCCTCATTCGTACTGCTGCCCACGTTGGCAGCTGCGATTGCCGCTCCGCTTGCAGTGACGGTGGATGGTCAGTCTATTGTGTTCCAAGACGTTCCGTCGGATGCGTGGTACGCAGCGGATCTGGAGGTGGCGGTGCTGGCGGGCGTTGTCAGCGGTTACAAGAATACCGAGGGTGAATTCACCGGATACTACGGCCCTGCCGACAACGTTACCTACGCGCAGGCGATGAAAATCGCCGTGGAAGCGGCCGGATACCCGGTAGAGGAGTATGCCAAGTCCGAGATGTACCCCGATCACTGGGCTTCGAAGTACATGCAAATCGGCACCGAGCACAAGTTCGTGTCGACCGAGGGAGATGCGCAACCCATCGACCGTCCCGCCACTCGCGCAGAAGTCGCATTAATTATCGCCGATGCCTTCGATGTGGAGAAAGGCTCGATGGAAGACGAGCACTACACCGATGTCAGCGATGACACGGCTCATGCCTACGCCATTGCCGGATTGACGCGAGACGGCGTTATTTCCGGCGACAAGAAAGCCAATGGAGAGCTGAAGTACACCTTCCGCCCCGGCAGCCCCGTGAACCGTGCCGAAACGGTGAAAATGGCCATGACCGCATGGTCCGAGTACGGCGATCGCGGCGAGAAATTGCATCCCCAGGAGCCCGGCATTCATTCCACATCGTCATCGGCAGGGGCTGCAATGGAGTCGCATTCCAGCAGCTCGTCTGCCAAGAACGATAATCACTCCAGCAGCACATCGGGTGCCACAAGCACATCCTCGTCTTCCTCCGCCATCAGTGAGCCGCATGTGGTGACCTATACCGATGCCGGATTTTCGCCGTCGAACACCATCATCAAGTCCGGCGAGTCCGTCACGTTCCGCAACGAGTCGAATGCCGCCATGTGGGTGAAGAGCGATGCTCAGCAGGCCAATGACTACTCCGGCTTCGATGCCGGCGTGAGCGTCGCCAAGGGCGGCATGTACACGTTCAAGTTCACCAAGACAGGCAGCTGGTCGTTCTACAACAAGGTCAGCAGCCAGAACATGGGTACGGTGACCGTGCAGGAGTAAGCAGGTGAGCATTGAGGAGAAAGAACAGCCGGGAAACCGGCTGTTGCCGTGTGCAACATGTCACGATCGCGCTACGTCATGACATCCATGACACGTACATCTTGTTCATGAATATGTTGCTGGTAGCATTGCGGCCATGCTTTCCTGCATTCATCCGAAATATACCCCTGCCGTACTAGCGGTACTTGTACGGTATGTCGGCATGCAAATCTTGGAATGGATTGTGTATAAGCAAAGTGCAGCCAATGGCGCGGCCAATAGTGGCATGCTTGAAGGAATTGCATTGCTCTGCATCGTCGCAGTGCTTGCGGTATGGAGTATTGTCGCGGGCGTGGGGCACCTCCGCAAAACTACGCCAGACATTGCCCCCGGAGTCGTGAATCTCGTCATCGGCATCATCTTGCTCAAGGAGTCGCTCGGCATGTTTGGCTTCTAGATTGCGATCCTGATTCATCGGGTTCGCATGTGCGAATTTACGCAATCACGATGCCGCCGCCTTTTGCGTCCACCGTGTACGACGGTTTGTCCTTTTTGGTGGCATCGATCAGCTTCATCGCCAGCGGGTCCAGCAGGTCGGACTGGATCAAGCGCTTCAGCGGACGGGCGCCGTAGGCCGCGTCGTAACCGTTGTCGCCCAGCCAATCCTTGGCCGCATCGGAGACTTTCACAGTGATTCCCTTGTCTGCCAGGCGCTTGAGCACGCTACCCAGCTGCACGTCCACGATGCTGCGGATCTGCTCGCGGCGCAGCGGCTCGAAGATGATCACGTCGTCGATGCGGTTGATGAATTCCGGACGGAAGTATTTCTTCAGTTCGGCGAAAATCGATTCTTTTTCCAGAATGGAACCGACCTCGCTCTCGATCTTCGAGCGCTTTTCTTTGGCCTTCTTTTCGGATTCACCCATCATTTCCTGGATTTTGTCCGAGGCGATGTTGGTGGTGAGAATCACGATCGTATTCGTGAAGTTTACGGTGCGGCCTTTGCTGTCGGTAAGGCGGCCGTCGTCCAAAATCTGCAGCAGGATGTTAAACACGTCGGGGTGGGCTTTCTCGATTTCATCGAACAGCAGCACCGAGTACGGCCTGCGGCGCACAGCTTCGGTCAACTGGCCGCCTTCCTCGTGGCCGACGTAACCGGGAGGGGAGCCGATGAGCCGCTGCACCGAGAATTTCTCCATGTACTCGGACATGTCGATGCGGATGAGCGCACGTTCGTCGCTGAACAAGTACTCGGCCAACGCCTTGGCGAGTTCGGTTTTGCCGACACCGGTCGGACCCATGAAGATAAAGCTGCCGATGGGCCGAGCTTCGTCGCCGATGCCGGAACGCGAGCGGCGCACCGCGTTGCTCACTGCCTTCACTGCTTCGTCTTGTCCGATGACGCGCTTGTGCAGCTCGGATTCCAACGCCTTCAGCTTCTGTGTTTCGCTTTCCAGCATCCGGGTGACCGGGATGCCCGTCCAGCGACTCACGACTTTGGCGATGTCCTCGGCGGTGACTTCTTCCTTGAGCAGTGTGGTGCCGTCGGCCGCCTTCTGCAGCGCCTTTTCCACTTTTTTCAGTTCGGCTTCCAGCTGCGGCAGTTCGCCGTGCTTAATGCCCGCAGCGCGCTCGAAGTCTCCGGCGCGCTCGGCGCGCTCCTGCTCCATCTTCAACTTGTCGATGTTCGTTTTCACTTCCTTCAGCTTGTTGTGCGTCTGTTTTTCGGATTTCCAGCGCGTTTCAATGCTGCGGATACTCTCCTGCATGTCGGCGACCTGCTTCTCGATTTTCTTCAGGCGCTCCTTGCTGTCGGCGTCCTTCTCCTTCTTCAGTGCGGCCTGCTCGATCTGCAAGTTGCGGTACTTTCGCTCCAGCTGGTCGAGTTCGGTGGGCTTGCTCTCCACTTCCAGCTTCAGTCCGCTGGTGGCTTCGTCGACCAAGTCGATTGCCTTGTCCGGCAGGAAGCGGTCGGCGATGTAGCGTTGGCTCAGCTCCACCGCGGCCACGAGTGCCTCGTCGCGGATGCGCACACCGTGGTGCACTTCGTACTTCTCCTTAATGCCGCGCAGAATGGAGAGTGTGTCTTCGGCACTCGGCTCGTAGACAGGTACCGGCTGGAAGCGGCGTTCCAGGGCGGGGTCCTTTTCAATGTGCAGGCGATATTCGCGGATGGTCGTGGCGCCGATGGCATGCAGCTGACCGCGGGCAAGAGCGGGCTTCAGCAAATTTCCGGCATCGGTGGAACCTTCGGCTGAGCCTGCACCAACGATAGTGTGCATTTCATCGATGAACAGAATGATCTGGCCGCTGGCTTCGTCGATCTCCTTTAAGAGCGCCTTCAGACGGTCCTCGAACTCGCCGCGGAATTTGGTTCCCGCGATCAGCGCGCCCAAGTCCAAACTGAGCACGCGCTTGTTCTTCAGGCTGTCGGGTACATCGCCTTGCACGATGCGTTGGGCCAAGCCTTCCACAATCGCCGTCTTGCCGGTTCCGGGTTCGCCCAGGACGAGGCACAAGCCGCCTTGCTGTGCATGCACCCTGAGGATGTCGAAGGATTCCTGCTGATGGGCAAGCAAGGTCATCGACTCCAGACTCGGCGCTCTCGGTGACGTCACCCGGCGACGC
>CAYWJU010000002.1:156845-181361 GCA_964458645.1 uncultured Candidatus Peribacteria bacterium | reverse complement strand
GGGCGCTCAGCGCACACACGTTTTTTGGTTCCTTTTTGTCGCTCGGACAAAAAGGAACGGAAGCTACTCAGCGCGTAGATCAAATCGCCGAACGACTGTAGACTCCGATCATGCCCGGACGTTTCATCGTGATCGAAGGCCCCGACGGGGCCGGAACCACCACACACAGCAAGCTGCTGGCGGATACGCTAAACAACAACGGACACGATGTTCTGCTTACGGCAGAGCCGACCGACCGCATCATCGGCAAATTTATTCGCGAGCAACTGGCCCAAAAGAGCATTCCGTCGGCTGCTGCATTGCAACTGCTGTTCTGTGCAGATCGTGCCGCGCATATCGACTTGGAAATTCGTCCGGCACTGGCGGCAGGGAAAACGGTGATTTGTGATCGCTACGCCATGTCCACACTCGTCTATGGCGAGGCGCTGGGATTGGATGCGGAATGGCTGAGGACGATCAATGCGCCGTTTCCCAAGCCCGATGTGCTCATCGTCGCGTTACCGGGAATCGAGACGTGTTTGCAGCGACTGGGAAACCGCAGTGAAACCGATGTATTTGAAAAGGAACAATTTCAACGAACGGTCTACTCGCTCTACGAAAAGGCCACTCGATCCGATGTCTCGGCACATGTCGTAGACACCAGTATTGCGATTGGAACGGCAACGAAAATGATTGCAGATTTGGCCATGAAACAGGGATAGCACACTTGTCGAATCGCCCTGAGTGGTTACACTGTCGCCACTATGCAAACGCCAACCGCGATTTTGTACAATCCGCAGGACTTTACCGAGCTACTGAAGCTCGTTCGTGAGAACGGACTCCTGAAGCGCAGCCCCATCTATTACACCTGGAAAATCATCAGCACCTTCGTCTTCTGGTGCAGCGGTTTCATCATCCTGTACTTCGTGCGCGACAACATTTGGTTGGTGCTGCTGGATGCCGTCTATTTGGCATTCGCCTACGGCCAAATCGGGCTGCTTGGCCACGACGCCGGACACCGGCAGATCTTCGATCGCACCTGGCTGAATGACATGGTGCTCTACCCTGGCACGTTCCTGGTCGGCATGAGTGCGACCAGCTGGATGTTCAAGCACAACAATCACCACGCGCACCCCAACCGCCACGACGAAGACCCGGACTTGGAATACCCGATGATCGCCTTCGACGAACACCAGGTGCATGAAAAGACCAGCAAGTTGGAGCGTTTCGTGATCAAACGCCAAGCCTGGTTGTTCCCCATTCTCATTCTGCCGTTCCCGGCCCTCTCGATTAAGCTCACCGGCCTGAAGCACATCCTCACCAATCCGTTCAAACAGGTGTGGCTCGACAGCATTACGTACTTCGGCCATTACCTGCTCTATTTCGGAATGGTATTCGGAATCCTGTCGTTCTGGCCTGCCATTGCATTCATCTTGGTGCACCAAATCCTCTTCGGCGTGTACCTGGGAATGATCTTCGCGCCGAACCACAAAGGCATGCCGACGTTCAATGCAGGCGACAAAGTGGATTTCCTGCGTGAGCAGGTACTTACCTCGCGCAACATGCGCGGCAGCTTGGTGACGGACTTCGTGTACGGCGGACTCAACTACCAGATCGAACACCACTTGTTCCCGTACATGCCGCGCAACAAGTTCGGTCGAGCACAGAAAATCGTTCGTGATTTCTGCAAGTCCAAGGGAATTTCATACCACGAAACAAGCGTGTTCGGCGGCATTCGCGAAATCTTCAGCCACCTGCACCAAATTTCGCTGTACGCCCGCACTGTCTCATAGAACGTCGTGCGTTCACCCAACCGCTACGCGGAAATAGACGTCCTGCGATCCGCAGCGATCCTGCTGATGATCGTCTACCACGTCGTATTTGATCTCTCATGGTTTTACGACTGGAACATCGATCCGTTCGCGGGCGGCTGGAAAGTCTTGGCACGCATAACCGCCGCACTCTTCCTTGTGCTTGTGGGCGTAAGTGCAACTCTGCTGCGAAAAGGGATGCTGGCACGACAATCCGATGACCGCGCCGTTCTGCAGCGCTTTCTGCGTCGCGGACTGTGGGTGCTTTCTTGCGGCATGCTGGTATCGCTGGCGACCGTGATCATTGATCCTTCGACGTTCGTGCGCTTCGGCATTCTGCACCTTATCGGCACCAGTCTACTGCTGCTTCCATTACTCCTAAGACTAGGCGGCTGGAATCTGTTGCTGGCCGTGCCGATCCTGGCATCGTATACGTGGGTGGCTTCGCCGCACGACACCTCTCCCCTCTTCCTTCCGCTCGGGTTCTTCCCTGTCTCGTTCGCCACGGTGGACTATTACCCGCTGCTACCGTGGTTCGGCATGGTACTGGCCGGAGCTGGGCTGGGTCACCTGCTCTACGCGCGAACTACTCCCCTCTCGCGGCCTGAGTCCCCTCTCCGGCGCTTCTTCGACGGATTGCAACTGACGCGCGTTGGCCAACTCCTCGCGCTGCCCGGAAGACATTCGCTGTTGTTGTACATGGTGCATCAGCCGCTGCTGTTGCTGATTCTGTGGCTGATGCTGGGAAAACATGCCTGACAGGATTCCAAAGAAACCAAGGAGTCCGAAGAGTCCGAAGAGCCCGACGAACCACTGCAATCCTTGGATTCGTCGGTTTCTTTGGTTTCCTCAGAATCTCTCAAAAGAACCATTCGCAGCAACTCGGCATGGCCGTGTATTATCAGCCCATGCCCGCCACCATCCTCTACGGCAAACCCGTCGCCGAGCACATGCTCGAAGCGCTGAAAACCGACGTGAAGAAACTCAACCCCAAGCTCGTGGTGGTGCAAGTCGGCGAAGATCCGGCAAGTTCCAGTTACATCAAACAGAAAATGAAAAGCTGCGAGGCGGTCGGCATGCGGCACGAGCATCTGCATCTTCCGGAAGACATCCAATTCAAGGACCTCATGAACACCGTACATCTGCTCAACGGCGACCCAGACGTCACCGGCTTCATTGTGCAGTTGCCACTGCCCAAGCACCTGAACAAGTTCGTACCAGAGGTGATCCGCGCGATCGACCCGAAGAAAGACGTAGACGGGTTCGGCGCCTACAACTTAGGAAAAATGTTCCTTTCAACCGAATTCGAACACCTGCCTCCCGCCACGCCGGCCGGTGTCATTGAAATGCTCAAGTTCTATAACATCGATATCGCAGGTAAGCATGCGGTCGTCATCGGACGCAGCAACATTGTCGGCAAGCCGCTGGCCGTGATGCTTCTGAACCGCAACGCCACCGTGACCGTTTGTCATAGCAAGACTGCCGACATCGGGGCCATTACGAGGCAGGCGGACATTCTGTGCTGCGCGGTAGGTTCACCGAAGATGGTAACCAAAGACATGGTGAAGCCTGGTGCCGTCATCATCGACATCGGCGTGAGTCGCGGTGAGGACGGCAAGCTCTGCGGCGATGCCGACTTTGCCAACCTGCAAGAGGTCGCTTCGGCAATCACCCCCGTTCCGGGCGGCGTGGGGCCACTCACAGTCGCCAGCCTGATCCGAAATTGCGTGACTGCGAAGAAACGACAGCTAGAGCGGTGAATTCCACCAAGGCAACATCTGCATTGTATATGTTTGCTTTACAGCAGCGCTGTTGCCACTCCGAAGTAAATCACGATACTAATGATATCCTGGATGATGGTGGCAATGGGGCCGCTGATATCGGCGGGGTCCAGCGACAGTTTGCTGAACATGTAAGGCATGAGGAGACCAGTAAGAATGGATGACAGCGTGGAACCGACCAGGGCGATGCCAATGGCAATGCCTGCCTGCGGATGATTGTGCAACACTGCGGTCGCAACGGCCAAGAGCACGCCGAGTACCACCGAAATGGCGGTGACGATGAGTGCATTGCGCAGAAAATACCTGACGAAGGGCAGCTTGTGGTCCACTGCAAGATCACGGATGACATACGACTGCATCTGGGTGCCGACGGCTGAACTCATATAGACGATCAGTGGCAAAAACGCTGCCAGAATGAGATTTTCGGCAATGGTTTTCTCGAACGCACCGATAATGTTTGCAGACAGCAGGCCACCGCCAAGACCGATAACCAACCACAAAATGCGATGACGAAACGAATCGAACAATGACAGTGTGAGAACGTTCGACTGTAATCCTCCTTCATGACTGATACCCGCCATGCGCAGGGCATCTTCATGCATTTCCTTGTACAAAATGCCCATGATTGCATCATTCGGCAGCTCGCCAAGAAAGTGGTGATCTTCATCGACAACTGGCAACGCCTTGATGTTGTACTTCATCGCCAGATACGCAGCTCGTTCCTGGTGTGCGGTCGGCTTAATGGTGACGATCGATTCACGCTTGCCGACGTTTTCGGCAACGGTGTGGGCAGGGTGCAGAAACAGGTCGCGAATGGACAGTACGCCCACAAGTTTACGGGCGTCATCCAACACGTAGATGTAGTTAATGGTGTTAAACCAACCGGCATGCTTCTCGATAACCGCACGGACCTCGGCCAACGTGTGTTTCGCGTGCACAATGGGAACATCCACCACCATGCGGCGACCGACGCTGCTGCTGGGGTATTTGTGCTGCACAATGCCGTTTTGTTTGCGCGCGGGGACTTCCATGGATTCAAAACAGTATAGCACAGACCGGCTGTGCAGCATACACTTGGCACGTGCACGCGGTACTGTACCTGGGTTCGAAGCTTAAAAACTTAATCGCGTTTGCATTTGCGCGTGCCAGAGGATCGTACTCCATGCACGGGCAAGACCGCTGGGTTATGCACATGCATAAGTCTAAACGAAAGGGCTTCTTCGTAGAATTGGGTGCCTATGACGGTATCCGCGGCAGCGATACCGCATTACTGGAACGACAGTACGGCTGGAATGGAATTTGTATAGAAGCCGACACCCTGCTGTTTGCCAAACTTTCCAAGCGGCGGCATTGCATGTGCGTGCATGCGTGCGTGGACGGCGCCGAACGGGAAGCGCTGTTCCTACGCAATGCGGATCTGTACGGAGGCATTACCGAGTACTTCCCGCCCGGACATGATCTGGTGGTACAGCAGTACTTGTCACACACACCACAGGCCGAACAGGTCCAAACGAGAACGCTGGCCAGCATTCTTCGGGACTGTCGCGCTCCATCGGTCATCGACTACATGAGCCTGGATACCGAAGGCTCCGAAGCGGCGATTCTGGAAACCTTCCCATTCGACGTCTACCGCATTTTGACGATGACGGTAGAGCATAACGCACGGCCGGAATACCGCGAACGCATCCGTACATTGTTGCTGGGAATCGGCTACAGGCTGGATACAGAAACAAGCAGGGATGATTTTTTTGTACACAGATCGCTGGTTTAGTTTTTTGCGCAGTCGAGAATTGAGGCTGCCAAGATCCTCTTGATCTTCTTCCTTTCCACTTTTTTTTAGAAAAAAGTTGAGCAAAAAACGTCGCGCGGGGGCCGGAGGTCTGGCCGCCGCAGCGGCCGTAGGCGCTCAGCACACACGCGCTTTTTGATTCCTTTTTGTCCCAGGGGATAGCCGCTCAAGCCTCATGCTGCGGCATGAGAGCTTGTGGCGGGGTATCGCTCGGACAAAAAGGGACGGAAGATCGAAAGGAAATTCCTGGCAGCATCCAGCGTATGATCGAGCACAAAAAAGCGGCCTTTCGGCCGCCTTCTGTATCAAGTTCATGTTTAGCGCCGCGTGCGCTTGCGATCATTCTCTTTCAGCAGTTTCTTGCGCAGGCGGATGAAGTTCGGGGTGATTTCGACCAATTCGTCGTCCTGGATGTACTCCATGGCGCCGTCGAGCGTCATGATGCGAGGCGGCGTGAGGCGAATGGCCTCATCGGTTCCAGAAGCACGAACGTTGCTCAGCTTCTTTTCTTTGGAGATGTTCACCTCGATATCCTGACCGTTCGGCGACTCGCCAACGATCATGCCTTCGTAGACCTCGATACCATCGTTGATGAAGAACATACCACGTTCCTGCAGCTGCCAGATGGCGTAGGCTACGGCCTTGCCGGTCACGCCGGAAATAATGGAGCCGGTTGTGCGGCCAGGCATGTCGCCGACGTACGGGGCGTACTTCAAGAACGAGTGGGTCAAAATTCCGTTACCGCGGGTATCAATGATGAACTCGTTGCGGAAACCGAGCAGACCGCGGGTCGGGATTTCATAACTCAGGCGTGTGACGCCGTTCTTGGCCTCCATGTTTTGCATGATTCCTTTGCGGCGACCGAGCTTCTCAATGACTGTGCCAACGTATTCGTCCGGCACGTCGATGTAGGCGTTCTCCAGCGGCTCCATCTTCTGGTTGCCCTCCTGCTTCATGATCACTTCCGGGCGCGACACCTGCAGCTCAAAGCCTTCGCGACGCATGGTTTCAATCAAGACGGACAAGTGCATTTCACCGCGACCCTCCACGCGGAAGGCGTCGTTGCGGTTGTCGAAGATGATTTTCAAACCCACGTTGGTTTCCAGCTCCTGTTCCAAGCGCTCGCGGATGGCGCGCGTGGTGACTTTCTTGCCGTCCTTGCCTGCAAACGGCGAGTCGTTGACCATGAAGTCCATAGCCACGGTCGGCGGGTCGATTTTGATGATCGGCAACGGTTCTGCATTCTCGTCGCTGGCAATGGTGTCGGACACATACACGTCGGGCAGACCCGAAAGCATGACGATGTCGCCGGCCACGGCTTCTTTCACTTCACCAGTGCGGATACCCTGATACGTGGCGATCTTGGTAATGCGTCCGGCCTTGCGGACTCCGTCCGGCTTGATCAGCCAGATGGCTTGGTTCTGCTGCACGGTTCCTTCGATGACGCGGCCGATGGCCATGCGTCCCGAGAACTTGTCGTACGCCAGGTTCACCGGCTGCATGCGCAGCGGGAGAGAGGCGTCGTTGGCCTTGGGCGTCACGTGCTTCAGGAACAAGTCGAACAGCGGCGTAAGGTCCTTGGATTCGTCGGTCATCTTCATCTTGGCCACGCCGTCGCGACCAATGGCGAAAATGTACGGGAAGTCGGCCTGTTCGTCGGTGGCACCCAGCTGCACGAAGAGGTCGAACACCTGTCCGAGAGCCTTTTCCGGATCAGCACCCGGACGGTCGATTTTGTTGATGATGACGATCGGACGGATACCCATCTCCAGCGACTTCTTGAGCACGAAGCGGGTCTGGGGCATGGGACCGTCGAACGAGTCGACGAGCAAGCACACGCAGTCACACATACGCAGCACGCGCTCCACTTCGGAGCCGAAGTCTGCGTGACCGGGGGTATCCACGATGTTGATCTTGGTGCCCTTGTACAGAATGGAGCAGTTCTTGGCATAGATGGTGATACCGCGTTCTTTTTCCTGGTCGTTGTTATCCATAACGCGCTCGTCCACGTGTTCGTGGGCCGAGAAAGCGCCTCCCTGCTTCAGGATTTGGTCGACAAGGGTGGTTTTACCATGGTCGATGTGAGCGATGATGGCGATGGTACGAAACTCCATAAAAAGGACGGGAAACAAGAAACTGCGAAGCGCAGTCGATCCAGTGTAGCGATTTTTGAAGCGCTGTACAGCCTAGAGCGGTCGAGTACCGTCTTCGTGATGTTGGGCCAAGTATCGGTGTGGATTACGCGGCACGCTGTGACGGAACACGAATACCGGTGGCGCCATACGCAGTGGATCGACAATGGCATTCACAGGATCGGACGGCACGAACGATCCGATCGTGATGCCCACATCTCTCTGCTCCTCGCCAAAATCTTGTCGATACTGACCCAGGTACTCGCGCGTACTCATGCGCAACGGCTTCTTTGGAATGTCGGGCGTTAGCAATACCATGGCGTTCAACAGTTTGTTCCGGTCGTCCAAGTCACTCAGCGCCACGAATGCGTCACGCGTGCGGCCCAGCAACTGCATCAGTTCATCGCCATTGGTTTCCTCGGGGCGCGCAACAGACATCCAGATACGACCATGGTTCAGCGACGGCTGAACGAACGGGCAATGCTTGGCGATGACATCGCGTAGCCAACGGTGCGTGTGCGCCAGCGGCTGAAGCGAACCGTAGTCGGTGGCATCCGGATTCGGCAGGTCATTCGTAAAATCACTCCATTGAACGAAATGTTGACCAGCTGGAACAGCGAATGTGGCATTGGGCTGCTCTCGGTTGGGATCAGTCTGCGTCAGTTCGCCGATCACGTCCTGGAAATGTGAACATGAACGACCGCGTGCAACGGCATTGTAAATCTCCACCCGCGTACGCTCGTGGACGCGACCGATATTGAACCGTCCGGCAATGGTCCAACGATCAACTGCATCGAACAGCGATGTCACCTCATTGTGCGTCGACTTCGGCCGTTGGAACAAACCCGCTCGCGTAGACATAAAGGAGATGAAGTAAAATGGCGCTCGCTGCATTTGTCAAAACTTCTCGTATACGAAAGCCTGGAAGCTCATAGGATCGTGCAAATCCTGTCATGGTCTTGCGAGCCCGACGCATCTCTGTACAATGACCCCATGGTAGCCCCCTACCGCGCTTTTCCGGCCTCCCCCATCTTGGGAAGGTCGTGCTTTTTCGTTTCCCATTAACTACCAATGTGTGGAATTATTGCCGTTTCAGGCTTCCGTGACGTCATTCAAGATTTGTATGACGGACTCATCGTGCTGCAGCACCGCGGCCAGGATGCCGCCGGTATCGTGACGTACGACAGCCAATTCCACCTGAAGAAGTCCAACGGTATGGTGACGGAAGTCTTCCACGCCCGTTCCCTTGCTCGCTTGCGCGGGCCCATGGGTATCGGCCATGTACGCTACCCAACCGCCGGTTGCAGCAGCGAGTTCGAGGCTCAGCCGTTCTTTGTGAACTCGCCGTTCGGCGTGGCGCTTGCACACAACGGTAACCTGACCAACTCCAAGCAGCTGTCGAAGGAGCTGATGGAGAAGTCTTTCCGCCACCTGAACACCAACTCCGACTCCGAAGTCCTGCTGAACGTCTTTTCGCTGGAGTTGGAGAAGTTGAAGCCGCGCAACCTCACACCCAAGCACATCTTCGGCGCCATGAAGCAGGTCTTCCGCCGCTGCAAAGGCGCCTACTCCGCGGTCGCGCTCATCGGCGGCCACGGCATCCTGGGTTTCCGCGACCCGCACGGCATCCGTCCGCTGCAGCTCGGTAAGCGCAAGCTGGGACTGAAGGAGGAATACATGATCACCTCCGAGAACACCGTCTTCAAGGCACTCGACTTCGAGTTCGTCCGCGACATCGCTCCGGGTGAAGTGGTGTTCATCGACAAGCAGAACCGCATTCACAGCCGCCAGGTCGTTCCGGGCAAACTCAACCCGTGTCTGTTCGAGTGGGTGTACCTGGCCGCGCCGGACTCCACGCTGGACGGCGTGAACGTGTACAAAGCACGCGTGCGCATGGGCGAAGCACTAGCAAAGCAAATCAAGGCCGCCGGCATTCACATCGATTCCGTCATCCCCATCCCGGACACCGGCCGTCCGGCTGCCGCAGGTCTCGCCGACAAACTGAAGGTCCGTTACCGCGAAGGTTTTGTGAAGAACCGCTACATCGGCCGAACGTTCATCATGCCGGGCCAGGAAGTCCGCAAGCGCAGCCTGAACTTCAAGCTCCACCCCATCGAACTGGAATTCAAAGGCAACAACGTGCTGTTGGTGGACGATTCCATCGTGCGCGGCAACACCAGCCGCAAGATCGTAGAAATGGCACGCAAAGCCGGAGCAAAGAAAGTATACTTCGCTTCCGCATCGCCGCCGATCATCGGACCGGATCCGTACGGCATCGACTTGCCGACCAGCACCGAACTCATCGCGTCCGACCATACCATTCCTGAAATCCAGAAGATGATCGGTGCCGACGGTTTGTTCTACACCACCATTAAGGAGCTGCACGACTCTGTGCGCATCGGCAACCCGAATATCAAGAAGTTCAGCGATGGCTGCTTCACCGGTAAGTACCCGACGGCCGAGGTAACACCCAAGCTGCTTCGCGAAATGGGCAGCGGACGAAATCAAACGCGCGAAACATACAACCAGGAGTTGGAAGAGCCGACAAGCGACCAGACCAAGATGATGGCGCTGGTGTAAGCGGGAAATGCCAGATTCCAAAACAATCAAATCCCAAATGCGGGCTTTGGTATTTTGGATTTGGAATTTTCACTGTGATCTGCGCATTTTCTTGACCTGTAACGCAAACGAGATACGGTACTTTTATGAGTGAATCTCCCTGGGAAGATTCCGCAGGCCACGATGAGGATTGGGGCTTGGCCGAACTTGCAGGCTGGAAAGATGAACTTGAAGAAGATGACGAATCGGTTGACCCGGAAGTTCTTGCCGAACTGGTCGATGGCTTCATCGTCGGCGTCGATGCTCCCAGTTGGCGTGTTCCGGTGGACCGAGTTCGGGATTTGCTCTTCGAATCGCTGGCAGACGAAAAGCCTCTGCAGCCCGTCCCGCTGGCACAACCGGAGATGATCGCCTACCAGCCGCACCCAGAGGACCCACTGCCCAGCATCGCACGCGGTAAGTCTGGCTTCCGGCTGAGTATTGAGCGATTAGAGCTGCCTCGCTGAGTACTCCGTGTGCTACACTTCAATCATGCGCGTTCTTGTCATTTCGAATTCAGCCCGCGGCCATGCCATTGCCGAGGCGCTTGCCCGAAGTCCCCAAAAACCTGAAATCATTGCCATTGTCACCAACAAAGACCCTGGCATGGTAAAGCTTGCCAAAGAGGTGCACGTCATCGCCGACCTCATGGAGTTCACGCCAATCATTAACATTGCGAAAGAAACGAAGCCCGACTTTGCCATCATCGGACCCGAAGACCCCATTTGCGGCGGGTTGGCCGACCGTCTGTTGACCGTAGGAGTGCACTGCGTTGCACCGAAGAAGCCGTTGGCGCGGGTGGAAGCAAGCAAAGAATTCACACGCAAGCTGCTGAAGAAGTATGAAATCAAAGCCAATCCGAAATTCCGTTCCTTCGAGTTCTCCTCAATTGCGATGATGAAGCAATTGCAGGCAGACATCACTCGCTACATCGAGCACGATCTGCAGGGTAGTTACGTGGTGAAGTACGACGGACTCAAGGGTGGCAAGGGTGTAAAGGTAAGCGGCGAACACCTGCCTACGACGAACATCGGCGTAAAGTACGCATTGGAATGCCTGCAGCAGTGCGGATCCGTTGTCATTGAAGAAAAGCTGATCGGCGTGGAGTTCAGCCTTCTTTCTTTCGTGTCAGGCAACAAAGTGGTCGATATGCCTGCCGTACAGGACCACAAACGAGCATTTGCCGGCGATACCGGGCCGAATACCGGCGGTATGGGAACCTACAGCGATGCAAACCATTCACTTCCCTTTCTCTCCGAGAGTGACATGAAGCAGGCCAGTGAAATCAACCGGAAAGTTGCCGAAGCACTCATGAAAGAATGTGGCGAAGCCTATAAGGGAATCCTGTACGGTGGCTTCATCGCAGTGAAAAACGGCGTACGCGTCATTGAGTACAACGCGCGTTTCGGTGACCCAGAGGCACTGAATATTCTTCCACTCCTTAAGAGCGACTTCGTTGCCATTTGTTTGGCAATCATCGACGGAACACTGTCGCCCGAAATGGTCGAGTTCGAGCACCAGGCAACCGTTTGCAAGTACCTGACGCCGAAAAGCTATCCGGACAAAAAAGATGAAAAGGGGAAAACCTTCACCATGCCCGAGAACATTCCGCCAAACGTGCGCGTGTACTACGGCGATGTCACACAAGGTGCCGACGAGCGGTCATTGATCCTTGGCACGTCACGTGCCGTCGGTATCGTAGGCATAGGCGAAAATCTGGATATTGCCGAGCAAGCTGCGGAAAAGGTCTGCGAAGCGGTTTCGGGCCCGGTTCGCTTCCGGTACGACGTTGGCACGGTGGAGCTGACCGAAAAGCGCATCGATACCATGGCGAAGCTGCGCCGCGACACATCGGCCACGTAACCACAGCCGCCAGTACATGCAGGTGAAGACTGCTTGACTTTCGACATGTCGAGCGTAGGGTAAACCCCTTTTTTCACCCTTTTCCATGAACGCCCTGTCCGCTGCACAACGAAACGGTTCCGCCATGCAATGCGCGGCAATCTGCGCACTGGTGTCGCTCGCATTGGTTGGACTTCCGTTGCTCGCACAATCATCCTCAACCATTCCCACGACCGCCTACGGCGACTACATCGTGCATCGCTTCCAGAAAACAGGCGCGCAGACCGCCAATAGTTTCGACAACCATTTCGTTGAAACGAACGCCTTCGATTTTGCCCAGTATTTCAGCCACACATGCTTCCGGCCGACTGAATACGACAAAGCCGGTTGCGAGCGTGAATTCGGACCGTACTGGAACTTGTACGAAACGCTTGCAAGCGGACAGCTGAAAGAAATTCTTGCTCGTTACTCGTACCTGAACGGCGCCGAGCAAGCCGTTACGCCAAAACCGGTGACGAAAGTCAGTGAACCCAAGGCCGATACCACGGCTTGGACCCCAGCGACTACGAATGATGCCGGCCTGGTGCAAAAACAACGCGATGCCCGCGCGAAAGTATTGTGGGCCGCGTGCCAGAAGCGCTCATCGGAGCGCGCTGAGGCAGGTCGCTGCTATCGTCGCAATATACGCCTGTTGGACCCGGAGTCCTCGGAGTTGGATGTGGAGAGCAGCGTTTACTAAGAAGCACGATCGAAGAATTCTACTCCTGTAGGAAACACATGTGCTATGAGCTTTGGGCTTTGAAAAACGTTATCCGCTCAACTCAAAGCTCATAGCCCACTGCTCGTTACTTACAACTGCTTCAACGCCTCGTCTTCCTCCCATTTTTGCATTGCTTCAACGATGTCGCCGAACTCTCCTTCCATGACGGCGGGGATGTTGGAGAAATTCAAGTTCATGCGATGGTCCGTAATGCGATCCTGCGGAAAGTTGTAGGTGCGGATCTTCTCGCTACGGTCGGCGGTACCAACTTGGCTGCTGCGCGCATCATCGCGTTCCTTGGCTAATTTCTCCTGTTGAGCCTGGTACAGACGACTACGCATGACACTCATAGCCAGCGCACGGTTCTTCAACTGACTGCGCTCGCTCTGACATGCCACCACCACACCGGTGGGAATGTGCGTCATGCGGACAGCGCTGTCGGTTTTGTTCACGTGCTGGCCTCCGGCACCGCCCGCGCGGTAGGTATCGATGCGCAGGTCACTCGGGTTAATGACGATGTCGACTTCCTCGGCCTCCGGAAGAATGGCCACCGTGGTCGTGGACGTATGCACGCGGCCTTTGGCTTCGGTCTGGGGAATGCGCTGTACGCGATGCACTCCCGACTCGAACTTCAGCGCGCCATAGACGCCTTCGCCTTCAATTCTCGCCGATGCCTCCTTCACGCCGCCGGAATCCGAAGTGGAAGAATCGATAAGTTCGGTCTTCCAGCCTTTCGACTCGGCGTACTTCAGGTACATGCGCAGTTGCTCGGCTGCAAAAAGTGCGGCTTCATCGCCACCGGCCCCGGCGCGTACTTCCATAATGACGCTGCGTTCGTCGTCGGGGTTCTTCGGCACCAGCAGGCGCTTCATTTTCTCGAACAACACCGGCAACTGCTCACGCGCCTTCACAGCTTCTTCTTCCGCCATGGGGCCCAGTTCGGGGTCGTCCTTCATGGCAACGGCATCGGCCACGGCCTGCTCCAGCTTCTGGTACTGCGCATATGTCTCCACCAACGGCTTCAGTTGCTTAAGACGACGCGAGAGTTTGGTGATCTGTTTTTGATCTGCGTAAATAGCGGGATCCTGCATCTTTTTTTCGGTCTCGCCGTACTCAGTAATATGGGCCCTGACTTTCTCGAGCATGGCGGCATGGTAGCGATTTTCATCCGCCGCAGAAAGGCCCTCGGCGCTACGCGTTGAGGTTTGAGCCGAACGCGTCTGCCGACGAATAGAAGTGCAACGACGTGCCGGGCCCGCCCTCCTCGTGACGCGCGAGGTACGTGCCGTCGTAACTCAAGTCTGTGCGACCGCGCAGGCTGGCTACCTTGCGCGCATACAAACCCATGAGCGTTGCAAGCATGATCTTCGCTTCCCCTAGTGAAATATCGTCAAGTTTGGCGTCATCGAGCGCTCCCAGCGGGAAATGGAATTCCACCGGCTCGTCCATCGGCAACATCTGCGTCAACGCCGTTAGCGTTTGTGCGACGCAGGCACGTGCCTCCCACCCAATCAGCGCGATGCGGCGCTGTTGCGAGAGACCCTCGCGCCAAGGACTGCAAAGCAACTCAAAATCCCCCACCACGGACGCCTGCGGGTGCGCGGCAAGCGAAGGCGGCGGATCACCGTCGTTATTGATTAACACCAACTGCGACAGCGCGTCACCGATCCTTCCAGTCACTGCTTCTGCCTGCTCGACCAGTCCGCGCATGTACTCATTGGTGCTATCGCTCAGGTGTACAGCGACCACAGAAATCTTGCCGGGCAACTGCTGGAGCCGAACATTCGGTTCCGGGCGGGTGCCTGGATACAGGAACGAGAACGATTCGTACTCGGCCGGTGAATAGTCTTTGGGAATATTCTGCATAGTTTGCAAGTATCGTCAGAACAGCCACTTCAACAAGACTCAGGAAGGCTCATGGATGCGAAATTCTCCTTTTGCGTTAGAATACGAACGAATGCGCGTCCTTCTGGCCATGTCCGGCGGTATCGACTCGAGCGTCGTGGCTCACCTGCTCAAAGAGCAAGGTCACGATGTCGTCGGCGTGCGCTTCACGCTGTGGAGCGATCCGCTCGCACCAGCGCTGGCCGAAATCCTGCCCAGCAAATGCTGTAACGCGCAGACTGCCGCACGTTGCAAGGTGGTCGCCAAGCAACTGGGCATCCCGCTGAACATCGTGGACTTGGCCGATGAATTCAAGGCCAACGTCGTCGACCCGTTTTTGGAAGGCTATGCCAAAGGCCTGTCACCGAATCCGTGCATCGGCTGCAATCGTACGATTAAATTCGGCAAGCTGCTGGAGCTATGCGAACAGCTCGGCTGCGACAAGCTGGCCACCGGCCACTACGCACGCACGGCCACCGAACATGTGTCCGACGGCTCCGAGCGCCACTTGCTCCTGGAGGCGGTGGATGCGCGCAAGGACCAGAGCTATTACCTCTATGGCCTGACCCAAGAGCAACTGAAGCGCTGTGTCTTCCCACTAGGTTCCATGCGTAAGCCGGAGGTCTACGCACTCGCTAAACACTACGCAGTCCCCTACTCCGACGCGTCGTACCGTGAAAGCCAAGATCTCTGCTTCTTCCCGGAGAAAACGCCGCAGGAATTCCTGAAGCGTCATTTGAACGACAAGCTTTCACCCGGTCCGATTGTCCGGCGCGATGGCACCGTACTCGGAACGCACCAGGGGCTGCCGCTCTATACCGTTGGCCAGCGCCGCGGATTACGCATCGGCGGACAGAAGATTCCACTGGAGGTGGTTGCAAAAGATGGCGGAAGCAACAGCCTGATCGTAGAACCAAAGGGCCGCGAAACCGTGAAAGAGGTCCGCCTGGAATCACTGCGGTTCGTATCGTGGAAACCAGCCGACGGCGAGGCAACCGAATTCGAGTGTCGCGTGCGATCGCTGTCCGTGCGGCAACGTGGAGTCATTACCGTACAACGAGATTCCGGAGTGTTTACATTCGACAATGCCCAGCCGCCGCAATCGCCCGGTCAGTCTTTGGTGCTCTATCGCGGCGAAGAGGTGGTTGGCGGCGGCGTGATGCTTGCCTGATGCAACTATTTATACAAATTGCTTCATTTTTGTATATTGTCAATGAATTCATCGTGGCTTAGACTAGCCCAGACCTCCCTAAAGTAGGGCAATTATGCTATAGTGAGTGACTCCTTCATGACGAACCACCAACCACAACCAAGGGCAGGCTACGACGAAAACGGTGACGTGGTCATTTTTGGTACGGGTGAAAAACCTTCCGTCCAGCCTGCGCCGGCACACAAGCACATACCGGTCCGCGAGACACGCACAGAACGTCCGCAGCCCGTGAAACACGTTCGCCAAGAAACGCCGAAAATCGACGCCGTGCTTGCTGAATGGAATGTGGTCGCCGAAGATCCGGTCACTCCAGCAAAAGCGGAGTCAATGCCCAAGAAGCACGCCCTGACACAGTCCCCCGTTCCACTAAAAGAAGATGATCCGCGTTTTGTGCAGCGCATCTCCCAAGTCACCAACAGCCTGATCGGCGGAACGCTGCAGGAAGGCAAGGCACAGATTGATGCAACGCATGCAGGCGCAGGCCGTGGGTTGTCCGAAGCCTGGCACTCGCTGCGCAAGCTGCCGCGCCATGCTGCCGGGGCATGGAAGTCCGCCAATGCTCCGCGTACCGCGCCGTGGAATCGAAAACGTTCCAAGCCGCACTCGCGCGCAACGCTCTTTGCCATCGACACCATTCGCTTCGGCGGAACGTTTGCCGCCATTTTCGTCTCACTGTTTCTTGCGATCAACTACCAGAGCTTCTGGCAAATCGCACGCGCTCAATTGGCGCTTGGCGACGAATCGCATACAGAACAGGCGCTGGATGCCATTACAAAAAGTGACACACCGTCAATTGCACATCCGACTGCTGGAAATTCACTCATTCGCAAATCGGGATCGGACGGCGGAGACCTGCTTTCGTACTTACCCCGGGTAGGCCCGTATGAAAACCGTTTGATCATTCCCAAAATCGGCAAAAACGTCCCGATCGTACTTCCCAGCATGGACTCACTCATGCGGGAAGACTGGAAGAACTTCGAAGAAGACGTACAAGAAGCACTGCACCACGGCGTAGTGCATTATCCGGGCTCGGCACGTCCGGGTCAGGCGGGAAACTTCTTCGTCACCGGACACAGTTCGTACTACCCCTGGGATGACGGATTATTCAAAGATGTCTTCGCTCGCTTGAACGAATTGGACATCGGCGACTCGTACTCCGTGTACTACGGCGGCGATTTGCATACATATAAAGTGATTGAGAAGAAAGAAGTTCTTCCAAGCAACACTTCAGTATTGGACCAGCCAACCAGCAAGCGACTCAGTACGCTTATGACCTGCACGCCAATAGGTACCACCTTGCGTCGTCTCATCCTCGTTGCAGAAGAGGTTGACCCGTCCACCGGATCGAAGCTGCATGTAGGCGAACGCACGACCGTGCAGGATTCCAAGCCCACCAAGCTGGAAGCACTTCCGATTTAAAGCAAAATTTCAAAAACCCGCTGACGAATGATCGACGGTCTTGAAATTGAATTTTGTGATTTTGGATTTCATCAAGCTTGCTTATTGGCCTGCAGTGCCAACTGCTGCATGGGGTGACTGCGGTGCCACAAATGCAGAGGCCAATGCCTGGCCTGCAGCCGCTCAATGGACGACTGCGAAAGCTGCTCGAGCAACAAACCGATGACAATAAACGTCCCGCCGAACAGCGCTTGTGCCGGAATGCTTTCGTTCAGCAGCAACACTGCGAATGCCATTCCAGACAAAGGTGCCGCGATATCGATGAGCGACACGGTGGTTGCCGGCAAACGATCCAACGCTTCGTAGTAGAACGAGAGATTGAGGTAACGCGAGAAAAATACGAATGCGAGCAAGAGCGAAACCAAATGCATGGGGAACGCCGACATATCCGAGATGGTCAACGATCCCTGAAAAACAGAGCTGGCGATGAGCACCCCGCAGATGCCCGCAACGTTCCGCACTGCAATGGCCAACTCGGGCATGATGTGCGTGAGATACTTCTTAAACAAGACGGAGCCAAGGGCAAACAACTGTGTGGCAAGAACAATAATCACATCGCCTGGATTCACTCGGAACGTGGCGACTCCACCGAAGTTAATAATCACGATTCCGGCCAAAATGATGAACGCACCGAGAATCTGCGTTCGACTGACTCGCTCGCCAAGCAACCAGCTGCTGAACATCAATGTGGTCACAAGTCCTGTTGGCGATAACACCGACGCATTCACAGCGGTCGTCATGCTTAGCCCTTTAAACCACAGCAGCGGGGCCAATCCGGAATTCAGCAAGCCAATAAGTACGCACACACCGACTGTCTTCATATCCAATTTCGCGAGTTGGCGCAGGAGCGGAACCGCACCAAATGTGATGATAACGAAGAATGCCATCAGCGCTTCGCTAATAATGAGCAGCGATGCAGGTGAGAGCCACGGCGTAAGGCCTTTTGCCAGTGCATTGTACGAGCCGTTGCAAAGCAACGAGCCAAAGGCGAACATGAGCCCTAGGTTGCGCTGATCAGGATTGCGAAGGAATGCGAACATACTTGTTGTTTGTCTTAACATATATTATACAACTTTTATCTACTTATAGCAAAGAAAGAGTCTACGAGAACCTTGCTATAGTCTTCCATGAGATCATTGCAATCATGGTATGCCGGGGTGGCGGAATGGTAGACGCGAGGGACTTAAAATCCCTTATCCTTCCTTGGATGTGTGGGTTCAATTCCCGCCCCCGGCACCAGTAAGCCAAAAGAAAGCTATAAACATGTACAAAATTGACTAATATGTTATAATGAATCTCCACAGGCGAAAGCCCGTGGAATCGTTCATTGTCGCCCCTTGGGGGCAAATTCGGCCCCCTGTCTTCGACACCGCTGGGAGGCGGTACACATGAAGACGCTCGACGCCCTGTTGATGGCTGTGTTCGTTTCACTGGTCGCATACGCGGCCATGACGCACACGCCCGCACCAATCCTCGCCGCGGCAATCGCCGCCGCCCTGCTCATCGGCATCGCCGACGAGAGCAGCCCGCGCCACTACCTGCCGGGACAGCGCAGGTCAGCCACCGTGGACAAGGACATTGTGTTCGTCGCAAGGCAGATCCGTTTGTGGCAGTCCTATCTGCTGATCTGTATCCTCGCGATGATCACGACCGCTGCGTATCTGTTCTTCATCATCAAGGACGGACGCTGGCCGGGAGACTGGGTGTCCATCCCCATTCTCGGCAAGGCCCAGCAAGGGATCGTGCTCGGACTGATCGTTGCACTGCTCATGCTGTACTGCCTTACCATTTCGGTGGGGTGCATTCAGCCGCTGGAAAAGGCGCTGAACCGCTTCTACAGCGAGTACAACGCCTGCCTGCATGCGGAACGATCGCGGGAAGCAACCATCGGTAACCCCGACTGGCATTCCTGCAATCAGCTCGATTGGGACCACAGTCCCATCGCTCGAGCCGCGCGCCGACGCAACGAAGAAGATGGGACGGCCCGACCGCCCTACAACGGGAGCTACTGACAATGGACGGCCCGCTGCACACACGTGTGCAGCGGGTTCGTTCTGAATGTGCGCCAGCGTTAGTCCGAGAGCTCGCCGACTACGTCTCGCTCGATGATTTCGCGTAATCGCTTGGGATGCGTGGTTTGTTTCAGCGCCCACATCATTTTCACGACGGCGCACTCGTACGTCATGTCCTTGCCGGAGATGATGCCGAGTTCTTCCAGCACCAGCTGCTTGCGGTACAGGTGCAGATCGATACTGCCGCGCAACAACTGAGAAGTAATCAAAATGGGAATGCCTGCATTCGTCACTTTGCGCAGCCAGGGGAACAAGCGCTCCGGCAGCATTCCAAGACCGTACGCACGCAGCACAAGTCCATGCGGCTTGGCTGCAAGCACGGCGTCGAAGTACGCCTCCGGCATACCTGGGTGCAATGTAATGGACGCCACGTTGGGATCGAACTCCGGCTCGCAGATGAGCCCGCGCTTCCGACGAACCATGCGCCAGGGGTGCAACTTCACCGAGACGTTGAACTCGGCCAGGGCCGGAAACTTCGGCGTATCGAAGGTCTGCAATATGGATTGGTCGACTTTCTTCGCCCGCGAACCGCGTAACACCAATGGTCCGAGTACGATGCAAACCTCCGCGATATCCAGTTGCGCCGCACGGATGGCAAAGACCAAGTTCATGCGTCCGTCGCTGCCGATATCATTGATCGGCATCAGCGAGCCGGTCAAAATGATGGGCTTACTCAAGCCCTGCAGGGCAAAGCTGAGCGCCGATGCGGTGTAGCTCATGGTGTTCGATCCATGCACGATGACGAAGCCGTCACAACGGTCGTACATTTTCTCGATCGTGCGGGCAAGCTCGGTCCAATGTTCGGGGGTGACTTCGGATGAACCAAGGTTTGCAACGCTCACGAACTCCAGCGATACCTCTTTCTGCACTTCGGGCAAAAAGCGATGAATCTCGGCGAGCGATTCCAACGGGTCGATGCGTCCTGTTTTCTGGTTGCGGATCATACCGATTGATCCACCCATGTACAGCACGGCGATTTTGGGTCTGGGCATACGGAGAGAATACCATGCCGAGCCGGGCAATACGCACAAAAACTGATGCGTCGCATGACTGAATTGTTGCATTGCTACATGATTGGCTACTGCAAGCCAATGAATCTTGCATAGGAACAATGCAACCATGCAGCAAAGAGGTGGTATACAATCGGCATCGATGCGACTGCGACGTTCCTGGCTGGCTCCGATCTTCAGCCTCTTGGTGATTACGCTGATCGTCGTGACCCTGAGCGACAAATTTACGCTGCTTTCGAGCGACTCGCTGCAGCGCGGACTGAAGGTGATTCCCCCGCAACGTCTGCTGTTGGCAGTAGTCTTTACCTGTGCGTACTACCTGGTGATTACGGGCTATGACACACTCGCCTTCCGCACGCTCAAGTTACCGGCCAACCGCCGCACCATTGCGTTGGGAAGTTTTGTGAGCTTCGCGTACAGCAACATGATCGGCTTCGGCGCAATTACGAATGCATCGATCCGCTATCACATCCACAGGCATGATGGCGTTTCGCTGAAAGACTCCACCAAAGTCGTCGCGTTCTATTCGCTGACGCTGCTACTTGGCATGCTCTGTGTCGGCAGCGTGGTATTTTTGTTCAGTCCGGTAAAGCTCCCGATTGCCTTCCACTTGCCGTTCCGTTCCATGCAGCCGTTCGCCTGGATTTCCATGAGCGTTCTGGTGCTGTACATCTGGCTACTGACACGACGCGGAAAGCCTGTACGCATTTGGCGATGGATCATCCCGCGTCTTCCGTTGCGCGTGGTTGTCATTCAGGTGTTGCTCGCCAGTGCCGACTGGATGCTGTCCGGTGCCGCAGCGTATGTATTGGTCCCGCATTCGGCCACTATGCTCTATACAGATTTTCTCAGCATTTACATCCTCGCTCAGTTAGCCGGCATGTTCAGCCAGGTACCAGGGGGCGTAGGCGTCTTTGAAACAATTATGGTGCTGTTGCTCCCGCGTCGTGCTTCGACCGCCGCAACCATTGGTACGCTGCTGGCATTTCGGGCCATTTTCTACGTGCTGCCCTTCCTCCTTGCAACGCTCCTGCTCGGGAAATTCGAGTGGAGCAGTCGTCGCAAGCGGAAACTGAACCTGAGCACGATTTGGAAAAAGTAGTCTTCGACGAGCGATGTGGGTCGACCGCACGTTACCCGACGATAACCGTGTCTTCGATTCTCATGCCCCATTTTCCGGCAAAGTAGAGTCCGGGCTCAATCGTCACAACCTCTCCTGTACGCAAGGTTGTTTCCGGAACGCGACCGGATAACACAATACCGTCGTGAATGTCCAAGCCCACGCCGTGGCCAAGCGCATGGGAGAAGTGCTCGATTCCATACCCATGTTTTGCAAGCATCGTCCGCGCCTCTGCATCCAAGGCATGATTGGTAACACCTGCTCGTACGCGAGTCATCATGGTGCGCTGCACGCGACTCAGAATGCGGTACACAGTTGCCTGCTCGACCGTCGGCTTCTTGGTGAAATACACACGGCTGTAGTCGCTGCAGTACCCGCCGACCTTCACTCCCATATCGATCTGAACCATGTCGCCGGCACGGAATACGGCATCGGTAGGTCGATGATGCGGCTGTGACGTGTTCGCCCCGAAACCTACGATGGTATCGAACGCCATAGACTCGGCACCGAAGTTCTTCGCGGCCTCGGCGATGCGCCATGCCACCTCGCGCTCGGTCACACCTCGACGAAGAAACGATGGCACTTTGCGCAAAATATCTTTCGTGATTGCACAGGCTTTGCGCACTGATTGCAGCTCGACTGCCGACTTGTAACGGCGGAATTCTTCAATCACGTCTACTGTTTGAACAAATTTTGTGTTCTTAAATTTTTGCTTCCATTCATTGTATTGCGCAACCGGCACATGACCGGCCTCAAAACCACATCGCTTCAGCGTTTTCAGGTACGCAGGCAACGTCTTCGGGTCACCGATCCGGATGGACTTCCCAAGTTTTCGAGCTGCATTTTCACTGTATCGGGCATCCACATACAGTGTGAATCCCCTCTTCTCAACAAGCAGAAAACCAGCCGAAAGCTCGAGTCCAGTGCAGTAGCGAATGTTCGTCAAATGACTCACAAGCAAGCACGGCGCCTTTGCACGCTGCAAGATGCGTGCCGCGCTTACTGGCGGGAAAGAGGAGGATGCTGACATTGTGGCTCTGGCGAAAAGTCTGAATTTCTGCTATTATAAGGCGATTACATGGCATCACAACTGCTCTCTCACTGGCGAGCCATTCTTCGCACCGCTGCGGCGCTGATTGCCGCATGTTGGGTGCATTCGGTCGAAGCCGCCGTTTTTGGCGGCAGTACCGTGCAGCAGGGAATCGCTGCGGCAGCGGGCTTGGGAGGTATTAGCAACCAAACAAGCGTTGTGGCAATTGTACTCATGATCATCAACGCGATTCTGTTGATCGTGTTGATTTTGGCAGTTCTTGTCATTGTGATTGCCGGTATTTACCTGATCACCAGCAACGGCGACGAGGGCCAAAAAGACAAGGCAAAAAAAATCATTTTCTACTGCATCATCGGTATCATTGTCATTCTCATGGCACGCGTCATCGTCATGTACGTCAACAACCTCTTCGGTTGATTCCCCTCACCATGCTGCAGCTGACGCCCCAAAAACGGCTCGCCGCACTGGCATCGACGTTCCTCGTCGCCGCCTTGGTCTTCGGCGGAATGCATTTCGCCAACGCAGCGGAACAGTTATCCATTCAGATCGAGGCTGGACGCGTATTCGAAATGACCATCGACAGCAACTTGGCCAAACCCGAATTCAGCTGGATCCTGACTCGTGACCGCAAATTCATCAATGCGCAGCGTGCCGAATTCTTTCAGACACGCCAAACGGTTGCCGGCACCTACGTGTTGGATGTGAACATCCAAGACACCATTAATAACGGGACCGAATACCATGTCTTCGATTTGATCGTGAACCCGTCAACGGACACGCCTCGACCACGTCGTCAGCTCGACGGACCGCTGAAGGCGGTACTCAGTGCAGAGCCATGGAATGGCAAAGATACTATTACGCTCCCCCCCGAAGGCGGCATTGTGCGCCTCGAGATGATTCAGTCCACCGGGCAAATCGCCACGTACTCGTTGGATTTGGATACCGGCGTAGACTCCGACGGCGACGGCGACCCGGAAAACGACCGCGACAACGCACTGACGGCCGGCGAAAAGGACGCTACGCCGCTGTACGTCCTCATGATGCCCAAAGATTCGCCTCGCCGCGTCATTCTCACGGTGACCGATCCGGACAACACGCAGGTATCGAAGGCTATTTTGAATGTGGCATTCAACGGCATGCAGCCGATTGTCACAACGCCTGGTACGACGCCCACAACCACACCCCCAACCGAACCGACGTTCTACGGCACCATTTCAGCTGAGAAAAACGGTCTCACAGTTGCGTACGACACGCGCATCGACAGCGACATTCGCATGAACAAAGAGTTGTTGCTGGAATGGGACTTTGGTGACCGAAGCCGCAGTTTGTTGGACCACCCCATTCACACGTATGTGAAAAGCGGCATTTATAACGTGACGCTGACCGTACGCGACATCACCAATGGCCAAGTCGTGATGACTGCAGCGGAAACGGTGCAGGTACAACCGGATACCGTTACGACTCCCACGCCGACACCAAGTCCGACTCCCACACCTCCCACCACGCCGATTAAAGTTACTCCGCAGCCGCCGGCAAACGGATCTTCGGCCGGAAGTTTCGGCGCCATCGTCAAAGTCATTCTTATTGTCTTCTTACTGCTTGCGCTGGCGGTCGGCATGTTCTTCATCCTCAAGTGGTTGAAGAATAAAACAACGGGCAAGCTCCAAGACACGCTGGAGAAAATGGAAAACACGCTCGTAGAAAAGCAGGACAAAAAAGAAGCTGAAACGAAAGCCTCAACAATGAAGCTCAAGAAAGATAAAAAGGAGAAGAAAGATGCCGCTCCGATCGAATCGCCGATCGTCGATCCGATTGCAGCCGCTCCCACACCAAGTGATATTTCGGACCGCGAAACCGCCAAGCCGGATTTGAAAACCGGCGAAAGTGCACAGGTCGCAACACCGCTCGGCTCCGACGACGCCCCGGTCCCGGACTGGCTGAAAGGACAAAAAACTGAAGCAGCAGCCCCAGTCGAACAGAAGCCAGCCGAACCACCCGCACCGTTGGCAGGTGAAACCG
>CAYWJU010000002.1:0-156745 GCA_964458645.1 uncultured Candidatus Peribacteria bacterium | reverse complement strand
AAACAACAACCGACGCGCCCGTCGTCTCGGCTCCGGTCACCACTCCTGCGCCGACTGCTTCTTCTGAGCCAATACCGGCACCGGAGAGTGACCCGGCTGCAATTCCGGATTGGTTGAAAGGCCCGGCACCCACGACTCCCGCGGCAACGCCGGAAGTAAAACCTGTTGAACCGGCACCTCTCGCAGGCGATACGGCACCCGTTCCAGATTGGCTGAAGACTGCATCTGCAACGCCTGCCCCAGTCGAACAGAAGCCAGCCGAACCACCCGCACCGTTGGCAGGTGAAACCGCTCCGGTTCCGGATTGGCTGAAGCCAAAAACAACAACCGACGCGCCCGTCGTCTCGGCTCCGGTCACCACTCCTGCGCCGACACCATCTGTCGTTGCAGCTGCACCCACGCAGATAGCCGCACCATCGGCTTCCGTCGAAGCAAAGCCCAAACAACAAGCGAATCAGGCACCGAAGCCACAGAATGCTCAGAAGGGCGTTAATCCCCAGAGCAATCAACCCAAGGGTACCCAGCCGAATAAGCCGAAGCAGCAACAGAATCAGCCGAAGCAAAAAAATACCCAACCGAACCAGCAACCCAAGCCGCAAAATGCCCAGAAGGGCGGCAAACCTCAAGGCAACCAACCGAAAGGAACGCAGCCGAACAAGCCGAAGCAGCAACAGCAACATCCGTCGAAGCCAGCTGCCCCGACTCCGGCGCAGCAGGTTACACAAAAACCCATCGAGGCAGCCAAGCCCGCACCGACTGCAGTACCGCAGCCGGTGACTCCGGCTGTCGAAGAAGCCCCCATTGCAATCATTAAAGCCGACAGCATTTCGGTGCAACCGCCGGCAACACCGGCGCCAGTAACGCCCATCGATATTCCAAGGGCGAATTCGTAAGGGCTAGGACTTCTGTCCAAGTACGTACCACGCTTCGCGTCGCAGAATGCGAAAGCCGTGCTCGATCATGAGTTCTGCCTCGCGTTCCACGGAGCCGATTTTTGCTTTTACCCAGGGCAACAGCATCGCACCGTCGGGTCGCAACACCCTGTGCATTTCTTGATAAAAACGGATCGGATCTTTGCGGTGGTTCAGAAACGCAATGCCGGTACAGAGATCGAATCGCTCCGCTGCAAAGGGCAACGCTTCGAAATCCGCGCATACCGCCTGGCCTTCGCCGATACGACCATGATCCATGGCATAGCGCATCCAAGCGGCTCGGACATCTACCCCCACAAGGGAAAGTTGCGGCAACTCGCGCAAGCGCTGCGTGACAATGCCCGTGCCCATGGCGATTTCGAGCACGTCATGCAAAGGAAGCGCCTGACGAATATCGCCAACAAGATCGCGTACCACGCATGCGACCTGGTCGCGCCCACGAGAAAGTACGAATGCATCGTATTCGGCAGCGGTCACATCCGGATCATTACGCTCAATGCGTTCTCGTAGCTGTCGCTGCGCTTCGGTAGGCTCGGCCAGTTCGCCTGAATGCGGATGCGGTGTGTCCATAAAAAGGACGACAGAGTAGCACCATGCCGTTCTTTCAGGATGTCGATGCTGTCTTTTTTTGACTGGGGCGAGCGACGGGACTCGAACCCGCGACCCTCTGGACCACAACCAGATGCTCTAACCAAGCTGAGCTACGCTCGCCACGGGGCGCAGGCAGCATACATGCGCTTTGCCCCGAACGGAAGACCGCCAGAAGCCCCAGGAAAGGCCCCTCGGCGAGACTGGACTTTGTGGCACCGAGTTGGTACACTGCCCGTCTGTGAATCGCGTGGTTTAACGCGATCATTCCAATTTCTTCTTATGGGTCAGCCCAAATTCAGGTCTCCGAGAGGCGTTAACGACGTCCTGCCGCTGGATCACCAGTTCTTCACGTACATCAAGAAGGCCGTGCGTCATCGCGCACGCCAAGCCGGTTTCAAGCGCATCGATCCTCCGATGTTCGAGGAACGCGCGTTGTTCGAGCGCTCCATTGGAGCGGTGACCGACGTGGTGGAAAAAGAATTGTTCGCCGTCAGCAAGAAAGGCGCTGAAGATACGTCGGAGTTTGCACTGCGCCCCGAGTTCACCGCAGGTATCTGCCGCAGTTACCTGGAAAACGGCATGGAACAGTTGCCGCAACCAGTCGAGCTGTACGCCATTGGTCCGTGTTTCCGTTATGACCGTCCGCAGAAGGGTCGCTACCGCCAATTCCACCAATTCGACTTCGAGGTACTCGGTATTTCCGATCCGTCGATTGATGCCCAGTTGATCCATGCTTTGGCCAAGATCTTCGAAGATCTGCAGATCAGCGACCGTCTGACGCTCCAGCTGAATAACATCGGATCGGCCGAAGACCGCAAGAAATATGTGGAAGCACTGAAGGATTACTTCGTTGGAAAGGAGCGCAACCTGCCCGAGCAGGACCGCGCACGTCTGCAAAGCAATCCCATGCGTATTCTGGATTCCAAGGAGGAAGACACCCAAATCCTGCTGAAAATGGCCCCGACCATGGAGCAGTTCATTAGCGAAGAGAGCAAGAAATACCACGAAACATTGCTCGACTACCTGAAAGAACTCGGCATTTCGTACGTTCTGAACCCCACGCTTGTGCGCGGGCTCGACTACTACAATCAGACCGTGTTCGAGTTCTGGGACAAATCCACGGGTGCGCAGAACGCCGTTGGAGGAGGAGGTCGTTTCGATGGCCTGATTGAGACCCTTGGCGGCAAACCGACTCCGGCCGTTGGCTTTGCAGTCGGTATGGAGCGCGTCATGTGGCACATGCAGGAAGCCGGCGTAAAAGCTCCAGATAAAGACCAAGTGGACGTCTTCGTTGCCCAGTTGGGACCCGAAGCCAAGAAGAAGTGCTTGCCGCTCGTCAGTAAGCTCCGCGACCTGGGCGTACACACCGTTGGCGCGTTAGGAGAAGCCAGCCTGAAGAGCCAAATGCGCTTGGCAGACCGTTTCCAAGCCCGCTACACGCTGCTCTTGGGCCAACTGGAGGTAAAGAACAACAAGATCATTTTGCGCGATATGGCCGCCGGTAAACAGAAGGAGATTGCCTTCGACAAAGCCGTACCGGAAATCACCAAACTCCTCGGCATCGAGAACCTAGACACCTACTCCATGAAGGACAAGCTGGGTGAGTTCTCGGACCCAGGAGAAGGCTGAGCGCATACCGGAAAGCGAACACGCTGTCGGCAGCCGCCGGCAGTCTTCGCTGTGCAATCACATGTTGCGACTCTGTCATCACCTCGTGAGTACAAAAAAAAGCGGAGATTGCTCTCCGCTTTTTTCTTGATTGCTTGGTTTGTAGCAATTAGGCAGCAACAACGTTGCCGGCCTTCGGACCCTTGGGGCCCTGCTCGAGGTCGAACGAGACAGCCTGTCCGATCTGCAGGTTGTCGAACTGTCCACCGCAAGCGCTGTGGTGAAAGAACACGTCGTCGGATCCTTCGACGGTGATGAAACCAAAGCCCTTGTCGGTCTTGGTCTTGATAGTACCCGTAGCCATGGGTTAAGAGGGAGAAAAAGTAGAACTGTAGAAAGAAAAGTCTTTACTACGCACTTAGCCTAGGGGTTCTGTAGGAAAGCGCAAGCTAATCGCATGGAAAGCCCGGAGAAGACCACTCTAGCGCCTCTTTGTCCCGATCAACCATTTACACAACCGAAGAAGCCTCCCAACGCCCTATAAGGCGCGAAAGACTTCGTTGGTCATATTTGCTAGATATCCAAGTTCTTCACACCCTTGGCATGGGTCTGAATGAACTTCTTGCGCGGAGCGACGTCGGCACCCATTAAGGTGGTGAAGATCGAGTTGGCGGCTTCCGCATCCTCCATGGTCACGCGCAGCATGGTACGGGTGGTGGGATCCATGGTGGTGTCCCACAACTGCTCGGGGTTCATTTCACCAAGACCCTTGTAGCGCTGGATTCCCGGCTTGCGTGTCTTGGGCTTAGCTTCCACGGCGCCTTTCTTGCCTTTGCCCTTGGCAGCCGGCTGCTCTTCCTCGATTTCGGCCTCGGGTGCTTCGGCACCTGGCTCCTCGGTCTGGCTCTCCTCCAGATCCTGCGCGCCGATCCCCCATTCCTTCAGCGTCTTCTCTTTATCTGCGTCGTTAAACACGTAGCGGATTTCCTTGCCGAGCTGGATTTTGTACAACGGCGGCTGGGCGATGTAGAGGTGGCCCTGGTTGATGAGCTCCGGGAAGTGACGGAAGAAGAACGTCATGAGCAGCGTGCGGATGTGCGCGCCGTCGACGTCGGCGTCGGTCATGATCACGATGCGGTCGTAGCGTAGCTTGCTCATGTCCTTCACCTCGCCGATACCCACGCCCATGGCGATGATCAGCGACTTGATTTCGTTGTTGCCGAGCATTTTGTCCAAACGGGCCTGCTCGACGTTCAGGATTTTGCCGCGGATGGGCAGAATGGCCTGGAACTCGCGGTTGCGTCCTTGTTTGGCTGATCCTCCGGCGGAGTCACCCTCTACGATGTACAGCTCACATTCGCTCGGATCCTTGGAGCTGCAGTCGGCCAGCTTGCCGGGCAGCGTCATGCCTTCCAGCGCACCCTTGCGGATGACGGCGTCGCGGGCGGCACGGGCTGCCAAGCGAGCGCGGGCGGCAAGCAGACACTTGCCAATGACCTCGCGTGCATCGCCGGGGTGCTCCTCGAAGTACTCGGCCAGCTTCTCGTTCACGGCAGTCTCCACGACCGTCTTCATTTCGGCGTTGCCGAGCTTGCTCTTGGTTTGACCTTCGAACTGCGGCTCGCGCAGGCGCACGGAGATGACGGCAGCAAGTCCTTCGCGCACGTCTTCGGCGGTCAGGTTCTCCTCTTTCTCTTTCAAGATCTGCTCCTTGCGAGCGTACGCGTTGATGGTACGCGTGAGAGCGGCTTTAAAACCGGTCATGTGCGATCCGCCTTCCGTGGTGTGAATATTGTTGGCAAAGCTGATGGTCTGTTCCTGGAACGCCTGGCTGTACTGCATGCCGATTTCCACGAAGCCTTCCTCACTGTCCTTCTCGAACCAGATGACTTCGCCGATCGTCTGTTGATCGTGGTTCAAGTGACGCACGTACGCACCAACTCCTCCCTGGAAGGAGAAGCGGTACAAGCGCGGAAGATTCACGTCCTCCTCGGGGCGCTTCTCGCGCTCATCCATAATGGAGATCGTGATGCCGCGCGTGAGGTAGCACTGCTGACGGAAGCGGGACATGAGCGTGGTGAGGCTGAAGACGAGCGTGTCGAAGATTTCGTCGTCGAGCTGGAATGTGATTTTGGTGCCACGCTTATCGGTCTTGCCGACCGGTTTCACATCGGCCTTCGGTTTGCCGCGGACGTACTCCTGCATGTGGATTTTGCCGCCCTGGAACACCTCGGCCTTCATATAGCTGGACAACGCGTTCACTACGGATGAACCCACGCCGTGCAGACCACCGGACACTTTGTAACCGGATTCATCGCCGCCGAATTTTCCACCGGCATGCAGAACGGTGAGCACCGTCTCGAGCGCGGACTTCTTGGTTTTGGGGTGAATATCGACCGGGATACCGCGGCCGTTGTCTTCCACGCTTACCGAGCCGTCGTCGTGCAGCATAACGGTGATGTGCGACGCATGGCCGGCCATTGCTTCGTCGATCGAGTTGTCGACGATTTCGTACACACAGTGATGCAGACCGCGTTGGTCCGTAGAACCGATATACATACCCGGACGCTTGCGCACCGGCTCCAGTCCTTCCAGAACCTGGATTTTATCTGCTCCGTAACTTGTGGAAGTTTTATCCTTATCAGCCATGGGAAAACGGTATGGGAAAGTGTCCCGCACAGTGTAGGGACAGACACGAGCGGAAGCAATGCATGGAATGCGTCAAACCGCCGTACACAGCCGATATTTGACGGATTTAAATAAATGGTAATTAGTACTATTTTGTGAACTCCTGTACTATGGGCGCACGCCGCCAAAACGCTGATCGATCCGTTCGGATGCGGAAAGACTCGTATAGGTAGCGCCATGGCACACAAGGAGTACCGCCATGTTGGTTCTGACAAGGAAGAAGAAAGGTGACCAGATTACGTTCCCCGGGTTGGGGATCAAGGTCACCGTCCTCGGTAACGGCCGCTACGGCATCGAGGCACCTGCGGATGTGGGTATCGGAAGGGATCACTGCGATCCCTCAACCCTCGGGGCTGAGCCCCGCGATACCGAGTCGACCCCTGAGGCCGACGAGAACCCACAGCCGTGAATGAGCAGATCTTCCACTTCCATCCGGCATGGTTTTGGGCAGACGGACCAGAACCGCCATGAGGGAGTCGCACGGTTGCGACTCCCTCTATTTTTTGCCTGAAGAACGCGCCTTGTGCGGGTTGGGCGCATCCAGTAGAATCCGTGCGCTATGAGCACCCCAACCACCACGTTCGCCGACGGCGAAGAGATGCTGATCACGAAAGAAGGTTTGAAGAAACTGAAAGAAGAACTCGATTTCCTGAAGACCACCAAGCGTCAGGAAATCGCCGACCGTCTGAAGGACGCCATTTCGTACGGTGACTTGTCCGAGAACGCCGAATACGAGGAGGCCAAGAACGATCAAGCTTTCATCGAGGGACGCATCTTGGAACTCGAGAATCAGATCAAGAACGCAAAAATCATTGTCGAAGGATCGCAGAACAAGGCCGCGAAGAGCAAAACCATCGACATCGGTTCCACGGTCACGGTTCGCAACAAAACCGATGACGACGAACCCGAAACGTACACCATTGTCGGTAGCATGGAGGCCGACCCCATCGACCACAAAATCAGCAACGAGTCCCCCATCGGTCGCGCTCTGCTCGGCCATGAAAAAGGAGACACCGTGGACGTGGACGCTCCGGCAGGAAAGTTCAAGTACGAAATCCTGAAGGTCGCGTAAGCGATTCGCGAATCTCTTTCGCTACATTGCACTTCAACCTATTCTGTTAGCCATGGCCGACAACCAGCAACCAGCGACCGGAGGAGCCGCCTCTAGTGGGGGCCTGACTATTCCAGCGGATATTCAGGAGAAATTCGGTCCGCTTATCGCATTGGTGAAAGGTTCGGAAAGCATGAATAACGAAGAGCGGCAGTACTGGATCAACATCCTGCCGATCATGACGCCAGAACAACTGAAGAATCTGGAGGAAATTTTGACCAACGAGAAAAAGCAACTTGCCGCCATCGATGAAAAATACAGCAAGGAAGTATCCACGATCGGCGATGAAAAAGTCGTTGCGCAGATGGAAGAGGAAATTAAGCGCAAGCGTGCCGAACGCGCGCAAATCGAAAAGAAGCTTGCCGATGAAGAAGGAAAAACCGAGAGCAGCATCTTGGAGCAGATTCAGAACTTTTAGAAGGTCTGAAAAGTTCAGAAGGGCAAAAATGTACGGAAGGTTTCTACAAGAACCTTTCTTACTTTCCAAACATTCATAACTCTCTGAGCCTTCGCCCTCAGGCGCATGCCAGAATCGCCCGCTCCGCCAACACAATGAGTTCTTCCGGGCGTTCGGCGGTGTATTTCAGTTCGCCTGTTTTCAATGCGATATCCGTACTGGCAGCCCAATCGACCAGTGCCTTCACGCGCGTTCGATCGAACGAACGGGCCAGCGGCAACAAACCGCGAACACTGAAGAAATTCACGCCGGAGGATTTGGAAATACTGCGTTCATCGCTCATACCGGCATCTAGGCAAATGCGGAGTGCGCTGATGTTCTTGATCATATTCAGCAAGATGACCCACATGCCATACGGCTCTTCGCCACGCTCAAGTCTGCGACGGAAAAACTGCAGCGCTTGCACCGATTTGCGACCACCGATCAGGTCGGTGAGCTGCCACACCACCTGTGATCCCGAGGGCACGCACAGCGAGTCGATATGGTCGCTGGTGATTTCCGGATTCCGTACCGTATCTGCAGTCGAAGCAACGCCGGCATGTACGGCAAGTTTGTCGAGCTCACCCTGGAGCATCCATTGGTCATCTCCCGCAATGGACTGCAAGGCCCGTATGACATCGGGGCCGATGGTTGCACCTCTCGATGCTGCGTACTCACGTATCCATGCGGAAAGTTTGGGTGGCGGCAAGGAATCGAATTGCTTCACCTCCGCCTTCTCGAGCAAGTCCTTGACGATGCCGAGGCGTTTATCGACCTTCGTTTCATAGATGACGAAAATCACCTGAGGGTGGAGAACCTCCAACACTCGTGACAGCCCGTCTTTATCGATCTTGGGAACACCTTCGCACAGCACCAATCGACGCTCGGCAATGAACGGCATGGTTGCAACCGCGTCCATAATGCTGGAAACGGTCTGCGTGGCGCCCAAAAGCACCTGAAGGTTTTCCGGTCCGTGCTTGGCGGCAAAGGACTGCTTCCAGCGCTGAATCTCGTGCTTGAGTGTGTACGAGTTATCGCCGACGAAGAAGAAAAACTGACTCTCCATGATGCTGGAAGAATAGCACGGCTGCAGGCCGCAAAAACCTGATTCAAGGACGCCGGGGAAACCGGAGAGTCTGGGGAGCGCCAATCTCCGGCGCCCCTGGCATCTCCGGACTCCCAAAACTGTTCTATAAACAGATCATAATCCCTATTATCGTCAACTTGCGCTGTATGGGATAAAAGCCGTTTTCGTGCTATAGTACTAGGAAATGCACACATATTTCACCACCTTCTCGGCACAAACAATCCGTCGTGCGGGACTGGTTCTGGGCTGCATGTCCGTGGCATTTGCCGTAGGCATTCAAACAGCCGGTGACGTGCACCCCCTTGTGGAGCCAACGCGGGCAGGAATCCGACTGAGTGGGGACATGGACGGCAACGATATGGTCACGCCTGCAGATGCTCGCTTGGCGCTGGAAATAGCACGCGGCTACCGCAATGCCACCCCAGAAGAACTTGAAGCAGACACCAACCAAGACTTCCGCATTACGATAGAAGACGTGGCGGCAATTCTGGAAATCGTCGAGCGGCGCTAGACCCTTTCAAACACACATTCATGCTGTTGCACTCACCTCTCCAGGGAAAGACGATGACACGCTCCACGCTGTGGATCGTTTCTGTAGTTCTGGCGCTGTTCGGTGCATCTTCCACTGCGTATGCCGCATTGAGTGATCCGCCGGAAACAGGATCGCTGAGCGCCCCACCGTGCACCGATGCGCTCATCGGCTGCAAAGACGGCGATTCGTACGTCGGCACGGCTCAAGCAGCCGACGTTGACTCCAGTGCCGCCGCAGTCACGGTGACACAGCTCACCTTTCAGCCGCACTGCATTAATCAAGATCGCAGGAACTGCCCGGTATTCGAAACCGTCAACGGCAGCGAGCTGACGACCTCGGTTCTGCGGGCAGGCGACATTGTGGATATGGATATCGTTATCGAAACTCCGGACCCGTCCAAGGTAAACACGATTCGATCGTGGATCAAATTCGATCCGGCCTTTTTGGAGGCCCGCAGCGTGGAACTGACTTCAGCTCTCTCGCAACCGATTCCTGGTGAACAGGCAATCGATGCCAATAACGGCATCGTAAAGATCGGCGGCGGAACAAGCGGCTCACTGCAAACACCAAAAACAGCAATCGCCCGCGTTACGTTCCGCGTGAAGTCGACATCGTCCAATACGACTATTTCTTTTCAGAATTTTCTCGAAGACGGCACCGGTGAAACGTCGGTGACCGCATCGGACAATGCTTCGCTCCTGACCGTACAGCCAACCATTCTTACGGTTCGACTGTCCACCGAGCAAATGGCCAGCAGCAGTAGCAGCAGCGCAGGCGGATCATTCCTGGACATTCTGCAGCAGCGTGCCGGAACAACCGGCGGCACAGGTTCACAGGGATCTTCCAGTAGCGCCATCGGCGGGCCCAATTCCGCATTCACCCTCCTGCAAGTCCAGAACGTGCGCGTCACTTCCAAGGACACCAATATCTTTTTGGGCTGGCAAGGTCTGACAAGCACCGATTTGGCCGGCTACAACGTCTACTACGGCACCGTGAGCGGAAAGTATATTAACCGCCGCAGCGTTCCAGATACATCCAGCAGCCTGGTCATCCGAGACCTGGAGCCCGGCACCCAGTACTTCCTGGCGGTGCGCGGATTCAATGCGAAGAACCAGGAAACCGTGTTCAGCCACGAAGTGTCGGTCGTCGTCGGTAAGCCGGAAACATCCAGTGCGCCGTTGGCACAAATCGATCCGCAGGATCTTCCGCCGGAAGAAAACCCCATCGAAACCCACAATGGAAAAAATATCTCCGGTGAAACCGGCATGAACTCCACGCTTGCTTTCTTGGCGCTGGCATCGGCCGGCATCGGCACGTTCTTCGCCTGGCGCCGCCAACTTCACCTTCCTCTGTAAGCAGTGTCCGACTCTCCGCTTCATTCCAGCTGGAACTCCACTGACTCGTCTGAAACACGGGTACCGGTGCGCAGCAGTGCACCTGAACCCGTAGAACAGCAGCCGGTTCATCGTGCTGCGGTGCGGATCGAATCGCCGCAGGGCCCCATGCATCTGGCCGCGTTCACCGGCATCGGGTTGGTATTGTTGCTCGGTGCGATTTTCTATCTTGGTACCGACAGTTTGCGCGGCAGTCTTACCGGCGGCGCAGGAAGCAGTGTGAACGTGACGATCACCAAAGAAGGGGCATTTAGTCCAAACAGCGTTGCCATTCGACCTGGAGATGAGTTGGTGATCACCAATGAAAATCCAGATCCTCAAGTTCTGAAGCCAAAAGACACCGCTGAATTATTCAGTGTCCAGGTGTTGTTCGATGAACCGTTCTCGTTTGTCGTGCCGGTCGCAGCACTCGGCAAAACATACACGTATTTTTCGGAGACATTGCCCGAGGATGCGTTGCTGGAAATCAGCGTTGTGGAGAGCATTGAACAAGCGGCCGTCAGTTCGGACGCCAACTCCAGTGAGGATCTCATTCCTCTGCCACCCATTTTGCCTACGCCAGAGAGCAGCGAGTCGTCGTCCGAATCTTCGGAAAGCAGTTCTTCGTCGTCCAGCAGCATCCCGGTGGTTCAAGCATCCAAGCCGGCGTCGGGGCAACCGCTCGTCGTCGCATTGATTTCGTCCAGCATCGCACCGTCCGCGCGTTCGACCGGTCAGCCGTCGACATTCAGCCTTCGTCCGGCAGCCGCATCCGAATCGAGCAGCTCATTGCCGTCACTGAGTGGGAATCAGAGCAATTTGCCAAATAATCCGTATACGGTCGGCAACCGCATCGAAGCCGAGCGGCTGGGACTGGCTCCTTCTTCCAGCAGCGGTCGCAACAGCAGCACATCGTCGTCTTTGAAGAGCGGCGCACCGCTTCGCAGAATTACCGCACCGGTACAAACCGTGAGCACAGTGACGAAAAAGCCTCGTGCGAACGTGGAGACCGGCCCACACGAGAGCATGATCATCGTCACGGTGCTCACAATGGGAATGATTGTGCTGTACTACCGTCGCGTGGTCTCGCAGGCGTAACGAAAAAGAGGGCCGAAGCCCCCTTTGTCGCCTTGTTTGCAGTCGCACTACAGACTGATGTCCGAGCTCGTTTCAACGTTGCCCTCTTCCGACGTGTTGCCTTTGCAGGTTTTCGCATCGGTGCGGAACTGCTGGTGTGCAGCTTTCTTTGCGGTGCGGAATGCCTCACGAGCCGACTTGTGGCTGGTGGTGAACGTCTTCCAGGCAGCCTTCAGAGCGGTCTGGCGCTGAGCGGTGTCGGTCAGAGCCCACGCTGCCTTCAGTGCATCTTTGCGAGTCGTCAGAGCGGTTTTCGTGGATGCCGCAAATGCATCGAATGCCGTAGTGATAGCGGTATCGCGCTTATCGACTGCACTGGACATACATGCACCGTCGACTTGCTTGCGCTCCATTCTGGCTGAAGAACTTGAACCCGTATTCGATTCCATGGCAAAAGCAGGGACAGCCATGCTCATTGCAACTGCCGTCGACAGCGCTGCGGCGGCAAACGTACGAAGCTTCATAGGAAAATGGGGAAAAAGTAAGTGACTATGATGACGAGGATACCCCCAGATTCTTACACGTATCCTTGCAACATTTCAGGAGCATTGTGCAGTCAAACTCTCGTCGGAGCATTGCGCGTCGAGCTCCTTTCCGATGAAATGCCTTCTCAATCGCATGGACATTTTTCTCACCCTGCTCGGCAAATTACTCCCGTTGTACGGACTGATTTTTCTGGGGTTCATTGCCGGACGTGCACTGAAGGCGCAGAAGGAAACGGTTGCCGGACTGCTGCTGTATATCTTATCGCCGTTCGTGGTATTTCATGGCGTGGTGACCACCGTGCTGGATGCCGGGGCAATTTCGCTCCCCATCCTGTTTTTCGTACTGTGCTGCGGCCTCTCGGTGATGTGGTATGCAATCGGCAGCTTCGTTTGGAAAGATTCAACGCGTGGCATCTTCGCTTATACCGGCGCCACAGGAAACACCGGGTACTTCGGCATTCCGGTTGCATTGGCGATCTTCGGCGAAGGCGTGCTGGGCACCATGGTGCTGTCGATTATGGGTTTCGTACTGTTCGAGAATTCGCTCGGGTTCTTCTTCACGGCGCGCGGCAACTACACGCCCAAAGAAAGTTTGCGTCGACTCCTTCGACTGCCGACTATCTACGCGTTCGCCGTCGGCTTGGCGGTAAACACCATGCACATACCGCTTGGCGAAGGCTACCTGGCCTTGGCACTGAACATGCGCGGAGCGTTCAGCGTACTCGGCATGATGATCATCGGCATGGGCATAGCCGATATGCGCTCGCTCAAGCTGGATTACGCGTTCTTCGGCCTGTGTTTCCTGGCAAAATTCGTGGTGTGGCCGGTACTCATGGCGCTGGTCATTGTGATCGACATGACGTTCTTGCACTTCTACGCGCCCATTGTGCATAAAGTCATGATCCTGCTTTCGGTGACTCCGTTGGCCGCCAACACCGTGGTGCTGGCCACCGCACTGAAGGCGCAACCAGAAAAAGCAGCATTGGCGGTGCTGCTTTCCACGGTGTTCGCACTGTTTTTCATCCCGCTTGTCAGCGTGTATTTCCTGCAGTAGGGGCTATAGCATCTGGAATTCGTCTTCATCGGAGTGTGCGCTCAACTGCAGTGCGAAACGGTGAATATTTTCGATTCGACGGCGCATGGTGTCGCGCACGGTATTCCTACAAAAAAAGCTGCGTATGAGCGGTACCATGGCATCGCGACACCTCATCGTGATGCCCTTCGCAAGCAGCACCGTCGGACGCTCCAAGGTCTGAATGATGCGCGGCAGCGGATCTTTGAACAGCTGAGGAATATCTGTGTCTTCATACGCGCTTTCGGCGATTTCGACTTCGGACGCGACGGCGCCTGCATTCCATTTGCGACGACGATGCTCATCTTCCTGCTTGGATTTCTCGGAGATATCACGATCCAAATCTCGATCGTCTGTCCACTCAACGTCCCAGAGCGACTGCTCGATGCCATTCTGAAGATCTAAACGGTCTGCCAGCACGCACTCCGTCTCAATGAGCAACTGGCGTCCGACAAAGGCGTTGAGGATCTCATCTTGGTCTTGCAGAGGCAACCCTTCCAATACTCCGTACACTGCCCGGCGCGCGATATCGGACAGGGTGCCGTAGGTCACCAACATGTGATCAAGCTCATCGGCAAATGAGCCTAGGTCATTGAAGCGATCGGTCACATCGCGGGCGCGATGCAAATAGTCGAGCTTTTGAGGGGTGGAGAGCTTTACCAAGAGAGCGATGGTAGCTGCGAAAGAGTCGTTGTCAACGAATCGACTTACCTACAGAGCGCGGGCGGCTCAGAAACGATCTCGGTGGCAATATGCGTGGTCAGAAAATACTTGCCGTCGCGCAACGCGATTCCCAAGCCAAGTAACCTGAAATCCGGATTCACGACCGTATTCCAATGGGGGTGATACGCCTGCTCACGCTCCTTTTGGTAAAAATCGAACGTCTGACGCATGGCGGCAATCAGTTCGTCGGTGCAGTCTACTTGATCGCAACGAAACGGACCCCAGCCGATGTTTTCGGTGAACGTAGAGCCGTTCTGGTTTGCAAAACCGAGGCCGCGTTCGGAAAACCAACGCCGCATGAGCGCGTAATCGTAGCTTGAGCCCGCAGCTTGCCCGGAACGTCGATGATCCATGGATCCGTCGTCTGCCTGTGCGTCGGACCACTCGTAGGCGGTACGATCCAGCTGACTGCTTCCGACATAGGCCTTCAAACCCAACGTGGCACGCTCGATGTTGTACCACTCCAGCCACGCATCGCGAACGCGCTGCATATCGATTCCTGCAACCGAATCATGCAGCGGCTGGCAGGTCGTGCGAAACGAAACTTCGTCGGCGGTCTTACTCTCCCGCGTGCGGATATTCTCGCGAACGCGCCAGACGATTTCTGCCAATTCCCCGCGCGTAAGCGGCGCGTTCACCGATGCGATCGTCACAGGAATGGCGTGGCGATCGCCGAGTGCCGCCACATATTGTTCGTACCACACGGGTCCGTCCCACTCACGCGTGAGTCCGAATGCAATCGCAATCATTTTCGAGGCTTCGGCAACACTGACGGAATTGCTCGGGCGGAACGTTCCGTCGCGGTATCCCTTCACCAATTTTCCTTGCACAGCCTTGCGCAGGAACGGCACATACCACTCGCCGTCCGACACGTCGCTAAACTTCAACCAGCCGCTGTCGTACGGATCTTGAAACGCAACGTCGTCACGAATGCGATATCCGGGAGCGGCATCGATAAGCACTTTTACGATCTCTGCCCGACTCACGCTTTTCTCCGGACGAAAGGTGCCATCTCGGTAGCCCGTGACAAGCGAGGCACCGTACAACGCCGTGACCGCCTGAAAATTGGGGTGATCCGTCGGCACGTCGGAAAACACCTCGCCGGGTTGCGGAGAGGAATCCATGCGGTTCTCCAGGTACTGCAGATCTTCTTCGGCATAGCGCGTGAACTCGGTGCGCTGACAACGACCTGTGAACAACGTGCCGCCCGCATCGCTCTCGGCATACACGACATAGGAATCCCCTACCCAAAAATCGATACCGCAGGCATCTCGGTTGCCGGCTGGCGTACGCACGGTGATAACGTCGTCACTCACCCCTTTCCAAGCTCGCTCCATGCGCAGCCTGGCCTCTTGCCAGCGGCGCTCGCCAACGACGACCGAATCCACCGAAAGCACGGTGCCTTGGAACACCGCCTGACTGTCGGCAAATGCGCCTGCAGGCCACGTTTCTTTGCATGTGCATACTGCCCAAGCTGTTTGCACCGCACCAAAGGATGCAAGGACAACGCAGCCGATGGTAAGCAGGCGTAAGCGCATGACCGAAGAGGGTCATGGTACCGCTTGGCGACGCCGCGGTCCAGGCGCCTAGGTGCGCGGCATACGATCCAACGCCTCTTGAATCTGCGAGAGCTGCACCGTGGTTCCGGCCGCAAGCGGCGGTTGTCCGGAGGCGGCAAGCAAGCGATGCAGTTCTCCGGAAGGCTCCTTGAGCATGATGGCGCCTTGAACGGTTACCTCGTAACCACCGAAGCTCTTTCGTACTGCTTCGGGCAGGCGCTCAATCATGAGGTTGGTCAAACGCACGGCACGATCCACGGCATCGCGGCCTTCGGCGCGCATTTCATCGATAATCTTCACGTCGGCCTGTAACGCCTTGTTTTCTTCCTCGCGACGCTTGATGTCCTTCTCCAGAGTTTCACGACGAGTCTTGGACGAAGTGATGTTGCGATCAACTTGCTCCAGCTCGGCCTTGGCACGAACGAGTTCTGGATTGGTAGGATCGACGTTCTGTCCTTGCAGTTTAGAAACTTGCTCCTGCAAACCTTTGCGACGAGCGCCGAGCGTGTCTTCCTCCAAGCGAATGGAGCTGATTTCCCTCTGATGACCCTCGATTGCCTTCGTATTGGCCTGTACCTGCTTTTCCTTGGCCTGTTTCAGGCCATCCAAATTCAACTTCTTGCTGCGCATTTCTTCCCGTACGCGGTTCCTGCTCGGTGAGCCGCCAGGGGCTTCCGGACGAGTCCCGTCACCATCCGGACGCGAATCATTGCGTCGACGCCCCTTGCCCTCCAACTTCCCCTCCTCTGAAAGCTTCAGCAGAACAAGAAGTGCGATCAGAATCGCAATAATGATCGTGAGACGAGACCCGGCCATGACGTTGATATTCGGCCCGCTGTTCAGCGACGGACTCATCATGTCGTTCAACGGACCCTGCAAATTACTCGGAATACCGGCTGTTCCGGCATTGGTAACCTCCCAGCCCAACGCAGGAATTCCCGGATAGCTGAACACACGTAAGCCGTGCGGAGCCAACTGCGGATTCAAGCGCGCGACTTCGCCGGCCTTGAATACCTCCCATTGCTGGGGAGTGCGCGGCTGCACACGGCGAATATTCGCCTCCCACGACAAGTGGGCGTCGTGCATGATTTTATAATGTTGCTGCGTTGCACCCGGTCGGTTCTGCCACCACAAGCGATTGATGCCGCCACCGGAGGTAAAGACCGACGGATCACGATTTTCAACGCTGATATCGGCCAACTGCTTGCCAATACCTTCCACGCGGCGAGCAGTGTCGACACTTGGACGCACGACCGCAGGAGCCTCTGGAGCCCTTCCGCCCGTTTCACTGCCCGGAATACGCGGAGGCGGCGGGGCAACATCATCAGGCGGCATGAGCGAGAGCAGCCGCGTTTCGGCCAAGCTCCAGTGCAGTCGCAAGAAAGAGTTGTGCATCATAGGGGTGTGTTTGAATCTCCCCAGTATAGCACAAAACAGCCTTCTGCTCAATTCCCTGTGCCTTGCAGGGTATGGAACGCCTTCAGGTAGAGAGGGCGTTCATCATCGTACTGCGCTGCCTCCGGATGCACGATGATCAGCCAATTCTTCATGGTTCCATCGCCGGGATTGAATGGACGATAGGTGTCCGGATCGTTCTCGATATACCGCAACACTTCATCGGGGCTTGCCTTCACGCCAAGCCCGTCTTTATAGAGAAAGGCAAGCATCGAGCGTCCTACATAGTACGAAGGACATCCAAAGGTCTTCTTTTTGGGTAGGCCTAATTCCCCCTGAAAAAACGCGTCTGCCCACTCTTCCAAATCGGCGCGTGGAGTGCGTGACATGTCCACAGCCAACTCCTTCGGGGAAACGTCGTCAACCCACTTCGAATCTTTGAATGGGCGAAGGAATTCGTGCTTCCCCGGCAAGCGAAGACGTCGTATGCTCTCTCTATTCCTCTTTCCCGCTAGATCATGAAACTGAATCGTACCGCAGCCCTGACGTTCGCAGCCGGATTCCTGACCGCATTCGCCTTACCGGTACTGGCACAGTTCGGCGGCTCGTTCTCGGATGTCGCAAGCGGCGATTACTTCTCGAATGCGGTGGCACGCATGTCGCGACTCGGCATTGTTCGCGGCTACAGCAACGGACGATTTGGACCCAATGACGGCATTACCCGCGGACAAACCGCCGTCATGCTGGAGCGTTACGATGCAACGGCCATTGAACCGCTGCGCGACCAAATTGAAGAATTGCGAAGAAAGGCCAATCTTGGCTTCTGCGGCGACAAGTCCAGGCAGACCGGCGAGCAGTGCGATGACGGAAATCAAAACGACGGCGACGGCTGTTCTCATGAGTGCATTCAAGAGACCGCCGGCACACAGCCGCAGGGGTACCTGTGCGAGGGGCGCTACCAAATCGGACAATCGTACCCAAGCAGCGACGGCTGTAACACCTGCACCTGCACCCAAAACGGCAGCGCTTGTACGCTTCGCGCCTGCGTAAGCTCGTCGTCTTCACTTTCCAGCTCACGCTCTTCCAGCAGCTCGTCTGCGGGAACACTTGGCTGCGAAACTGAAAAAAATGACTTCAATAACATGGCTGCCGCCAACCGCTCCTGCACAGTGGATGCCGATTGCACGCTCTTCATTGCCAGCTGCCCGTTCCTGACCTGCGGCCAGGCCGTGCGAAAAGACGCCATTTCCAAGTTGGAGGATAACGCCGACAGCTACTTCATGTGCAAGCAGCAAAAGGGAGAGCAAATGGCCTGCGCCGGCTGCTCCCAATTGCGCGCAGTCTGCCAGCTGGGACTCTGTACGGCGAAATAGGGTAAAGGGCAACATCTGCCGAGCGTGAATTGCAGTGTTTTACAGCTATATTTGACAAATACTAAATCTATTGCATAAATCGTATAAGTATGTAAAGTATGACACTTTCTTACTCTCAATCACTATGCGTGTGCGCAAAATTGTCGCAGAAATCGTTGCGGTAACCATTGTGCTCGGAAACGGTGTAGCGCTATTGCCGATGTTCAGTGCCGCACAACTCGCTCCCTTGCCGGACATGGTTCTACGTTGGAACGAGATTCTGCTGGATGCCCAAGTGATTGACCATACGCCTGGTGCAGGCGTTCCAGGGGCAGGACTCAAACGCAATGCCGGACCGACCAGGGCTGCACGAGCAATGGCCATTGTCCACGTTGCGATTTACGACGCCGTCAACGCCATCGACCGCACACACACGCCCATTTCATTTACGGAAACCGCACCCGCAACGTCTTCTGTTGAAGCTGCCATTATTATGGCCGCACATGACACGCTGGTCTCGCTGTATCCCGATCAAGTAGCTCGTTTCGATGCCGACATGACCGACGATTTGGCGCTGATCCCCGACGGACAACCCAAGATCGACGGTATCGCCATTGGCCAGGCTGCTGCTGCTGCCTGCATTGCCAGCCGCATCAACGACGGTAGCCAAAACACTGTCACCTACAACGAAAGCGACCAGCCGGGACATTGGCGCCCAGACCCGCTGCACCCTGACCAAATGGCCTACGCGGCGGAATACGGTCTGGTATTGCCATTCGGCATGGGCAGCGTGGAAGACTTCGCCGCTCCGGCAGTACCGGCACTCACCAGTGCTGAATACACCGCTGCCTATAACGAAGTGAAGTCTCTAGGCGACAAGAATTCCACGACGCGAACCCAGGACCAAACAAACATCGGACTGTTCTGGGGATACGACGGAACTCCGGGTTTGGGCGTTCCACCACGTCTCTATAACCAGATAGGACGCCATATCGCCGAACAGCAAGGCAATACGCAGGTTGAGAATGCCCGCATGTTCATGCTGATGAATGCAGCCATGGCAGATGCCGGCATCACTTCATGGAAAACGAAATATGTGAATGACTTTTGGCGTCCGATCACCGGCATCCGTGAATCCGACGTCGGCACCGGTCCAACCGGACTTGGCGACGGCAACCCCGATACGATCGGCGATCCGAACTGGGAGCCGCTCGGCGCACCAGCAAGCAATCCACAACTGTCGTCCACTCCCGGAACCCCGCCCACGAACTTCACGCCTCCGTTTCCGGCCTACACGTCCGGCCACGCCACCTTCGGCGCCGCATTCTTCGAAACGCTGAAAAACTTCTACGGAAACGACGACATCGCCTTTACCTTCACCTCCGATGAACTGAACGGCCAAACCATAGATGCCGATGGCAATGTACGCCCACTGGCACCGCGTTCATTCGCCAATTTTAGTGAAGCTGCTATGGAAAATGCACGCAGTCGCATTTACCTGGGAATTCACTGGTCGTTCGATGCCGACCAAGGCATTGCACAAGGCCGAGCATTGGCTGACGCGGTGTTTGCACACATTGCCCTCCCGTTGCCGTCCACCGATCTCTCCGCCACCATCACAGGGCCCGAGTTGGTCCTTGAAAACGCCTCATTCGATGCGACTGTGGGCGTACAGAACAACGGACTGCTCGTCGCCAATAACGTCATTGTGACGACCGCGGTTCCGGCAAACTTCACGTTCGACTCCCAGGCCAGCGACCCGCGTTGCACCATTGGACAGAGTAACATCATTTCCTGTGCCGTCGGCGGCGAAGCCGGCCTTGCCCCGCAGGCAACCGCAACGTTCTTGCTGCGCTTTACCGCTGGCACCGAATTGTGTGCAACAACCGCCGCTCTGGTAACCAGCGTGGACGCCACCGAAGCCGATGGAAACCTCTTGAACAACTCCGCTCAATTGGCCGTGTACGTGGGCTGCCCGACCGAGAGCCAAGTCCAGCTGCACACCAACCTTACCGGCAGCGACCGCATCTTCCGCGGCAATGAAATCAGCTATGAACTGAGCGTGACCAACGACGGTCCGGCTACCGCAGCCAACGTACGCGCAACGCTTCCGCTGTCGACCGTCGCATTGTCCCCCACTGGCAATCCGGTCGAATGCACGCAGGTCGGTGCCGAAGTGATTTGTACAGGATTCACGCTGACTGCCGGCTCGAGCCGCACGTTCTCCCTGAAGGTCGCAACAACGTTGGAATCCGTTTGCCCTCAGGATGTAACGACGTTCGCAACGGTCACTTCCGATGCAGAAGACTTCTACGTGAATGATAACGAGAGCGACGATGTCGTCACGCACGTTGAATGCGAGCCTGTCTCCGATGTCGCCATCACCACATTCACGGGTCCATCGAGCCAAGACCGCGGATCCACCGTTGTATACGCAGCCATTGCCAAAAACTACGGCCCAGCCACCGCCAGCAACGTCGTCATCAGCCTACCGCTTCCGGCCGGCGTGACGTTCCAGAACAGCAACCCGAGCGGATGCGCTCAAGTTGGAGCCAATGTCGAGTGCGCCATCGCATCGCTGGGAATTGACGCCACAGCGGCCTTCGACATCGCATTCGCCCCCCTGCCGTCGTTCGAATGCGGAGGAACGATTTCCACCAGTGCCAACGTGCGCGCCTCCGAACGCGATAGCGAGCCGGGCAACAACCAGAGCAACGCCGTCGTGACCAGCATCACCTGCCGCGAAACAGATTCATCTGGAACCAATGAACGCGAAGATGAAGATGCCGACACAACCGCTCAGCGCTCTGAAAAAGCGTTGTCGCATTCACACCGCGGTCATGGCACCACAGAGGCAGCCGTTGTCATGGCATTCTTGGCTCGTAACCACAATATGCAGATTACGGACAACGGAGGTCAGGACCAGGCACAAGCACGATTGGTCGGACACTTTGCCTTCGCTTCGGATGCCAGTCGCGTCTTCGCTCTGAAAATGGATCCGTTCGGAGTTCGCAAGCGCAACGTTGCCTACGCACCGTATTCCGAAGATGAGCTCAGCGTGGTCTGCGGCATGCGCGATTATCTGCACCAGGAAGCACACATGAACCGCATGAAGCAAATGATGCCGTGGGTCATTGAAAAGCTCAGCGCCATGCTGCACCGCGACCCGGCCGACATCAAGGCCGCCATGGAAGGTGAAGCAACGTGCAAAGCCTAAGTCCCCTACGCCTGTACCAAGCGCCGCTCTCCGTTCCGACGGGGGCGGCGTTTTGCTTGAACCTTCGGGAATACAAACAATGAACGCGTGTCGGCCACATGGCCGAATTCGACATATCGGTAACTGAGCGTCCCAACCACCAACAGCGTTACCGCACAGAGTGAGAGCGTCACAGGATCTCTCTCGGCCAACGTGCGAGAAAGTCCGCTGAGAATGGGAACATGCCAGGCGTACAACGAGTAACACATGATCCCCAGCTGACAAAGAAGCGGGTTCGCAAAGAGTTTCACGGCTCGACGATGGCGCAGGTGCAGCAAGCCGTGAACGGCCAATGCAAATCCGGCATTTACCATGAGAAATGCAAAGGGAACGGATTCCCACGTCACAATTTCCACCGATGCCCAATCGGTGAAAAAACCACCCGCCGGAACCAATGCACTTCCGCACAATACGTCGCGCAACGGACGCGTAGCCTGTGTATGCGTATACAAATGCGCCACGACGATGCCAAAACCAAAGCAATCCAATTGCGCCCAAGGGCTACTGATGATCATATCCGTACCGTATGTACCAGATGTTATGACTGCGAACAGGCGCGTTCCCACTGAAATGAGCAACAAGAACAACATCGTGGTCCGAATACCCATGCGCCGGATGATGATGATTATCAGCGGCAACAGCAGCGAAAGCCAAATTTCCACACCGAGCGACCACAGTGGATAATTATATGGCGGCAAAAACATCTCTCTCGTGAACGGAAAGGTGAATGTGAACATCGCTACAAGCTGGTGCATTCGTACATCCCACGACTGGTAACCGAAGTAGAGAAACATGGGAACGAGGAACGACAGCCAAAATAAGGGCAGCAGGCGGTACGCGCGGTGGCGCAGGTAGGAAACGGCGTTGCCTATGCCTCTCATGTGGCGTCGCCCTTGTGCATACGGCAAATACAGTACAAACCCCGATAGCAGGAAAAACAATTGCACGGCATAGGTACCGTTGACCAGCGGCATGAACAGCGAAAAGGGAAATCTCCCGATGTACACCGGTAAGTCGCCACGGCGTATGAGCGGCCCGAATGTATGCGTGGCTATAACCAAAAGAACGGCCACACCACGCAAGGCATCGATGATCTCTAGGCGCCGCTGCGTACTCGTTGGCATTTCCCGTTGATTTTGCACGGCTTCCGGCGCGGAGGAAACCGAAAGTCCTAGGCGTTCAGCGAAGGTGCCGGCACACGCTTCAGAAGCCTTTCCTTCACCTCAGTGAAATCCTGCTGAGGAGCATCGGCAAGCCCGACAAGCAAGGTGCGGACAGCAGCGACTTCGTCTTGCAGCACATCCGAAACATCGGACAAAGACGTTTCAGCTTCGGCAAGGACGGCAGCATTCTCCAGGTCGACGGTGCTGTTTTCGGGTGCTGGCATGTGATTTCTGGAAAAGATGCTGAATCTTCGCGCAAGGTTTTTCGTGGTGGGCCGGGTGGGAATTGCACCCACGAAGGCGTAGCCACCTGATTTACAGTCAGGCCCGTTTGACTGCTTCGGTACCGACCCACGAAACGATGCTGTGCGCGGAAAAGAGCGGATTCTCAGCCAACGGATTCTATGGTGTTTGCCGTCTGCGTTCAATGGTTTCGCTTAGCCAAAGGCCTGCACAAGCGAAAACACTGCGAAAACGGCAACGATCAGCCATAGCGGAATCGCCTCTATGCTGTTGGCAAGGCCGCGCAATCGCCCTACGCCAAGGCAAACGCCGATGACGATGAGCCCCGCCAATGCGGTGCCAATAGCCAGATCGTACGCCGAAAACAAGCCACTCCACTGTAAGCCTGGGAAATAACTAAGCTCATCCAAGCTGCCCAGCAGCGCAATGACGAAAATTGATCTGCGATGTAGCGCGACATCTTTTGCAACAACGGCTGTACGCTTCCACAACAGACACGCATAGGCTGCTAGCAGCGTTGCAGCTATACCCTGAAGCACCCTCGAAGCCGCTGCAGCATCGGTAAGCCACAGTTGCAGTCCCCCGCTACCCGCAACGGCAATACTCCACGACAGCGCAACAATGCATTCGAGCGCAGCGATGTACAACAAAGCAGACACCATGCGCGACGAACGGCCCCCTGAAAGGAATGGCAAAAGCCACACAATGTCGTCTCCAGATGACACGAGCTTCGCGAGACAAGCCCCAAAAATGGCGAAAATATGCGAAAAGCTCAAAGTCGCAGGATTGTACGACAAGAGCCTTATACACTCAATATCGATCCGCAAAATGGGGTTGTATAGCCTTTCCAGGCAACCTACAATCTCGACCGTTCTATTCTTTTTTCCACCCCATATCATGATCGTCCAGTCACACGTTAAGGAAATGCTTTCGAAGATGGATCTCCGCTGCGGCGGCGACTTCTGCGATGCTCTCGCTAAGGCTTGCGAGGACATGGTGAAGAAGGCAGCTTGGCGCTGCAAGGAGAACAAGCGCCAGACGGTCTACGGCTGCGATTGCTAATTTCGTACGCCTATCAAAAGAACCACTTGTCTCAGGACGGGTGGTTTTTTTGATTGCATACGTACAACTGCGACGCAGCGTCGCAGACGGCGGCCAAAGCCGCCGGAGTACGAACGGGACGCGACGTCCCCTCTGCGGATATGACTATGCTCTCGTTATCAGTCGTAGCGCAGCGCTTCCATGGGACTTAAGTCGGCGGCACGTTTGGCCGGGTAAATGCCGAAGACCAAGCCGATGAACACCGCCATGCCTACGGCCATGGCAATGGCGACAAACGACAGCGAATACGGAATGGGGCCCAATGCACCGGATGCAACCTTCGCCAAGAGCCAGCCAAGTCCACCGCCACATAGAATTCCTACAACGCCGCCGGTAAGCGTAAGAGAAACCGCTTCCAGCAAGAATTGAAGCAGGATATCGATCTTGCGTGCGCCCACCGCTTTGCGTAGACCGATTTCGCGCGTGCGTTCGGTAACCGAGACCAACATGATGTTCATGATGCCAATACCGCCGACCAACAATGAAATTGCGGCCACAAGCGAAAGAAAGACCGTCAACCCCAGCGTTACGGAGTTCACGATGCCGGTGACTTGTTCGGAGCTGCGCACGATGAAATCATCTTTCTCGGAATCGTCGGTTGGGTTGTCGATGCGATGCTGTTGTCGCAACAGGAGCTTCACGTCTTCGGTGGCAATCGCAGGGTCGCCCACTGCTTTCAGCGTCATGTAGGTAAGGTACTTCTGCCCCGTGATGGAACGCGCGGTCGAAAACGGGATGTAGACCGGCTTATCCAAATCCGAAAGCAATAGCGAACCCATGCTCTGCACTACGCCGATAACGGTAAAGGGAAACTCACCGATTTTAATCTTTTTCCCGAGCGGATCGACGTTGCCGAAGAGATCCAACGCCGTTTGATGCGATACCACCGCAACGAACTTGGCGCCGTCTTCATCGGTCGTTTCCAGCATGCGGCCCACATCCATCTTCAGTCCGTAGTTGCCAAAAATTTCGCGCCGCGTACCCATGACCATAGGCGATACCTCCTCTTTGCCGTAGGCAACGGGCTGGCTGACCAGAATAATCGGCGACACATCACGCACGGTGGAAAGCTTGCTCACCGCTTCAAAATCGTCGTACACCAGTGATTCCAAATTGCTGCCAAATTTCTGCAAACCGACCGGGAAAACATCCACGGTTCCGCTGCCGATGGAATCGATTTGATCCAGGATGTAGTTCTGAAAACTATTGCCGATGCTCACCATGAGCACGACCGAACCCACGCCGATGATGATGCCGAGCATGGTGAGCATCGACCGACTGCGGTTTACGGTAATGCCGGCAAAGGCGATGCGGATGGTGTCGGAGAGGAGCATTGTTATTCGTAACGGAGGGATTCCATAGGACTCAAGTTGGCGGCTTTTCTCGCCGGAGCGATGCCGAACACCAGCCCGGTGACTGCAGCCATGGCGAATGCAGCAAGCATGGACCCCCATGAAATGACGAAGACGTAGGTGGAGAGAATGTTCTTCACAATCGCAGCCGCAAACCAGGCGATGCCGACCCCACCGACAGCACCAATGAATCCGCCCGTCAGCGTCAGGATGACCGCCTCGGTCAAAAACTGTAGCAAGATGTCGTTTCTTTTTGCACCGACGGCCTTGCGCAAGCCGATTTCTCGGGTTCGCTCGGTGACGGACACGATCATAATATTCATGATGCCGATGCCGCCGACCAAGAGCGAAATACTGGCAATGGTCGTAATAAACAAGGTGATGCCCAGCGAGACCCCGCCAAGAATGTCGTTGGCTTGCGACGACGTCCGTACGCCGAAGTCGTCCTTCTTGGGATCATCTTTCGGATTGTCGATTTTGTGCCGCTGCCGCAATAGCAGTTTCACATCTTCCAGCGCCACCTCCGAATTTACGGTTGAACGCATGGTGATGTAATTGACGTGTTTTTGCCCAGTGACTTGGCGGGCGGTTTTGTACGGAACGTAAATACGGTCATCGACGTTTTGGAAAAACTGCGAACCGATCGGCTTCACCGTGCCGATCACCGTGTAATGTGCCTCTCCGATTTTAATGCGCTTGCCGAGCGGATCGTTCTGACCGAACAGTTTTTCACTGGCATCCGAACCAAGTACTGCAACGTATTTTGCGCCTTCGTTGTCCGCGTCTTCCATCAGGCGGCCCGTTCGCAGATAAATATTCTGATTGTCGAAAAAGTGCGGGACTGCGCCGAGCACACGCGGACTTGCCTCTTGCGTCCCGTACGACACGGTACCCGGAATGAAGATGATGGGAGCTAACGTTTCAATCGTATTCAGCCTTTGCAGCGCATCCACGTCATCGAAAGTCAGGCTGTCATAGCCGGTCGCAAGCGGGTTCGGGCCGCCGTCGGTGCTGCCCGGGAAAATCACCATGCTTCTTGAACCCAGGCTGCTGATTTGACTCAGAATGACGCGCTCCATGCTGGCGCCGATGGAACTCATCAGCACAACCGATCCAACGCCAATAATGATTCCGAGCATGGTCAGCGCGGCGCGTGAACGATTCACGCCCACCGCTTTCATGGCCGTCCGGAATGTGTCGGAAATGCGCATGGGATTACTTCAGCTCCTTCAGGGAGCCGGCAAATTTGCGTTTGAAATCGCGCGAATCGGATTCAATGTGTCCGTCTTTAATATTGATGATGCGTTCGGCATTTTCGGCCGTGGTGCGCTCATGGGTGACCAAAATGATGGTATGGCCGTCTTTGTGCAGTTGCTGCAGCGCTTGCATGACCGCGATTCCAGAGGCGGAATCCAGGTTACCGGTCGGTTCATCGGCAAAAATCACATCCGGGTCGGTAACCAGAGCGCGAGCAATCGCCACGCGCTGCTTTTGTCCGCCGGACAACTGGCTGCTCATGTAATCTTTGCGATCGCCGAGCCCGACTGTTTCCACCGCCTTCAGTGCGCGCGCAGCACGCTCTTTGGCCGGGATCGTAGGATGGTACAACAGGGGCAGCATGACGTTCTGCGTGACCGTCGTACGCGGCAAGAGATTGAACGCTTGGAAGACGAAGCTCACGCGCGTTGCGCGAATGCGGGCCAAATCGTCGTCGTCCATGCGTTGTGTCGGTTCGCCTTGAAACAGGTACGTGCCACTGGTTTGTAGGTCCAGGAACCCCAGAATTTGCATAAGCGTGGACTTACCGGAGCCGGACGGCCCCATGATGGCCACGAATTCACCCTTGTTGATCGACAGATCTAATGAATGCAGCACCGGTGTCTCGATACCTTCGTTAAAGTACGATTTGCTGAGGCCGCGAATTTCGATGAGGGGAATGTTCTTCTCCATGGTTATTTCACGAGAACGATTACCGTTTCACCTTCTTCGACCCCGGTGACCTCTATGTCTCCATTGCTGCCGTCGATACCGGTGGTGACCGTGCGCTCTTCCACGGTCTTGCCGTCGGGCTTCAGAATGCGAACGATCTTCTTTCCTTCGCGCTCCAAAACCGCTCGCAGCGGAACGCTCACGACATCTTTGTGGGCGCCGGTAATGATTTCGGCATCGCCGGTCATGCCGATCTTCAGTGCTTCTTTCGGCGCAACGAAGTCGAGTTTCACCCGGTATTTCGGCACGCCGTCGCGGTCGGTGGCACCCGGATCAATTTCACCCACGCGCAAGGGAATGGGGAAGCCGCGGAATGCATCGAGTTCAATGGAGCCACTCTGGCTGACCTGCACTTTGGGAATGTCGATTTCCGAAACGAACATCTCAATGCGGTACGGCGTGTTACCAAGCAGCGTGATGGACGGAGTCGTGCTCGGACGCATTTCACCTGCTTTCACGTTCACTTTCGTGACCATACCGTCCACGGGAGCAGTAAGAATAGTATCGTTGAACTGGGCTGCGGCACGGGCCAAATCAGCCTGGGCCTGACGTACGCGTGCCTGGGCGGAATCCACGTCGGTTTGGCGAGCCGGAGCCTTCTTCAGCGCCAACTGAGCCTCTTCAATCTGCAGGGCAGTCTGGTACGTGGAAATATCGGCCTTGGCACGGTCGAGCGTGCCCTGAAGACTGGTGATGCTCGATTGCTCTGTGGCGATGCGCGTATCGTAACTTGCAGACGCATCGCGCAAACTCTTGGCAGCAGAATCGAGTGCGGAAAACGCCGTCTGAACGCTGGTTTTTTGTGTTGCGATGCTGGTTTTATGCGTCTCGCGACTAGCGTTTGTAAAGTAGCTGGTAAGCGCAAGGTTCGAAATAAAATCGTACGAACGACTCACGTTATCCGCAGCAGAACCGACTGCAGTCCGCGCAGACTCCAAATTCCTCAATGCACTCTGGTAGTCCAACGCGTTCACTGCAGAGCCCTGCAATGCGCTCAGCGTGTTCTCTGCATTGGTACGAGTAGTGCGCAGAGAGTCGTACTCACCGGTGGGGTTCTTCACGAGCGCATCCTGCACTTCATTGCTGTTAAAGACTCCCATAGTGGCGTTCAGGGCAGTTTTTGCCGATGCCAAATACTGCGAGATGCTGCTGTTGGCGGTCGTTACCTGGCCGGACAATCCAGTGGATGCCTCGGACTTCAGCACCGACAACTTCAACTCCGATGTCTTCAGGTTCGCTTCGGCGCTCAGTGCAGTCTGACGAGCGGCATCTAATGCGGCGCGCTTATTGGCGACCGACGCTTCGGCGATGGCAATATCTTCAGGGCGGGCGCCTTCGGTCAGTGCTTGCAGGGCAGCCTTGGCAGACTGCACGTTTGCCGATGCCGAAGCGATACTGGCCGAGAGTGTTCCTGAACGCAGGGAAGCAAGTCGCTGACCGGCCTTCACGCGATCACCCTCTTTCACTTCGACGCGATACACCACGTCGGTAATGGGAAACTGCAACTCAAGATCCTTCTCGGACACCACGGTCCCCACTGCCTCTACTGTCTGCATCAAATCCCCCCGAACGGCGGTGGCGGTGACATAGGTGGCCTGCTTGGGTTGTGAAACGGAGATGACGATACCCACAATAAGGAGTGCAACCGCACCGAGGATAAACTTCCAAAGATGGCGACGAACAAATCGCCAGGCAATACCGAGTAAGCGAAGGGGGGTGGCAAGAATGGACATCGGGCTACAGGGAGGAAGAAGATGAGTGGGCGTCGATCAGTTTTCTATAGATACGAGTCATGTCTTGCTGGTCTTTCGTGGTCAGGGGGTTGAGGATCGACTTCAGAAGGATCGTGTGACGCTGCATGGTTTCGCGCATGAGTTTGCGACCCTTCGGCGTAATGCGCAAACGTACCAACTTACGGTTGTTCTCGTCGGCCAGGCGCTGGATACACCCAAGTCGCACCAAGCGACCAACGAACGTGGTGGCAGTAGGGGCGGTAATCATCAGGATGCCGGCCAAATCTTTCATCGTGATTCCCGCACGCTCCTGAATGACGCACAGCGCATGCATTTGCAACCAATTCTTCACGCAGTGCTCATCAAGCGGACCTTCTGCCATCTTTCGATGCATGATACGACTGAAGCTGAACACCAAGTCGATGAGATCATCTGTAGTGGCGCTCATCGTAAGTGAAGTAAATGATTAGGGTAGCAAAGTATATTACCGAATATTCCTTTGGGTCAAGTGTCAAAGACCGCCGATACAATGGACGTTCTTCGAGGCGTATTCTTTCAGCGCAGGAGGACACTTCGGTTAACGGTTCAGCGCCTTCAGCGATTGCATGGCCTGCTCTACGGCTTCATCCAGCGAACGGAAACCGATGCCTTCCGCTTCGATCTTGGCGGTGCTCAGGACGCAATTGCTTCGGCCGGTCTTGGTAACGGTTAATAAATCGTCCTGCGAAATGCGCGTGAAAACATGGGAGGGGTCGACAATGTTCTTGTACCGAACCATCATTTCATACGGTGAAATGGCGCCAGGGTTCACCATGTTGTAAATGCCGGTCTTGCGCTTGGCGATCAGCGCTTGCGTGGCGGCAATGAAATCCGGGATGTAGGTAAGCGAATTGCGAACATCCAGCACTTTTGAATATTTCCGTACTTTGCAGATCAGGCTGCGCGGGTGATCCGTACCGTCGAACGGCATCCGCAAACGCAGTTGCAACACTGGGAAGTCCTTCAGCAGTTGATCGGACCACAACTTGGATCGAGCATAGAAACTTCCGTAAAAATTCGGCGGATCTTCTTCGGTAAAGCCGGAGCCGCCTTTTTCGCCCTCATAAATGCAGCCGGAGCCAACGTGGACCCAGTAGATGCCACGCTTCGAGCACTCGTCGAGTAAGACCAACGGTCCGGTGACGTTACTCCGAATGGTCTCCATTTTGTGCTCTTCGCACCAATCCACATTCGGACGCCCGGTCTTGCCGGCGGCGTTGATGACGATATCCGGCTTCAGTTCATCCAGAATTGCTGCCACGGCTACGGCATCTGCAATGTCGGTTGATGGCAAATGCGCTTGCGGATACACGGCCTTTAAATGCGTTCCAATAAACCCCTTTCCGCCGAAGATGACGATGGTCTGCATGAAACCATTGTAGAATGAGTGCGCCAGGATTCCCAATCGGACACGGTATCGTTAGGATCCATGCCGTCTATGAACGACAGTCCGCTCCCCTATCGGGTCGAACGAACGCGCAATCGCTGCTCTCGCGGCATTTGCACCGACGAAGCCATTATCATTCGACTGGCACGCGGACTCAGTGCGGCAGAAGAGCAACGCCATATTGAAAATTTACTCGGGCGTATCAGCAAGGCATTTTTGCGCATGCAGCAAAAGACGCTGGTTGATCCATTCAGGCAGTTACTGAATGCCGAACAACAGGAAGTCGACGTCACCGTTTCTTCCGGTCGCGTCTACCGTTTTACGCTGACAGACGGTAACCGCTTCCGCGCGGAAAATACGCCCAACGGCTGGACCCTGACCGTGCCAAGACTGCTTTCGAAAACTCAGCTACACCGCCAACTATGGCACTGCATCAGCATGAGCGAATACCGGGAAATGGTCGCGCTCATCGATGCCATTAACCAAGATACGCTGGCACTGAATGTGCGCGACGTAAAACTCCGATTTGCCAGATCCAAATGGGGCAGTTGCTCCGGGGACGGAACGATTATGCTGAATGCAGCACTCTTGTTCACGCCGCGTACCACACTGCACTACGTCATCGTCCATGAGTTGGCGCATATCCAGCACCCCAACCACTCAGCGCGCTTCTGGGCAACAGTGGAAGCTGCCATGCCGGGCTATGCGCTGGAACGGAAAGCGTTAAAGGAGTACAGGTTGCCGAAACTCTAAACAGGGAAGCCAGCGAAGTCAGAGGCGCCAGAGATTGTCGAAACCATGGCTTACCCATCTCCGGACTCCCCGGCGTCCCTGGACTCCTTTTTCCTAGTGTGACGGCATCACATTTTGCTGTAGAATCACTGCCATGCCGAAGGTCCGACGCAAAACCACCATCAAGCGACGCAGGAGCCGAAAAGACAAGAGCATGGAGCTGCAAGACCACACTCGTCGCCAACTCCGGGCGATTGTATTCGTGGGAGTGGGCATTGTCCTGCTGCTCGCATTACAGGACAGCGCTGGCTCACTGGGCGGCGCCATTGGACGCGGGCTGAAAGTATTGTTCGGGGATTGGAGCATGTTGTTCCCCATGTTCCTGATTGTCTTAGGCACCTTGCTGCTCTTCGCCAGCGGCCCCAAAGTGGAAGCCAAGCGCACCTGGGGTCCGGCGTTGTCGCTCTTCGCGTTCCTAGGCCTTATTCACCTGCACACGCCCGTCACCGGAACCATCGCCAATGAATTGGACACCGTTGCCGGCGCGGTGGGCTTCATGGCGGCATTCCCGTTCATTACATTCCTTAGTGCACAAGTCGGCTACGTGGTGCTTTCCATTGGATTCATTGCCGGTTTGTTCATTACGTTCGAGCCTGACATTCCTGCCATTCTTCGCCAATTGAAGCCGGAGGAAAGCAGCAAGAAGGTTATTCGCCAGCGCGAAGCCGTGGCGGAACAAGAAGAAGAAATGGACGATGCGGATCTTATTGAGCGCGGCGCAAAGCTGGATCAGCAGGAAGACGAAGAAGAGCCTGTCATTCCTGATTTGAACATCGTCCGCCCGGCGTTCGCCGAACGCAAAATAGAAGAAGATGAAGCACCCAAGAAACCCGTCGCCAAAGCCAAAACCAACGGCATGATTGAAATGAAGGACACGCGCTTCGAGGAGTGGAAATTTCCAGAACTCGAACTGCTGGAAGGCAAGCACAGCGAACTCACGGTGAAAGACGAAGACCTGAAGTCACAGGCAGTCCTCATTCAACAGAAGCTCTCCGAGTTCGACATCGCCGTGACCATGAAGGACGCGCACCCGGGTCCAACCGTCACCCAGTTCACGCTGCAGCCGTCCGAGGGCGTGAAGTTGAGCAAGATCGAAAGCTTGAAAGATGACTTGGCCCTGGCGCTTGCCGCACAGAGCCTGCGCATCGAAGCACCGATTCCGGGCAAGGCTTTGGTCGGCATCGAAATGCCGAATGCCATTCGCTCCACGGTGTACTTGCGCGAGCTCCTGGAAAGCACGTCGTTCCGCCAGTCGGACTCCCCTCTTACCATTCCCTTGGGACGCGGAGTCTCGGGTGATGCAGTCGTTGCAACCATTGAGGACATGCCGCACTTGCTCATTGCCGGCGCAACCGGTGCCGGTAAGTCGGTGTGTATGAACACGTTCTTGATTTCGCTCTTGTTCCAGAACGCACCGCATGAACTGAAGTTCATCCTCATCGACCCCAAGCGCGTTGAGCTCATGCCGTACAACGGCATCCCTCATTTGCTCACGCCGGTCATCACGGAGTCGGACAAAGCTCTTCAGGCATTGCGTTGGGCAATCGCCGAAATGGGCCGCCGTCTGCACCGCTTCTCGGAAGCCGGCGTGCGTAATCTGGCTGAATTCAATGAAAAGCAGCAAGACGAAGAGAAAATCCTGCCGCGCATCGTCATTGTCATCGACGAGCTGGCCGACCTGATGATGCGCCAGCACCGCAAAGACACCGAAACCATGATCGCCCGCATCGCCCAAATGGCTCGCGCCGTCGGCATGCACCTTATTATCGCCACGCAGCGCCCCAGCGTGGACGTCATCACCGGTCTCATTAAAGCCAACATCCCCACCCGCATCGCGTTCCGCGTGGTCAGTGCCATCGACTCGCGCACCATTCTGGATTCCATCGGTGCAGAAGACCTGCTCGGCAAAGGCGACATGCTGTACATGACGGCCGCAACGCCGAACCCCGTACGCATTCAGGGCATCTATGTCTCCACCAAGGAGGTGGAACGCGTCATCAACGCGGTGAAGGTAGCCGGTGGTGGCGTGCTGACAGAGGAGATTACACTGGGCAACGGCGACGATAATGCCAGTAACACCGGACAGGGTACGGCCAGCATTGATTTGGATGCCGACGATAACGGCGGCGACGACCTCTTCTTCGATGCCGTGCGCGTGGTGCAGGCCTCCAAGAAGGCCTCGGCCAGCTTGCTTCAGCGCCAGTTGAAGGTGGGCTACGCGCGTGCCGCCCGCCTGCTCGACATCATGGAAGAGAAGGGCCTTATCGGCCCCGCCGACGGCGCCAAGGCGCGCAAGATCTTCGTGTCCGAGGACGCAACGGTTTGAGCCCCTTCTTTGCAACGCGTAGGATCTGATTCTTTCGCCGAATGGCAGCCGTTTTTGCTAACACAACATGAACCACTTCTCGGCGCGATTGCAGCGTGCAGAGGACTCTCTATCCTCGGTAGTCATACGCACGCTCAAAGCCTCCGGCGCCGCTTCGATTGAAATGCAGGAAGTACACCCGGCCGAAGACGCCGTGCGTGCTCGCTTTCTGGATCGCATCGCCTATTTCGAGCTGGATATCCAAGCGGCGTTACGCAATGAACTTGAGCGCCTGCTCGGCATCGTGCTGGCCATACATCCGGCACCCTACGCGGATGTCACTCATGACGAATTGCTCTCGTGGTTGCATCACCGAGCTTGGTGCGTGTACCGGGGCGGCAACAACGTGCTCGAGCTTTCTGATGATTTTGTTCAAGCAGCATACGAAGAGAACGAAGCCCACGTCGGCCGCACGCAAGGAACAGAGCCTCGATCGCGCGAGGAACTCCATGAGATCACGATGCTGAAGATTTCCCAAGGCGCGGCGAAGATGGAGCACAAAAGACCTGAATGGCACGCGGTACTGCTGGCCGAACGCGTCGATCAATCCATCCGCAGGGTGGAAGCGGACGTCCAGCGGCTTTTCGGGCCTCTTGTCGGAGAATTGCGGGCAGAACTAGCACCCCGGAATGCCTGAGGTACACTCTCGGCATGCGCCTGCTCGCCGGTACCAACAACAAAGGAAAGTTGATCGAAATTCGCGAATCACTTTCAGGCCTACCCATTGAATTGGTCGGACCCAGCGACATTGGCATACAGTCCGAACCCCACGAACACGGAACAACATTCAAAGAGAATGCGCTCATCAAAGCACGCCATTTCCATGAGCTTTCTAAGCTTCCCACAATGGCAGATGACTCCGGCATTGTCGTGGACGCTCTCGCTGGCGAACTGGGCATTGCTACCAGGCGTTGGGGAGCCGGTCCTCAAGCCACGGACAAGGAATGGATAGAATATTTTCTACAGCGCATGGCAAGTGAGAAGAATAAGAAGGCTACATTCGTTTGCTGCATTGCCTATATCGACCCAAAGGGCGAAGAACACATCTTTAACGGTGCTTGCTCCGGCGTAATCACCGAAACACTAGAAGCTGGCTTCTTACCGGGCTTACCTATATCTGCATGCTTCAGGCCAGATGGCTATTCAGTCGTATACTCAGCCATGAAAGTCGAACAAAAAAATAGTACAAGTCATAGAGGGAGAGCATTGGCACTGTTTCGTGAATTTTTGACGAATAATTGAACACAAAAGAAGATCAGTATTTTTCTCTTAATATAGGGCTGAAATAGTGTAAGAGATTACAAAATACCTACCATTTTTCTGTTACGTTGCAGTGGAACCCTCGTGACTGCCTGGGTTGGGCTTCACTGGCACTACACCAATGACCCGTCGGGACTGCACATGTAACTGGACCACTGTAACATCAGCGCTTTCGTCGGCAGCTAAATGGCTGAGCAAGGGCCCTAGTCCGTGCAGGATCCGGGCGACTGTTTCTTCTACTGCGCCCAAACGACCGTCGGTGCCTTTGGCAGCTTCATCACCATATGCGCCGTTCTCTTGCAGGCCTTTGATGACAGCCGCCTGCTCATCTACCTTCGCTCGCAAACTGGACAGCTCATCTTCCTTCAGTCTCACCTCACGTTCGCGTTCATGCAACAACATGTCTTTGCCTTCATGTACTTTTCCTTGCAACGCAGGTGAAGCGGTAAGTGAATCGGTATACACATCGCTGAAGAGTCGCCGCAGCGAGGTGCTGCTTTGGACGTAGATGAATGCAATGCCCATCCATCGCCGTAAGCCATTGGGGACCGAACCCAGGCTGGGCTCTACTCGCTGTTTTCGAACGTCCCAGCCGTCACCCTGGCCAGCATTCAGTGCCTTCCAGCATTCGGCCATGGATTCCAGCGTGCAATCGGGGTCACTTTCAGCGTATGCACTCAAGTGCCACTTGGTGTACATGGGACCCAGGCAGGACACACCGGCGCCGAGTGCGGTTCCAACCAAGCCGCCGTAGGGCGAACGCGAAACAAGTAAACCCAGACCTGCGCTGACCGCCGGGGTCATGCTGGACTTAATGGGGCCACCGAATGCCCAGTTCACCATCATCGCCTCAATAATGCGTCGCTTCACCGCCTTGGACACTGCAGCACACTTGGGATGCTCTTTTGGATCGAGAGGACCACGCAGGCGGGCGTACTCATCGTAGGCGCTCAGAAACTCCAGATCGGAGAGTCGTGCCGGCACAACGGGAGCCGCCATGGGTGGATTGTAGGCAGAACGCAAATCTTTGCAATCAACTGATGCCGACACGATTGACTTTGCGCAACCGTCTCAGCCGATTTTGTTTGTTGCATGTCAAAGGTGTTTCTTTCTCCGTACTACGATGGATAGAAAACTATTCCAAATCCTTCGCTTCGAGCGGGGTAAAGTCGAGTGCGTTGATTTTCTTCCAGACCGCCTTCACCACTTTCGCAAGCTCAAGCTTCTGCGCGGTTGTCACCTGAAAGGTGCGTTCAACCGGATGCTCGGCAGCTTCGCCGATGAAATCCAGCGTGAAGGCAATCGGCGTCAGATGCGGCATTCCGTGCTGCAGAAGCAGGGCATAGAAGACAAGCTGGCGGAAGTAATCCCCTTCCAGGATCTGCGCCTCGGTCTTGGGGCGGCCTGTCTTAAAGTCGAGTACCATGGCATTGGCCGAAGCAGGATTCTCCAGATCGATACGGTCCAATTTTCCTTTGATGGGAATATCGCCCAGATGCGTGGAAATGGAATGCTCGACGTACGCAATGGTCGGAAATGTGCCCGCCAACCGCTGCTCGAAATAGCGTGGCAGCGATTCCTCGCCAAGCCTGGTCAGACGGCTGCGTTCGGCATCGGTAAGGACCTCGCGTTCATTCAAGTAGGTACGGAATGCTTCCAGGAACTCACTGTCGGTCATAGGCTTGCCCGATTTGGTTCGCATGGACCATTGCTTCAGCGCGTCGTGTACTGCATTGCCATACACCAAGCTGGACTGCTTGGATTGCGGCACTTGCAACAAGTCGCGCTCCAGGAACAACTGCGGATCTTCCAAGAAGTGATTCAACGCGGTCACAGACAGCGCGTAGTCTTTCAGGCGATGCTTCAGAAATGCGGCGAACTCGGCATCGATGTGTCGCGGCGGCTTGAGCAATAAGCTGACCGCCTGCTCGGGGTTCTTCAGCTCTTTTTCCTGCTCCGGCAATTCGCCCGATTCGGCGAAGAACGACGACGGACTCACGGCCTTATTACGATCGCCAGAGGTAAGTTGCTTGGCACAGGTGAACAGCAACTCCTGCTTGGCACGCGTCATGGCCACGAATGCCACGCGGCGCTCATCTTGGCCTTTCTCGAATGACTTTTGTTCTTTCTCCCAACCGAACAGCAAATCCTCGGGTACCGAGATGCCGGCATGACTCATGCGGTTGTTCCAGTGGCGGTCGCGGAAATTCGAAAGAATGACGGTCTCGAATTCAAGACCCTTGCTGCGGTGCGCGGTCATGAGCTGGACGCCTGCATCGGTAAGATGCGGCAAGTCGTAACTCAAGCGCAGGTCGCCGTAATCCGGGTCGCCGTACATGGTTAGATCATCTAAGAATGACTCGAAGCTGAACTGCGGCGATTCGTAACAACGGTACTTCACGCGGTCAAAAAATTCCTGAATGGCGGCGTAATCCAGCGGGTCCACCGACTTGCCGCCGACGGTGGCAATTGTCAGCAGCACACTCTCTTTGAGCGCATGTTCGAGCGTCTCGAGCACGGTGCGACTCCCCAGTTTCTGATGCAAATCAAGAAGCACGTCACGCGTCTTCAGCACCTGCTCGCGATCATTCAGCTCGACCGGATCATTGGTCTTCTTCGGCCCGAATTGCAAAAGCACTTCCTGCAAGCCTGCCTTCTCGTTGCGCTGGCTTTCGAAGATGCGGCCCAAATCGGCCGGATGGCAGCCGAAACATTCGCAGGCCATGGCAGCACCCAGTAATCCGCTGTCCGTCGGCTTGTGGATCGCCTTCAAGATGGCGATGATTTGCTGAACCATGGGGTGTAACAACAAGTCGATGCGGCCGGTCATTTGCACCGGAATACCGCGCGCGGTGAGCACGTCGTAGATGGGGCGCAACTCGGCATTGGTTTGTGTGAGTACTGCAATCTCGGTCGGCACCATGCCATCGGCCAACCGATCGTCGATGAGATCGGCGATCAGGAAGGGTTCGGTCATGTCGCTGGGGCTGAGTAACAGTACCGGCTTGATGACTTTGTGACTCGAGGCCGACGTGAGGGTTTTATCCAGGCCTTCGATACGACCGACCAACCGCTCGGTATTATTGGAAATAAGCGCATTGGCGGCATCCAAAATAGGCTGCGTGCAACGGTAACTAGTCTTCAGCACGATGATCGGCGCCTTTGGGAAGCGCTTATGGAACGACAAGATATTGGTGAGGTTGGCGCCCTGGAACCGGTAGATGGCCTGGTCGTCGTCGCCGACCACGAAGAAGTTGGGGTTATCTTCGGGCGTACGCGGCTGCGTGAGTAACTCAATGAGTCTGTACTGCGCGCCGTTGGTATCCTGAAATTCATCGACCAACAGATACAGATAGCGCTCCTGCTGAGAGGCCAGTAGCCAGTCTTCTTCCGAGAGCGCGCGGATCACTCCCAAGATCATGTCGTCATAGTCGTAGCGCTGTGTTTTTTTCAGTACTTCTTGATAGCGGACGAACACGCGCACTAGGTCGCGGAACTTACGGGCTTTGCGCAAGTTGTTTTCATGCGCCTTGGTGCCTTCGCGACTGAGCTGCGAAAGAACGGCATCGTTTTCATCGGCTATGCGCGCAAGCTCGGCCGGGTCAGCCTTCCCTTCGCGCTTGAACAAACTCATGCGGCTGAGAATGTCGGAAATACCACGATGCGGATCTTTCTTATTCACCAACTCCAAGTCGGGCAGCATTTCATCGATGATTCCCCGAACGGCACGATAGCGCTCAACGTCACTGATTTGCTCCAGTGCAGACCATTGCTCGAACACCTGCGGGTTTTGGAGAATGATTTCATTACAAAACCCGTGGATGGTATTCACGTGCACGCCGTAGGCATCCGGACCAATGAGTTTGCGCAAGCGCTCACGCATGGCGGTAGCACCGCTGTTGCTGAAGGTAAGACACAGAATGTTGCCGGGCTTGGCCTGCGTCTTCTGGAGAATATTGGCAACGCGCATGGCAACGGTCTGTGTTTTGCCGGTGCCAGGACCTGCCACCACCATGACCGGGCCTTCGACGGTGTCCACCGCGCGGCGTTGGTCGGGGTTAAGTCGGGCGTATTCGGCATTGAAGGACTTCATCGGAGATGATCATAGCATTTCATTGGCCAATCCATTGTTGAAGCTGCCAAAGATTCTTCCTCGGAGGACCAGGGAACCTAGCACAGCTCCCAGCAGCAAGCACTTGAGCGAAGCGAGAGGCTTGATGCGCAGTCCCCTTGGGATTCCCTTGGCCCTCCGAACCTCCCTTACCCTCCATGCGTAACCGAATGGACGTTGTCGTCTGGCTGCTTCTTGTGCGTGAGGAATCAGCTCTTTGAAACGGCCGAGGGTTCTGCCGTACTACGGGCCCTGAGAAGACGTGAGCGAGAAGAACCAAAGGCGCGAGTGCTCAAGCCACCAAAGGGGTGGTGTGCGCTGCGCGCGGGGGCCTGCGGTCTGGCCGCCGCAGCGGCCGTGGGCGCTCAGCGCACACACGTTTTTTGGTTCCTTTTTGTCGCTCGGACAAAAAGGGACAATGGAAATTAAATAGACTCTTCCCATGATCCGATTCCGATTCATCACCCAACTACGCCCTATTCTTCAACATTACCGCCCTCGCCAACCGCACATGAAAAACCGCTGCAAACGCAACGCTGACCTCCAGCGTAAACAACCAAACAAGGAAACCGGCCTTGGGTACCACCGATGACAACACTTGAACCAAGCCCGAGGCCAACCAAATAACGATGATAAGAAACAGCGCCAATGTGATTCTTGAACCAAGGATTGCCAGGATGAATCCTTTCGTCTTTGCACGGCTAATGGAAGCACTTTTCAGCACTCCATTCTGGCCGCCAAGCAGCAATACCGGCGCAAGCATGTACCGGGATGTCAATGTGACGGCCGCGAGCAAGCCAACGAAGCAAGCCGGTAAGAACGCGACCGGAGGCAGGGCAAAGGCCACCAAGAGAATCACAAGAATGGGAAACCAGGCAAACGACCGAAAGAAAATCCAGGGCAGCAACAACGACATGGCCATGATTTTCCCAGGCAATTGACGTGCTGCATCTTCCGGCCCACGTCCGTCTTGCACCGACAACAGCATGAAAAACACTGCCGACACCGCAAGGATTACGGCGGCAATAAGCATGAGTGCAAAGACCAACGGCATGGAAGTGATGACAAAATACAGCCCAGCATTGCTGGCGGTAGGCGTAAATCCGTACTGCTCAGCCGAAACGCCGCTTGCCATACTCTGACGGAGCGCCTCCAAAATCCGATCGACTTCATCGGCCGGGGCTCCCGTCTGCAGCAAGTCGACCAGCTGTGTTTCAAATTGCTCGCTGGTCAGCCCTGTGCGCGTAAGAATGCCGGCAATGTTGGCATCGAGCTGCCGTGCAAAAAATGCCTGGTTCACCGCCAAGAGCATGGTGAATGCAATCAGGGCAATGCCGACGGACTTCCATCGGACAAGCAAAAAGCTCCACGTTTCACTTAGCAATGCACCAGTGGACTGCAGCATACGCGGCAAGGATTATTTTTCCTTAATGGTGTAAGCGCAGCGGTCACACTTTCGGAAGGTGCTGCCACCCTGGTGGATTTCGATCAAGGTTCCCTTGCGGCACTCGGGGCACAGGTTGCCGGTCATGAAGCTCGGTACGGCGAACTGCACCTTGGTTCCGCCGTGCTCGCGAATACAGGCCGAACGGGGGTGGTCGCGCAATTTCTGCAAGACCTTGGCCTCGATCTGGCGGATGCGCTCGCGGGTCACGTTGAACTCCTTGCCGACTTCTTCCAGCGTGTGGCCGATGCCGTCCTTCAGGCCGAAGCGCATTTCGATGATCTTGCGCTCACGCGGTGTGAGGTACTCGAGCATGGCGTGCACGTTCTCTTTGCGCAGCTGGCGATTGGTAGCGTCGAACGGGTTTACCGCCTCTTCGTCCTCAATGAAGTCACCAAGCTTGCTGTCTTCCTCGGAACCGACCGGGGCTTCCAGCGAGATGATGTCTTGGGAAATCTTCTGAATGTGACGCACCTTCTTGATGTCCATTTCCATTTCAACAGCCAACTCTTCCACCGTCGGCTCGCGGCCGAGCTCCTGCACCAAGCGGCGCTGGGTGTGGGTCAGCTTGTTGATGGTCTCGACCATATGCACCGGAATACGGATCGTGCGTGCTTGGTCGGCGATGGCGCGGGTGATTGCCTGGCGGATCCACCACGTGGCATACGTGGAGAATTTGAAACCGCGCTCGGGGTCGAACTTCTCCACGGCGCGGAACAGACCGATGTTGCCCTCTTGGATGAGATCCAGGAAGGACAGTCCGCGACCGATGTATTTCTTGGCGATGGAAACAACCAAGCGCAGGTTTGCCTCGGCAAGCTGCTGCTTGGCGGACGCATCACCCTTGCGGATGCGGCGGGCCAATTCCACTTCTTTGCGTGCATCGATGAGCGGCACGCGTCCGATTTCGGACAGGTACATGCGCACCGAGTCGTTGGAAATTTCGAGCAAGTCCACCTCGCGCTCCTTGCGGCGCTTCTTCTCGGCCTGGCTCTGCTTGTCGTCTTTAATGCGAATACCGGCCGTGGCCACCACTTCCAGGGATTCATCGTCGCTGTCTGCGGCGGTGATTGCTCCGCCCGCACCTTCGGCGTCGGTCGTCGGAGCAGACTCACCCTTCAGTTTGCGCTGCCAAATCAGCGTGTCTTTCACGTCGATCACGTCGATACCGAGATCCATGAACAACGTGTACACGGAGTCGAGCAAGTCGATGTTTTCTTCGGCATTCGGAACCGCACGCAACACCTCTTGGTGGGTTACGTAGCGCTGTTCACGACCTTTCTTCACCAAGTGCTTCACCTCTTCAGGAAAAGCCTTCATGTCTGTGTCTGAGGGCTGATGGATGAAACTGCGTGGGTGCGATGCCATAGATACGGGGTCAGAGGATAGAGGCAGAGCTTGTCTGTTGCAAGCCGAGAAGTCCAAGTGAAGCGTCGCAAGGTTTCCTGCAGATGCACTGCCTAGTCAGAAGGCCGCGCAATCGGCGGCAGTACAAGCCGTCATTCGGCTCTGGCAGCAACAGAACCATGACAAGAAGCCTTACGAAATTGGCTGGCTACGCAGCACGGCATCCGTATTCGAGTAATGATCAACCTGCCATTTTGGATAACTTCAACACCTGCTGGTACTTCGTCAGGAGGCGCACTTCTTCGTCTGCGCGGCCGGATTTACGCGCTTCCTTCAGTTCAGTAACGATTTCGTTTTGCTTGCGGATCATCAACTCGCGATTGGTAGCGGTGCACAATTTTTTCATCTCACGCACGGCGACTGCCTCTGCCCACAGAGCGAAGTTCTCTTCGCAGTACATGGTCAGCACGCCGACCTGCTCTTTCAGGGCGCCATCGGCTTGGGCAAGAGTGAGGATATCCTCGATGGACAGCTTTGCATCCGCAGTCGACAACGCCACTCGAATGCGATTCCAATCTTCTTCGTCGGGTGGAATGAGCTCGGCAAGCATGGGTCGCGTACGCGGGTACACGATCGCAAGGCCGATGCACAGCTGGATGCGCTTGAACGGCGTCTGCTCTGCAATGGCAACGACTTCGGCTTTGCGACTGGGGGTTTCTGCACCGGCACGCCAAGCGCGGAAGTCGGCCTCTATTTCGGAAATACGCATGCCGAAGGCCACAGTCATTTTTTCCAAATAGGAGCGCAGCTCCACCGACGTCGGGACTGCTCCAAGCAATGGAAAGAGCGTTTCGGTAATCCGCAGGCGGCCTTTGGGTTCCAAGATATCGGGCATGGTTCGCATTTGCTCAATGACGCCTTCCACATATTCGACCGCCGCGGTTGCAACAATCGTGGCGAAGAGTGCTGCATCTTTCTGCACAAGCTCGTCAGGGTCCTTGGACGGTATAGCAACCGACTGCACGCGAGTATGCGCCTTGCTCAGCAGCTGGAACGCACGGTCAGCAGCCTGCCGTCCGGCACGATCTTGATCCAAGCACAGGATGACTGAATCGGCGTAGCGCTTGAGCAACCGCACATGATCCTCGGTGAGCGCGGTTCCGCTGACGGCGACGACGTTTTTCACGCCGGCCTTGTGTGCAGCGACGACATCGAAGTAGCCCTCCACAAGAAGCACATTGCGCGACTGTCGTATGGCATCGCGAGCCTGGAACAATCCGTACAACACGGTGGATTTGTGATACAGCGGTCCATCGGGGCTATTCACATACTTCGCATCGGCGTCGCCCATAGTGCGACCGCCAAAGCCGATAATATGACCCTGCGCGTCACCGATCGGGAACATGATGCGGTGGCGGAAACGGTCGTAGATACGTTCTTCGGACAATTCTTTTTGAATGCCAAGTCCCGCACCAACAATTTCCGAACGACTGAAGCCAGCCTTCAATAAATGATCATATGTTTCGGAAAAAGAATCTGGCGCGTAGCCGATACCGAATGTTTGCAGCAACTCTTCTGTAACGCCACGCCTCTGTACATACTCGAATGCAGCCGGTACAGCCTTCAGTTTCTCCTGATAAAACTCAGAGGCCTTCTGGAGACAGTCCCTCATGCGCTCCTTTGCATCTTTCTCGATTCTTGGTGCAGTGTCTCGTGCCCTATCTTTGGGCAACTCGACGCCGGTCTTTTCGGCCAACATACGAAGAGCGGTCGGAAAATCGACGCCTTCGATGCGCTGCGTAAAGGAGAAGATGTCGCCACCGCTCTGGCAAGCAAAGCAGTACGCGATTCCCTTGTCCGGCGATACCAATAAGCTGGGCTTCTTGTCGTTATGGAACGGACACAAACAGACGTAATTGCGACCTTTTTTCTGTAGCTGACAATACTGTGCGACAAGTTGTTCGATCGGGAGCCGTGCGCGGATGTCGTCTTTTGCGTCCATGGGAGAGTGAGTATACAGGAGTCCGAAGAAACCGAAGAGTCCGAGGAGTCCAACGATTAATATTTTCCCTTGCACCCCTTGGACCTGTTGAAATGCCTGGAATGCTTAACTGAACATCCTCACAATCTCTCTCGGCAAACGATTCAGAATCCTGCCTTTCATAAGCATTCCCCTGCCTAAGAGTAAGGGCTTCCCGGCAGGGTGATCTATGGACAACAAGAGGTCGCCATGACCGGGATTATCGTAGGGAATGTCGCGACCGGAAAGAGCATGCTTCCGCTGTTCTTCATTCAGGTGCAAAATATGCTCGCGAGCCCTAGCTCCACGCAAAGTTGCCATCTCATGTGACATGCGTGCCAGGCCATGTTCTGTCTGCTTGCCGAACGGCAACCCTGCCATGTACGCCATGGTCGGAATGGCGAAATCAGCCGCCTCCTGGGTAATAATGTGTAAGTTTTCCTTCTTACTGAAGAGAACCTCGTTTTCCTCTACAAATGGGGCTCCGTACCAATCTTGGTTTGCATCGATCCACTCCTTACGGCGTGCCTTGGGAAGAATATCTAGCTTGGGAAAGGGTCCTTCGATTCTTTCAGCATGGCGAGTCGGTGCACGCTTCTCCAAGACTGCAGCAAAGAAGCCTTCGGTGTCGTAGGTTTGCGGCCACAGGCGGAACGCCGGGAACTGCTGCTTGGTCTGAATCCAATCCTGAACGCGCTTGGATTCCTCGCGCGCCTTGCTCAAGTCAAACCCAAGGCCGGGTGTTGGATCAATAATCGTTAATTGATCACTAAATTTGTTCATTATTAAGCCCAATACAGTCTCGTTTTCTTCAGGTGTTAACGTACAAGTTGAGTAGACGATTCGACCACCGACTTTGGTAGCATGAATGGCTGATTCAAGCAGCTCCAATTGGAGCCGAGCCATCTTGCCGATGTTGTCATCGGAACAGTACATCAGTGCATCGGAATCCTTCCGGGCGGTGCCTTGGGCGGTGCATGGCGCATCGCACAGTACGCGATCGAAGCGTTCGGTCATGCTGCGCGCGAACCACTGGCCGACCTTCTTGGTGACCACCACGTTCATCACACCGCTACGCTGCAGGTTGGACGCCAGCGCCCACATGCGCTTCTCTTGGACGTCGTTGGCGACGATCACTCCCCTGTTCTGTAACTTGGCGGCGATTTGGGTGGTCTTACTGCCCGGTGCCGAGCTCATATCTAGAATGACCTCACCAGGCTGGGGATCGAGCAGTGCCACTGGCAACATACTGGCCGCCTCCTGCATGTAGGTATGGCCGAGCACATGGAGAAGATCTTTCCCAAGTGCCTCGTCGCGGTTTTCGCGGTCCACATAGAACGCCTCGTTGCACCAGGGCACCGGCTCAAGCTTCCACTGTTTAGTGCCGGCCCAAATTTTAAAGTCCTCCACACTCGATTTCAGCGTGTTAACACGCTTTGATTTTCGCAACGGCAAGTCACTCATTCGCTTGAGTTCGACGACGTCGGTGACCGGCGAATACCGATCGAATGGATGGAGTTTGGACACGGAGTGAGCATGATCGAAGACTCGGGCAAACGCAATGCGTCAGCCGGTCTTCGCCATGAACCCCGCTTGGCCGGACCAAAAGGTTGCAGCCGGCTTCCGGCTGACGATACTGAAGGCACCCGAAAGCCTGCTTTGCAGCGATAAAATGATCCGCTACCGTATCGAGCCTCCATGTAACGACCAACCATCCCATGAGCCCTGAATCGCCGCATAGCTCCGAAGCAGAACCACCTCTCCATTCCTTGGTTGTTCAGATGAGCATCGAGCGCTGTAACGATATGTCCGTGGTGATCGCCGATGAACTGCGCCGCTTCCTCCAGGAACACCGGCATGACGATGGCACGCTGGCCGAAGCTTTTGCGCTGATGGAAGAACATGACGACGCCTTCGACCCTACGGCATTTGAGAAAGGTGAACGAGGCCGCTCCATGATCCTTCTTATGCGGCTGGATGGACTGCTGGACCGTCACCCGAAGGCAGGCCCACTGCTGCACCGTCTTTTTGAGGCTGAAAGAAGGGCTCGATCGCGTGCCATTCATCTTTTACGCCAATCAGAAAAATTGGGATCAAACTAAATTTAGCCCTTATTTATAACAAAATGTTTGATCTCTTTTTGTATACATGTAAGAGCGGTTGTTTGGATGATATTTCTCAATAATTAGCTTTCGTACGCTAGCCTGCTAGACTTTGCAACTATGGGAATACGGACCACTCCCGATACGTCCATGCAGGCAGCCGATGATATGCTGCGGACCATCGACAGGTTTCAACGATCGGATTCACGTACGCTCTTGCCGCCCAATAACCTGGCCGTGGACTTCGTGCAACGCAGTCCTCTGGGAGCCCGGGCACTGAAGCTGACGGCACGGAAGCAAAGCCGGACGATCGGCATCATGTGCGAGCCTGAGGATGTGGTGAACCGGCTGCAGGGCATTGGCGATACGACGGCGGACCGGTTGCAAGACATCGGCCTCGTGCTGGTCAACTACGTGCTCCACGATGTGCCCGAAGAGCGCCGAAGCGACTTCCTGGCGGACATCGCAGATGCTTGCCCGCATGCCATGATTATGATTGCGGATTACACGATGCGGGATATGACCCAAGCCGAAGCAGCCGTGCTGTTTACGGCAGACCTGGAACGCAATCGTATCGCCGAAAAGAGCTGGCACATCTACCTGGAGGAGCACCTGCAGTTCACCTACCACAGTCTGTACGCGCTGTTGCAAGGCACTATGGCATCGGTACGCGGCCACCGGCTGCCGGCCGGACGCGCACTGGTCGCCGGAAGCCGTTCGGCGGCTTTGTGGACGCCGGACATGGATGCCGACTGGACCGAAGAGTCGTTGGACATCAGCAAAGCGCCCATGCCGCTGCGTCTGCGTCAGAAACATTTGGAAGGCGTCGGCATTACCACCTGACAATGGACCGACTCGATTCACCCCCGCCCGCACCCGAAGGCCACGACCTGACCAAGGTGTACACCGACGGGAGGCACATGCAGGCGTTCTTGCGCATGCAGGGGCTCTATAAACACCGCATCAGCCACATCCGCTCCAGCCAAGGAGCGGTACACGCGCTGGATTTCGGCACAGGGAGCGACGGATTGTCGCGCGGGCTGATCGAAGAGCGATTGCTGCCGGGAGACTCGCTGGCACTGTACGACCGGTATACGGCAATCGCCCAACCGCGCGGACAAAGCCGCATTGTCGGACCAGAGGAGGCATTTGGCTACGACCGGGGCAAGATCAATCTTGTCAGCATCGCATTCGTGCTGTGCTCGCTGGAGCCGGAACAGGCGCGTATGACATTGAGCAAACTGCGCGATGCCCACCCGGATGCAGAGTTTCTGATCGTCGATTACATGCTGAAGGGTCGCCTTCCGCTGGTGGAATTACTGCGGGCCAACGAGGAAACGTTGTGGCGAAAGAAGGTAGGTGATCCGGAGTTCATCCGTACCCGTACGCGCTTCGACGTCGACGGATTATGCGGATTGCTGGAAGAATCCGGCATGCCGGTGACGCATGCCGAGGTGCTGCCGCTGGATGACCAGTGCATCCGCGCAGCGGTCTCTGTACGGCCAGCCACTGAGTTTTTCGTGGCGTATTAACACGGAGTGACTAACCCGGACATTGACTTCGCGGAACGAGAGTTTATCGTGCGGAGCTATGAACACCTCCGATCTACGCACGTTCGTACCCGAAGAACATTCTCCTGCGCGGCTCTGGAAAATTTTCCAGGAACTCAGCGACATCCCGCGGTTGTCCGGCAACGAAGCCGGCGTGCGGGCATTTCTGACAAAGTGGGCCGCGCGTTTTCCCGACGCACGCGTGACCGCCGACTCTCACGGGAATCTGTCCGTACATCTTCCAGGAAAGGGTACTCGAAGCAACGCCCCGGGATTTCTACTGCAATCGCACATGGACATGGTGGGCATCCGGGATGCAGGCAAAGCGCACGATTTTTCGCGCGATGGAATAACGCTTCTGACCGACGGCGAGCATGTTCAGGCAGATCGCACCACCTTGGGGGCGGACAATGGTCTCGGCGTGGCGGGGAGCATGGCCTTTGCAGAAGGGCTCGAGGAGCTTGGCGACCATGGCCCAATTACAATGCTGTTCACGGCGCGCGAGGAAACCGACAATCAGCCGGCCCTCCACTTCGATCCCAAGGACCACGGCATCGATAAAGCGATCCCCTACCTCGTCAGCCTGGACGGCAACACCGAAGGGCATGTGGGCATCTACTGCGCCGGGTATCAGGACATCCGCGCGTCCACGGTATTGTACGAAGACGAGGGTTTTTCGTATGAGGGAGGGCAGACGTACCGGCTGGATATCGGCGGACATCCTGGCGGACACTCGGGACTGACTGCGCACCTGCGCCCGCCCAGCGCTACGCGGACGTTATTCAAAGGAGTATTGCCGCTCTTGCCTCCAGGCTCCCGTTTGCTGAACGACATGGGTGGCGGCGAAGGAAAATCCTCGTGGCCGAAGGCTGCATACGCCACAGTGTGGATTCCAGATACGGCCGATGACAACTGGCGCACTGCGGTCGCGGCGCACCTGCGCGAAAGTGCCAGCGTGGAGGAAGGCGCACTGACGATGCATCCGATTGCGCGGCAAGCGGCGCTGCGCAAGAGCGTGCACGATGACCTGATGCGGATGTTTACGAACGTGCAGGATGGGGCGGCAGAGATTGCATCACACGGCATGCAAGCATCGCTTTCCAGCAACTTGGGCAAAATGGAAATCGTGCCGCTGGGCGACGGGCCACCTTCGCTGGAAATGGATATTTACGTCCGGGGTGACCTCGAAGAAGCATTGACCGAATACGGCATGGCCATACGGCGAATCTTGCGAACAGCGAACATGCACATAGAAGCGGGTCCGGTCGTGCCGGGGTGCTTTACGCCGCCGGATGCGCCGCTGATCCAAGCGGCACTGGCCGCCACAACCGAAACGAGCGGCGGCGCGGCTCCAGTGGGCGGACACTGCTTCGTGGAAGTCGGCGCCATCCGCAACAGCTTGGCGGCTGCCTACCCCGAACTGGTCCCACAAGCGACCGTGCTTCCTGTCGCGACCATTCTCGATGAGCATTCCACCCGGGAGCGCGCACTTATCGCTTCGGCTTCTCGCCTGCTGAAAGCATTGCGAGGAACCTACGACCGGCTGACGGCGGCTTAGGCAACAACTAAGCTGACAAGTTTGCCCTTCACGTAGATTTCCTTCTTGAGCGTTTTCCCTTCCAGGAACTTCTGCACGTGGGGATCGGATTTTGCTTTTGCAAGAATGTCGCTTTCCGGCGTGTCGGCAGCAACTTCGATGTTGGCTCGCAATTTGCCATTCACCTGTACGACGATGGTGAGCGTGGTCTGCACCAGGTATTTGGCATCGAATGTGGGCCATGACTGATCCATAGCAAAGCCCTTGCCGCCGAGCAAATTCCACAGCTCCTCGGACAAGTGCGGCGCGATGGGCGACAACATGAGCGCGATTGCTTTGCCGGTTTCCTGCGAAATATTCTCCTTTGCCTCGATGAGATTCAGCAATTCCATAAGCGTCGAAATGGCCGTGTTGAAATGTAGCTTCTCGATGTCCTCGGCAACTTTCTTAATCGACTTGTGCAGCATGGCCAGCACGTCGGGGCCATCGGTGAAGCCTGTCTTGGACTTCTCGCTGACCACGCGCCAGATGCGCTGTACGAATCGATCGGTGCCGCGGATGCCGGTATCGCTCCAGTCGCCGCCGTCGGTGAACGGACCCATGAACATGAGGTACAACCGAAACACGTCGGAGCCGTGACGATCGACGAATGCATCGGGGCTTACGACGTTACCCTTGCTCTTGCTCATCTTGGCACCTTGGTTGGTAATGAGTCCTTGGTGAACTAATTTTTTGAACGGCTCAGAGTGCTCCGTGTAGCCGAAATCTTTGAGTGCCATCATCACGAAACGCGCGTAGATAAGGTGCATGCAAGCATGCTCCGGACCACCGATGTACATGTCCACGGGCATCCAGTTCTTCTCGGTCTTCACGTCGATAAGCTCGGTGATGCCGGGGTGCTGCGACAGCGGCTCCTGCTGGTGACCGGCCAGATACATAAGGTAATAGAAGCTGGAGCACACGAACGTATCCATGGTGTCGTACTCGGGGCGCCAGCCCTTGCCGAAGATCTTTTCGGTGCGCTCGACGAACTCCTTGCTGAGCTTGAGCGGCGACTCGCCGGTGGGACGAAACTCTACGTCGGTCGGCAGTGTCCACGGCAAGTGCTCTTCGGGCACCGGATGCGGATTACCTTCGGGGTCGTAGACTATGGGGATGGGTGCGCCCCAGTAGCGCTGGCGGGAGACCAGCCAATCGCGGAGGCGATAGTGCACCGAGCGCTTGGCGATCTTCATATCCTTCTCCATGAAATCGATGATGTCCGGCCGGACCTCGCCCCATTTTCGCCCCTTGAACTTCTCGGGCTGCTGCAGAACGGCTTCGGGCTCTTTGGAGTAACAGACTTCCAGATTCTTCACCTTCTCGGCTTCTTTGGCATCGGCCGGGAACATGACGGGGCGCAGCGGGATGCCATACTTCTTGGCGAACGCGAAGTCGCGCTGGTCGTGGGCCGAGCAGTGCACGATGCCGGTGCCGTAGTCCATGACCACGAACGACGCCACCCAGATGGGCAGGTCACCGGTGCCGAAGGGGTTGTCTACGTAGCGGCCGGTGAAGATGCCTTCCACGTCTTCATCGAAATTGAAGCGCTTGGCAGCCTTCTTCTTTTTAATCTTATCGATGAAGGCAAGGATCTCCGGTTCCTGCGGCGTGCCCTTAATCATCTTCAGCAAGAGCGGATGCTCGGGCGCGATGACGGTGAACGTCTGGGCCATGAACGTCTGGGGCACCGAGTCGTAGACTTCGAACTCATCGCCTAAATCCTTAACACGCGATTTGATATTCACGCCTTCACTGCGGCCGATCCAGTTCCTTTGCATGATCTTGGTTTTCTCCGGCCAATCCAAACCATCCAGGCCGTCCAGGAGTTTTTGGGCGTAGTCGGTGATCTTCCAATACCACTGCTCCAGCGGTTTTTGCACAACTTCGGTGCCACAGCGCTCGCATTTGCCCTCCCAGACTTGCTCGTTAGCCAACACGGTCTGATCCTTGGGGCAGTAATTCACGTTGCCCTTCTTCTTATAGGCCAGTCCGTGGCGGTGCATTTCCAAGAACAACCACTGCGTCCAGCGGTAGTACTGGGGCGTAGACGTGTTTACCATCTTGTCCCAGTCGTACATGCAACCAATGCGCTTGAGCTGCGTGATCATGGTCTGCACGTTCTTGGCGATGGACTCGTTGGGGTGGATGCCGGTCTTAATGGCGTAGTTCTCGGCCGGAAGACCGAATGCATCGAAGCCCATGGGACAGAACACGCTCTTTCCCTTCATACGCTGGAAACGCGCGTAGCTGTCGGCGGGTGCGAAGTTATACCAGTGGCCCACGTGCAGCTTGTCGCCGCTCGGGTACGGGAACATGACCATGGAGTAGAACTTGTCCTTGGCATTGCTGAGGTCGGCTTCGAAGGCCTTGGCTTCCTCCCACTTCTTCTGCCATTTGGACTCGACTGCGGTCGGCTCGTAATTCGGCATGGCGACATCCTAGTGCCAGAAAGCCGCGTTCGCCAGTATTTGGGATAAAGTGAGTATCGCATTGGGACGACGTTGACAGTAGGTGCGGGTTCGCCTTTGATATCCGGCCATATGCCTGGAACGCTCGATCAACTATCGAAGTGGGAAAACCACATCGGAACCGCGCTGAAAAGCACGGAATGCGGCCGTACCGACGATGTGCGCGAGGCACTGATCACTGCAAATAAGGAGCTGCGAAAGCTGATGCCCGATGGTAGCAACGACAACGTTTTGAATGCGATTCGCGCCGCACATCGCGGGTCGCTGGCATTTCCAACCGTAAGTTCATCGGACCTGTTTTTTCTCGACTTCTTGAAGAACCGCTATCCGCAACTCCATGACGGCAACGACTATGAATCCACTTGTCGTTGGAGATCGGTACTGCTGATGCTCGGCGCCCAGGCAACGACTATTCGTACACTGCTTACTGCGGCCGGCAAAGGACCGAGTGATGCCATGACTACGACCACGGCACTTCATTTCCAGCCACTCATGAAAGCGCCACCTGCCAAGATGAAAGAGCGCAATGATGAACGCAATGAAGCAGCCACGTTGGTATTGGCATGCGAACCGGTCATTCGCAAACACCTCACGCTGCCAGCCATACAGTCCGATCAGGCATCGGTCGTGGCTCGGCTGCGCAAGCTCGTTGACGACGTGCACATCGGGCGCGGCGACGATAAAAAAATGCGCGGCGTCCTGGGGCTGAGCCATATCGATGCGACTGAACCGAAAGATAATGATTGGCCTGCGGAAATCATGATCGGAGGACAGAAACACGCCGTGCCTTCACGAAACTTCTCCAGGCTTCCCGGCCGCACCGAAGTACGCGAATTCGCTTGGGAATCCAATCTGAATGTGACCGGACCGACGCGCGCGATTGAAACGTTGTTGCGCCTACACCCCAGCAATCTTCTTTCCGCGCAATTTTCCTAAACAGTATGGCCAGTACCATTTCAGCAGTCGACAATCTGGCGCCGTTTCTCGGCGGTCACCTGCAGAGCATTTCCAGCCTGCCTCCCCGCGACGCGCTGGAGTATTGGGATGCCGAGAAGGACCAGCTGCGACAAGTGGTGTTCGCCAACTTCGATCTAGAGAAGATGAAGAGTGATCCGCTGGCCGCATGCGTGGTGCAAGCGTTCGAGCGCGTCTGGGCGAGTATCCCACAAGGACGCCTGAGCGGATTCGAGGACCACGAGAAAATCATCGGCGTGGTCTATCGCATTGCCTCACAGATGCATGCCGTGCGTGACATTCTTGCATTCAGCGGCGTCAGGAATCAGGGCTTGGGAAATATGATGACACCGATCGTTTTTCGTCCGCGCAAAAGCGGTGACTTGCCGAAGCCCGGCACAATCGACAACGGTCCGATCATGCGTATGGCGGTGGGTTTGGCCAGCATCCGTCTGAAAGGCGGCGACGTGGATAAAGATGCCTATGCAAAACAACTGCGTCTGACTGCTGTCATGCGCGTTGGTTTGGACGACCGTTCGCAGCACTTCAAAACGACAGAGGGCTTTTACGCAGGGACGCCCACGGACTACACCACATCGAAGTCCGGCGTTGTTGCCGACGTGACACTCGGGGACCGCACCGCTCGGGTGCACAAGGGAGCCGCAGGTATCCAAGCATTCCGCCTGGAAGCGCTGGGCTGGGAGGAAATGGGCTATAGCATGCCGCTGGCGATTATCCACGACATGCTCAGGCAATATGGCGACCGCGCAATAGAGATCGCAGACCCCCGCGAATCGATTCCGCTGAAAAAAGCCTAAGAAGAACTGTGAAAGCGGTGTACACTGTGGCGCATGGCCAAATTACCCACGGTTGCGATCATCGGCAGGCCGAATACCGGCAAATCGACGCTCTTCAACCGCATGGTTGGAAAACGCCGTGCGATCGTAAGCGAAATTCCAGGCACAACCCGCGACCATATTTCCGAACGCATCGACAACGAAGAGGTTAGCTACCTACTGGTCGACACCGGCGGTATGGGCGCCACCGATGACAAAGATTTCGAAGAGGACGTCTATGGCCAGTCGATGCTTGCACTCGAACACGCCGACCTTATTTTGCTGACAATCAACGGCAAGGAGCAATTGACCCAAGACGACCATCGCATCATTGACGTGCTGCGCAAGAAGCGTAAACGCCACGTTCCCGTGATCGTAACGCTCACGAAAATCGACAACGATGAAATCGCCGAAGAGGTCGCCCCGCAGCCGCACGAGATTCGCATGGGCGACAACATCATCCACATTTCCGCCACGCACAACCGCGGCATAGATGAGCTGCGCGACGCCATTACGGATGAACTCACAAAGCTGCACTTCGGCCGCCTGGAGGAACGCACGGACACGGCACTACGCATCGCCATCGTGGGCAAACCCAACGTGGGCAAAAGCTCGCTCGTCAACGCGATGATGAACGACGCTCAGCGCGAAACGGCCGCCTTGTTGGTATCCGAGGTCGCCGGTACAACTCGCGACAGCACCGATACGGTTGTGTACTTCCAGGAGCATCCGTACGTGCTGGTAGACACGGCCGGCATTAAAAAGCACGCCCGAACACTTCCTGAAATCGAACGGTACTCCATGCTGCGCACGGTACAGGCAGTGGAGCATTGCGACATTGCGGTGCTCGTGCTGGACGCCACCGAAAAGGAAGTCACACAGCAGGACAAAAAGATCGCCAGCCTTATCGTGCAATCGGGTAAGGGCATGATCATTCTGGTTAATAAAATTGATACGCTGAAAGGCGAGGCGCGCAAGGAAAAAATGGCCGACGTCCAGCTGATGCTCAACTTCTGCCGCTTCGCCAAAATGATGCCGGTTTCGGCAAAGACCCGTGACGGCGTGCTGAAAATTTTCGACGTCGCAGAGTCCGTGCAGGCTGCCCGCGTACGCCGTATCCCCATGCGCGAACTGAAGAAATGGTTCGAGCGCGTTACCTACGGCCAACCACTTGGCGAAATCGCCCGCAGCAAGTTCATCACGCAGGCGGATGACATTCCTCCGACATTCGTGGTTTTCGTGAAAAACCCGAAGAACGTGGGCGTGACACAGCTGCGTTATTTGGACAACCGCCTACGTGAAACGTTCGGCTTCGACGGGACGCCGATTCGCTGGGTCACCAAAAGCACGCAACGCGAACGTCCGACTTACTTAGACAAAGAATGATGAGCGAGACGTCCCGGCTCCGGCGGTTCCTGCTCGATATCGGGCTGCCCGCGTTGCTTGTTTCAGCCGTGGCGCTCATTGTCTACGGCGCATCGTTGCACAATGCATTCGTATCGTGGGACGACACCGCCCTCATTTACGGCAATACGATTCTCAAAGATGTGAACGCCGAGAACATACGGCGCGCATTCACAAGTTATGATCCGGAACTCTATATTCCACTCACGCTGCTCAGTTGGCAGGTGGACTACGCCATGGGCGGACTGAATCCGTTGCCCTATCACCTAGGCAACTTGGTTTTGCATGCGCTCAGCGCACTGCTGGCAATGGCATTCGTTCGCAAGTTGACGGGCAAAGCATGGCTCGGCTGGTTGGTTGCATTGCTGTTCGTCACGCATCCGCTGCATGTGGAAGCGGTGGCATGGGCAAGTGCTCGCAAAGATACGCTCTCGACGTTCTTCTGCTTGGCATCGCTGTTGGCATACGTGCACTACGCACCCACTGAAGACCGGGTTCGCGGACAGTGGTGGATCTACGGACTGAGCGTCGCGCTGTTCGCCCTCGGACTGTTGGCCAAGGTGTCCATTGTCATGCTGCCGGTGATGCTGGTACTCATCGACTGGGTGCGGCGCCGAGTACTCACGAAAGGCGCAATAGCGGAGAAACTCCCCTACGCTGCCTTGTCTGTGACACTCGGAATCGTGGCACTGTTCGGCAAGCGCGAAGTCCTGGAATCCACCGGAACGGGAGACAAAATCCTCATGGCGGCCAAGAGCACCATGTTCTATGTCCAGAAGCTGGTGATGCCCACCGATCTGACGGTGCTGTATCCGTACACCAAGACCATAGCGATTTCATCACAGGACTTCTTCGTGCCCGTGATTCTCACGCTGGCGCTCATGGCATTTACGGTCTGGCTGGCATTCCGCTCTCGCATGGCGGCGTTCGGACTCATATTCTTTTTGATCAACCTCTTGCCGTCATTTACGAATTTTGCCAAAGGAGGCGAAGTGTATTTCGCCTCCGACCGCTATGCCTACTTGCCGTCCATAGGCATCTTTTTGGTCTTCGGCTTGCTGTTGGAGTACATCGTACGGCGCAGCAGTGACACACGAACGCTGGACCGGAATGCCGGCATCGCCGGAATTGGCATTCTTGGCATACTCGGAACATTTGGCGTACTGGCCTCGTTGCAAACGACGATCTGGCGCAACAGCGAAGTCTTGTTCCGCGATGCCCTGAAAAAGCAACCGGACGCCATCGCCGCACATTTGAACTTGGCGATCATCGACCGTGAAGCCGGAAGGCTGGATGCAGCATTGGCCCAAACGCGTGCTGCGTTTGCGATCCACCCACGAATGGAGGTCTACACCAATTTCGCCAACATCTACAAACTCCAGGGGCGTACGGATTTGGCCAAAGCCGAATATCAGAAAGCCATTGCCGCGTACCCGCAGAAACCCGAACCGCAGATGGGCCTTGGAATTATTGAACAGGAAGCTGGGAACAGCGAACAAGCCATTGCCGCCTATGAACGTGCGATCCAACTGGAGCCCGAATTTACCGCCGCATACATCAACCTGGGCAGCGTGTACGAGCATACCAACCGACTACCGGAAGCCGAAGCAGCACTGACCAAGGCCATGGAAATCAATCCGCGCTTCGCCGAGGGTTGGCAAGCGCTCGGCATTGTGCACGAGCGGCAAGAAAACTTCCCAGCTGCAGCATCGAACTTTCGCAGAGCACTGGAACTGAATCCGGAACTCACCGAGGTAACACTGCGACTGTGTGCAGTCGAACTGCGCCAAGGACACAATGCTGCGGCTCTGGAGCTGCTGAAAGGCCTGTTGCAAAAGAATCCAAACAACACCGATGCCAAGGCACTGCTCAACGAAATGATCAAGATGGGAATCGTTGGAACAAAAAAATAAGAAGACAAAAAATCAAGCCTGCCGGCAGGCAGGGGCAACAAGGAGCGTTCGGCTCTTGTCGTCGCGGTCTTCTTTGGTTCGCTTGCCGTATTAGCCTCGGGCATTTCCTCCCTTGGAGTCTTTGACGCGCCCGTCTTCGTGGATCGGCAGTGGATAGGCCTCGATGACGACCTCCAGCTTGTCTAAGAGCTTCTTGGGTTCGTCATCGAACACCATATTTGGAGGAATGGTACGTTTGCAGAGCTCTTCTACAATGTGCGGCACGGCATTGCTGATGCCGCCGGAGTTGGTGAGAATGCCAATCGGACGACCCTCATCGTAGGCGATGGTTAATTCGTTCAACGTGCCGATACCGCCGCCGACGATGACGATGGCGTCACTGGAGCGGATGTTGATGATGTCGCGCTCCATGAAACCAAGACCTGTGAATACGATGATGTCGTGACCGGCAGGCGACATATACTCATTGATGTGCTCGTACTCGGAGAACGCCGGCGAAATACCCATGGTCAGCCCGCCGCCTTCCTTTGCGGCAAGCATGGAATCGTGCGGCAGTCCCGGGCAGGCGCCGTTAATGAACACGTGACCGCGCTTGGCGATTTCTTCGCCGATTTCGCGAGCCTTCTGTCGGGCAATGGGATCCTCAATCTGCGGTCCGCTGGCGGAACCCATGACTCCGATCTTGATTTTGCGCTTCTTCATGATCATACGGATAGGGGAAGTGTACGTCGGAAAGACAAAAGGGAGCACTAGACATCGGATCCGAAATCCGCGCGACATGCTGTTTGCAGTGCGGGAGCAATACGATCATCGATTTGATCGCATCGACTGCCTTCACCAGTGACGCGTGCCAGGCAGTAGGCAAGGTAATCGCCATGTGAAGGAGTCATGAATGTGGTTCCGTCGGCAGTCCGTTCAACCGGGGCTGCATACGGCAATGCACCGCACAATCGAACGTCGCTAGCCACAATCGCAGCCTGAATCAGTTGTAGCTGCTCCAGTACGACTGGGTCGACTTCATTCTTCAATATTCTCTTCCAGGCAATGCTTCCGGCCGGCTTGCCTTTGCCGATATTCTGAATCGCTTCTGCCGCCTTCTTTGCCAACTCATTGCGCAAATCAACCTTCAGCTCATCGGTCGACTTGCCACCGATTGCGGCAATTACACCGGCAGCCTGCGTGATTTTTTCGGCATATTCTTTGCCGGAAGCACCGCTGACAACAGACTGCGGCGACGTGGTTGCTACCTTGGTCGCCAAGTCTTTCAATAAGCCTGCCGTGGCAAGCAGATCGACCTTCTGGCCTGCGGCTGTAACGCTGCCGACATGAATTCCGGTAAAAAGCCTGGACTCATTGAGCTGCAACATTGCCGCCTGCAAATTCTGCGAGGACGGCGGCACGAATGCGACCGCAATGTAGAGCGCGATGACGGAGAAGACGAGAAATGTTCGCATCAGGACAGTATAGCAGAAAATAGCGCTTTTTCCCAGACCGCTGCGCTCCGATCGGTAACGGGCGCAGTCTGCAAAAATTGACTGAAAAAAAATATATGATTTAATATGCCGCTATGCCCACAAAGCCCTCGTTCCTGCCCGGCAAAGCAGGCATCGCTACTGGTGTGCCGCAGTTGCGCATCGACTGGCACACACCGCTTAACGAACGACTCGTACTGCCAAATGGCGTGTATGTGCCTGTTGGGGAACGACCACACGATGATGTGCTGAGGAGCATGGGCCAGTTGGTTGGTCATACCGAGTTCTCGCCTCGCTGCATTCCTGCCGACCAAACCACCGATGGCGTACTACTGGGTGCGATGATGGACTACGGCATTTCACCGGTGACTGCCAAGGACATCAACTCCGAACATGTGAATAACTGTCACATGCTTGTGGCGATGGGCATTGCCAAGAGCGGCGCGACACCATTGGAAGAGAATGCGCTGCTTGCGCACATTAATCCGGCTGCGCACATGTTGAAGAGCAGGAATTTCCATCAGCGCTTGCGCGAGCGCGTGGAAGCCCTGCGCGATGCCACGCACTCTTTCACACGGGATGTCCTGTTTGCCGGAGGCTGTATCGATACCTCTAGCGAGCAGCGTGCCGATTGGAGTACGCAGCTCTGCATCCACTCCATCCAAACTCTGGAAAGTATTTGCGCCGATCTGGACGTGGAGCCCACAGTGACCAGGCCTGGTATTCAAGATTTGGATACGTACATGGCGCTGGCGACACAGCGGCGTACGCTCATTGTCCGGCCGTCGCATGCTCCGCAAACAGAATTCCCCGATCAGTTCGTGCCGTCGCTGTTCCTGGCATCAGAAGCCAAGAAGTACATTGAGCGCATGCGCAACGCGATGCAGTGGCAGTAGTGCATCCGCTACCATGCAATACATGCCATCGCACACCCCTGCAGACATTGCCGCCACTATTCGCGAAGCGTTTCCGGAGCCCAACGTTCGCCCGACCAACGAGCAAGTGGAGGCAGTGCTACGGCCGCTGGCGCCGGAGTCGTTCCAACACCGACGGGCTATTCGGAATGCGTTGGGGTCCTATGGCGATATCGTGTTCCCGGTAGACCACTGGATGGAAGCGAACCTCGTTGTGTCCGGCACTGGACCGGAGCGCGATCAGGCGATCCAGTTTTTGCTGATGGACACATGCACCTGCGTACTCGACGTCTTGGAGACGGCTCTTGCCAATGCTTCCGGCCCGGTAGATCCGCGTATTCTGGCGCTTCGAAATCACCCATACCTCGTCGGTAAACGCAAAACAGCACAAGCGTAGCATCTTCGCGTACGCAGGCGTTTATCGAGCGAAAAGAGTGATGCATAGGAGTAGGAAATGCACGTGGAAAACCCCGGCGACTTGCGTCACCGGGGTCTCCCGTTCAGCTCACTACTTCGCTTATCAGCCCGCGATGAGGTCACAGACCTTAGCGACCTCTTCGTCCGCGGACCACAGATCCCTCACCGCGCACTCCAGCACGTTGCCGTTGAACAGCACGCGGATCTTCAGGTCCCCATCGTCGCTGTTGACGTACGCGTCGAGGTCCAGCACGTACAGCTGATCGGCCACGCACAGCTTGATGTTGGCGCGGCGCTTGCCACCGAAGGCAACGGCGAGCCGGATGGCGACCGGCGAGCGCAGGATCAGCTTCGCGCGGTAGACCGGGGCGCGGTTGTCGAACTCGCCCCACTTGTTGTCGTAATCGCCGACCATGCCCACGTACTCGTGGACGATGATCGCCACGGGGCCAGAGGGGGGCACGAGCGCGAGGTCGGCGGCGTCGGTCGGAGCAGGGAAACGGAAACCAGTCATTGGGGTGATCCCAACGAGGAAGCCTCTGAGTCCGCAACGTTGCGGGGTACCTAGGCTCCTGCGACGCACAATACGACATGCGCCAGAGGAGCCTAGGTACAAAGAGCGGTAGTGCGAATGAACGGAATTGCCAATGCGAACACTGACAAATGCATAGTACAATATTTCTTGTTTTTATCAATTATTAGAGCGTGTTCTTCTCATTGTAGGTGAAAAACAAACAAATGCTTCCATGGAGCCAGCACGCATCTTTAACGAAGGTATCGTGCCCTGTTTACGTTATGTTCATCGTTGGTACGAGCATAATGAATGACGCCGTCGTTTCCGTGTAGGTAATACCAATATTCCGATGCTTCAGGCTGCAATGCCGCAAGAATCGCCGATATACCCGGGCTCGCAATAGGACCCGGCGGTAAGCCGGCAACTTTGCGCGTATTGTAGGGAGAATCCGATGCAAGATCGGAAACGGTAATTGCACCGATCGGCTTCCCAACCAGGTAACGCACCGTTGCATCTACGCCCAGAAGAGTCCCGGCCTCTTCCCGTTTCCAAAGAATGCCAGCGACAATCGGACGCTCTTCTTCGTGGCGCGACTCTTCTTCGACAAGAGAGGCCATGGTAACGGCATCGTGCAATGCCCGACCGCTGCGCCCGATGTCCGTTGCATGGCCGTCGATAACGCGAAGGCGAAACGTCTCCAGCATGCGGTGCAAAAACGCTTCGGGCGCATAGCCGTCTACGGCAACGAAATATGTTTCGGGGAACAAATAACCTTCCAGTTTTGAGCCGTACCCATCGGCACGCGTGGCGAAGTTGTTCTTGGGCAGAAAATCACTGTCTGAAAAATCGCAGCTATACGCGCAATCCAGAATATCGCCGGGTTTTCCAAGTCCTTTGGAAGCCATGAATGCATCGATGGCGGCAACCGTCCATCCCTCCGGGATGGTAATGCTTATTTCGCCGGACTTGCCGGTGCGAAGCGTAATGAGAACGTCGTCAACCGACATGGACTGATTCAACGAAAATGTCCCAGCCTGCAGATTGGTGTGTGCGCCCTTCGCACGCGCATACAGCTTAAAGACGAAACCCGAACGGATGAGGCCGTACTCCTCCAGCTTCATTGCGATATCCGCAACCGAATCACCCTTCGCGATCGTCAGAATAATCGGCGCAACGCTGCTCGGATTCACCGGAGCAAGCATCATCCGTGCCCATATGCACAGGAGAAGAGCGCCGACAACGGCGACAAGAATGAAACGCTTCATACTCGTGATTCTAAGGACACTCCCTTTGCAGGATAGTTGACTTTCTCTATACTCATTGCCTCATGGCTAAAAGTGTATTGCCACCGATGGTCCGCGACGCATACAAGTTATCGCTTACGTCGGCGCCGCTGCATGCCGTAGAGGCGACGATCAACGCCGCCCGAATCGAAGCTGCACAACTGCCGCCGGACCAACAGACCCAACGTCTGATCGCCTGCTTGGATGCCTGTTGGACCAGTTGCATGTTCCTGTTTTCAGCCGGCCAGGAATCGGCGGCCGGAACAGTGAGTGTTGCACTGGAAAAGGCCACCGATCTCAATGAGACGAACGCGCGCGATACACTTATCGAAGCGCTGAAGATTGCACAGAGATTCGGACAACACAATACAGCAGCCGCAGGCGTCGAACGACATCTACTCGAATGCGGACAACTCATCGGCCATATCTTTGCCGCAGGAAAGCTGGAAGGTCGCCAAATCATCAACGGTGTGGAAGCAGCGCTGCTACGACCGGGCGAACACAAAACAATTTAAGCACCCTTTATACCCATTTGGTCCATCATGCCTTGCATGCGCTCGGACGAAATGAGCTGTGCCTTCTTAATGGCACGATTCATGGCATCTTTCAGTAAGCCCGGCACGCGATCCAGCGTTACGGTCGGATCAATGATGACCTCTACGACCTCCATTTCGGCGGACACAATGACTTTCACGCCTTGCGCTTCTGCTTCGACGTGGATGCTCTTGAGCTCCTTGCGGATCTTCTTGGCTTGCTGCTGGAGCTTGAACGAATTTCGGATATCGGAGAATGAGGCCATGACCGGATGCTACCAGTCCGGCCAGGAACCGACAATCAGTCTTTGAGCGCGAAGCCGTTGCCGGCATCGGAAAGAACACCGTCACGCTTCAGTCCGGCGATGATGCCGGTCAGCCACGCGCGATGATCGCCCATGGTCCAGTCCACGCACACGCGCTTGCCGATCTGGTCGGCGGACAATTTGGGGTGATCGCGCAGCGCGTCCACCACCCGTCCGCGGATGATGCGGTTGGGGACGAACTTGCCCGCGATCTCGCGGCCAGGCTCCTTCTTGATCAACTTTTTTGTTCCTTCTTTTACTTTATAGGCAGCCAACATCGCGCCTCTGTTTGTCAACGGACAGATGTCCCATTTTGGAGCGCGTTTGGTGCAGACGAGGGAGCCGAAGTCCATGAGGGCAGCGTGCCAGTCCGCCGGCCCGTGACGCCCACCGGATTCCGAAGAAACCAAAGAATCCAAGGAGTCCGAGGACCCTCTGTTTTTCTTCACGGGAGAGATCGCAACTGCCAAGACTTCCCCCGCAAGTTTCAGCAGGTACTCATCATCTTTCTTCCACGTACCGTCCGGATTCTCGGCGCCGACGAACGTGCGGTGCAGCACGCGGCGGATATTCGTATCCAGACATGGAGTCGGAATGCCGAATGCGAAGTTGCGGACGGCGGCCGCGGTGTAGTGCCCGATGCCGCTGATGTTCAGCAGTTCTTCCATGGACTTCGGAAAGACTCCGCCATGTTGTTCCACAATCGTTCGGGCAGCATCGCGCAAGCGAAGAGCGCGGTTGTTGTAGCCCATCCCCTTCCACTGCCGAATGATGTCGGCGTTTCCGGCTTTGGCCAGATCGCCAAGTGTCGGAAACCGCTCTAGGAAAGCCCTGAACGCTGGAATGACCCGCGGCACCTGGGTCTGCTGCAGCATGATTTCGGAAACTAACACCGCATAGGCGCGCTGCGTGTCGTCCTTCACCTTCAAGTCGCGCCAAGGAAGCGTGCGTTTGTGGCGGGAGTACCAACTCCAAATTTCTTCCACGAAGATTTGAATATGCTCTGATCGAGTCATGGCGACAGTGTATCAAGAGTCCGAAGAAACCGGCGAAGCCGAAGAGTACGACGAAAACATTCTTCGGAATCATCGGATTCTTCGGCGTCCTCGGAATCCTCTACTTAGCGATTCCAATGCGATCCTCGATTTCCTGGTCCACGAACACCTTCTTGCGGCCGTACTTCATGCGGCTGTATTCCTTAATGAGCGCACCGAGCTTCTCGTTTCGATCGGACTCGTCGTAAATGGTCGCCAGCGAGAACGGACGCGACGTAGTGTTGTTGATGTTCAGCTTCACGTAGCAGTTGAAGTTCGGAATGCCGATGACGTCTTGTTCGGACACGACCGGAGCCATTTCTTTGGCCATGTACTCGGCGTCTTCGGCACCGATCTTAAAGCTCATGATGGTACCCACGTTACCGAACACGGCGTCGCGCATTTTGGAGCTGGCCTGTCCGTAGCCTTCGGTCTTGCCGACCAGCTGGCCGATATACTGGTGGGCCATCACCAGACCGAGTTCGTACTTACGAGCTTCGGAGAGAATGGTCGCGAATGCGTCGGTGATGAAGTTCTGGAACTCGTCGACGTACAGGTAGAAGCGCTTGCGGTCTTTCTGCGGGATGTCGGCGCGGCTCATGGCCGCCATGTTCACCTTGTTCACGAAGATGAGTCCCAGCAGCTGAGCGTTGGTATCGCCGATTTTTCCCTTGGACAGGTTCACCAGCAGCACCTTGCCGGTGTCCATGACTTCGCGGATGTTGAACGCCGACTTGGGTTGTCCGATGATGTTGCGCATAGTGGCGTTCGTCACGAACGGACCGAACTTGGCCGAGAAGTACGGGATCATTTCTTCTTTTTCACGTGCACCCGTCTTGGCCATTTCATTGCTCCAGAAGCCGCGCACGACCGAGTTCTTGCACTTGCTGACCTTGTAGCGCTGGAATTCGTCATCCACGAACAGACGCGGCACGTCGATGAGCGTGGCACCTTCCTCTTCGTCGTCCATCAGCGTGAGACAACCGTTGCGGAAGTAGTGCTGGATACGTGGTCCGAAGATTTCGTTACCGAACATCTTGATGAAGATTTCCATCGCGTCGAGCGAGGCACGGTCTTTCTCTTCCGACGTTTTGGCTTCGAGCATGTTCAGGCCCATGGGTCGTTCGGTGTCGGCCGGATCAAATACGATCACGTCCTTGGCGCGCTCCTTCGGGGTGTGGGCGAGAGCGTCTTCGATCAGGTCTCCGTGCGGGTCGACGATGCACAGACCCGCGCCGTTCGCGATGTCCTGACGCGACTGCCAGTTGAGCAAGGCAGACTTACCCGAACCGGATTTACCGATGATGTACTGGTGACGCGTGCGGTCTTTGTCCATGAAGCGCACCATGGTTTCCAATCCGCGGAAGCGGTTGATACCGAGCTGGACGCCCGACTTGAATTCGACCGGAGGAGGAGGAAGAATCTTGTATTTGACCCAGTCGATGTTCGGAATGGTGTTGTAGCGGCTGTCTGGGAAGTGGTAGATGGACGCCAATTCCTTTTCGGTCAGCAGGTTACGGGCATGGGCATAGCCGTTGATGCGGCGCAGCCACAGCGGATAGATAAGCTTCTGATTGATTTCGAGCGGCATGAAGTCCGTCATCATGCGGCGGTTCCTAAAGTAATTGCCGTACATGTCCTTGAACACGTTGAAGGCAACTTGCAAGTTGTTGGTAATGTCGAGCGCGCGCTCCCACGTCTTGGCGGCAGCCAGCACGCGGACGGTGGTGTGGTAGCCCGACATTCCGGCCTTCTCGCCCATGCGCTTGAACAATTCTTCCTCGGGCTGGAGCATGCGCACGAACGCATCGCCGCCCTTGGAGCCGGGGGCGAAGTTCTTGGCGGCATCGTCGCTGGTGATCATGTTGATGGCCGTACCGATGAAGCCAAGACCCGGGATTTTCTGGATAAAGCTCTTCTTGTGGCCCTTGAAGCTTTCGCTGGCAATGCCCTTAATACGCTTGGACCAATGCTCAGTGAACGTGGGGGTGATGATCAGCTGGACGGTGGCTGTTTCATCGGGATTCAGCTTGGAAAGCACGTTGATAATGTCGTTGAGCGGGTCATCCTGCATGTGGTCGTAAAAGCGCAACGGGTATTCGTACGACTTGCGGCAGAGCAAGTTGTACCCGACCAGCTTGTATCCTTTGGGCCAAATGTCGGGCGTCTTTTTTGGAATGACTTCTGCATTCGGATAGAACGATGTGATTTGCTTTTCCACAATGGACTCCAAGCGCTTTGGGCACAGCACGTAGAATGAAATCAGACCCTCTTCCACCACAAGCTCGAAGCTGATGGTAATGAAACGCGTAATCCAAAATTCAATCACGTTCCACACCGTAAGATCCTTCACTTCATACAGCGCACGGAACAACTGTTCCATGATGGCGATTTTTTCTTTGAAATCCTTTTCGGTGCGCTTCTCTTGGTCGATTTTACTGTCGCTGCGGGGAAGAATGACCTTCACGCACACAAGCTTCTTGGACGCGTGCCAAGCGTACGTAAACCGCAGCCAGAAAATGAAATACCGGATGAGGTAATACGCGGTGACCAGCAACAGAATTTTTCCTCCTGTCGTCATCCAGCCGATATCTTCTACGAGCCAATTCCAAAAGCTCGACCAAATGCCCAAATTAAACACAAACGAGAAGACCTCTACGACGAGGAGCAAGATGGGCCAGAAGAGCAATCGAAGGATGAAGACCATTCTGTGTGATTTATCTTATAGACATAAATCCTAGTATTCTATCATAAAAACCCGAACAAATACAGCGTTTTTGGCACAAGAAAGCCATACCAAGGAGTTCAGAGAACTCATGAAAGTCAAGGATGACGAGATCAGCTTCCGGTGGTGCAATCGGCAACTTCCATGGTCAACGTCCGAAGCCGCCCTGCAGTGGTTCCTAGGATGAACTGATAGCCTCCTACGGCGCTTGGGGAAAAGGAAAAATGCTCGTCGGGACTCACCCAATCTTGCATATCCTGTAGCGTACCGTCGGGGTAGCGAATGCCGCGCACCACGAAGAACTTGTTGGCCGATAACGCCAATTCCTCGCCCAATGCAAAACGATGCGGGATGCCGGGAGCCAAAATGACATCACGACTGATCCGTCTCTGCATAGAAGAATCGCCGCATCGGTTCACCATGGTGGAATCGCCGAGTCGCTCAAATGTGGTATCGATGCGTCCCTTCGATCGCTCCGCAATCTGCAAGAAGGCACCTAAACTCAAGTCCATATCTCGGCCCTGTACGAACGGTCCGCGATCATTGATACGAACGACGACGCTCTTCTTGTTTTCGACATTCGTCACCTTCACCAGCGTATTTGCCGGGAATGAGCGATGTGCTGCAGTGAGTGCATGCATATCAAACGTCTCGCCGAACGCAGTCCCTTTGCCATGGAATTTTTCTGAATACAGGCTGGCCTCGTGCACCTCGGCATTCAGCGCGCCATCAAGTTTTCTCATCAATCCAAGTAGCTCTTCCTGCGTGAGCATGTGGTCGGGCTCGTAGGTGTTGATTCCGTACTTGTCGGCCAGCAGACCGGCATCTTCCGGCTCGACGACTTTCAGGAACTCCTTCTTTCCCTCGGCGTCGATAGGCTCCAGATTGCGCGTGCGAAGCAGCCAAATCACCGCGTCGCGTGCGACCAGTGGATCATCGGGCGAGAAGTGTTCGCCGTCGATGGTCAGCCCACGTGCCTTGGCATAGGTGATGACGTCGAATCCGACCGAACCTTTGGGGACATCCAGATAGGGCGTCTCGCGCACAGCATCCACAGGACGCAAAATACTGGACCATACCAGCAGAAAACCATCGCGACGCGTTATGGCTGCAGGCGCGGCTGCTGCCACGGCAAAAGAACTAAGGACACAGCCAATGACTACGGCGATTCGAAGGCGATGCATAGCGTTGGACGCGAAGTATAGCATGAAGAAATCACGCTTTTTACATTGACTGTTCCTTTTTGTCCGAGCGACAAAAAGGAACCAAAAAGCGCGTGTGCGCTGAGCGCCCTCCAGCAGACCCCCGCGCGCAGCGCACGCCACCCCTTTGGTGGATTGAGTGAGAGAACTCGCAACATGCCTTTCGTACTTGTCTGCTTGTTGGACACGGGATGGAGTGTCGCGCATCGGGCTGGTGCCGTCGCGCTCCCGCCGAAACAGACCGTGAAAAATTTCAAAGAAATTTAGGGCTGTGAGGCGCGTGGAGCGCAGGCCAGCCACGACAGATCGCGATCTGCGTGGCCAGCCGGACCGCCGCGCGACGTTTTTGCTCCACTTTTTTAAAAAAGTGGAAAGGAAGAAACTCTGTGCGAAATTTATCTATAGTCCACTACCGCGAACCTTCCTCCACTCAGCATCCAGAGCATCGGCCAAGAGTGCTTGGCGCGTGGCCGGACCGAATACGCCTGCGCCGTGCGCGTCCTGCGAGTCCACGATCTTGCGGTCGAGCTGATAGGTCACGAGCGCGGCTTTGGTCTTGGTTCCGAAATTGGCGTTGGCTTCCTTGGCAGAGAAGAATCCAAGCCTTCCAAGTGCAAGCTGGAGTTGTTTCACAGCCGTTCCGCGAGCACCTTCGGCCAATGTTCCGGATGGCAGTACATCGTTCTTCACGCGCGCAGCGACTTTCATTTTGAGCAAGACGACATTGGTCTTCAGGCGAGATTGCTTGGCACGCCAGGCATGCAGAATCGCGCGCTGGGTCACGGGGCCAATGCGCCCTGCACCATTGGATGTCTCGTCCTGAATCAACCCACTGTCACGCTGAAACTGCACGACTGCGGCCCGCATATCGTCGTCGTAGTTGCCGTCGGTTCGCCCTTTGTACTCGCCGATGTATCGCAGAACCTGTTGAGCAAGCCGCACCTGAGCGCCGGCTGCACCTGGTTCAAGGCCCACGGCCAATTCCGGCACTCGTCCACGTTGCACTTGAAGCGATGCCACCAGTGCGGCTGCAGTGCGTTCATCCACAAGGGTGCCGTCGCCGTTCAATCCCCTCTCCTTCTGGAACACGGCCAACGCATCACGGGTCGCGGTGCCGAATGTACCGGTAATTTCGCGGTCGAATTGCCCAAGGTCCTTCAGGTGCTGTTGCAAGATTCGCACGCCATAACGCTGGTCATCCAGCTTCAGGCCTGGCAGCAACGCAAGTACATCGGTCTTTGCCAAGCTTGCGATGGAACTGGTCTTGGATGGAAAGCTCTCCAAAACAATCGACTCGGCGGGAGCCTTCGTGCCAAGCGGATAGACCGTGCCCTTCACGCGACGCACTCCCCATTCCATGGCACGGGCAAGCCCGGCTTCACCTTCGCCCATCCAGATATCGATACGATGCACATCGTTCTCCCACTCGATGATGCGGCCGCCGCGATCGTGGATGGTTCCCACGCCGATGCCCTGCAGATCGATCGCCGTTCCAAAAGAATAGCTCGGCGGTCCGGCCAACATGCCGGGATACACTCCGGTGCCGTCGGCACCTCGCACACCCTGACCGTTGAACGTGATTTCCTCCTCGTAGCTGCCGCGGAAATAACAACATTGATTCGGCAGCGGCGAGTAGTACGCCGTGACGACGAAGTCTTGTTCATACGGCTCCTGATTGGCGTACACCGGCGAGAACAAACTTCCCATGAACACGGTCAGCAGAATCGCCATGGGGTACACGCGCAACTGAGAGAGTCGAAGATACATAGGAAGGGTGTGGGTTGTTGGTCTTCAAGAAATCGTACTATTGTAGCAGAAAAGCGTCATTCCGATGATTGACAGGGTTTCTTGAGAACATTAAAAGAACGAAATGTTATTTTCTCTACACATGCTATCAATTGGCCTCATATGGCCAAATTCTTGACAGTTACGCTGCTATTCCTAGAGTGCGGGTATGAAGGCAGCAGAATTCATCTCACGCTATGCCGAACGCCTCGTCATCGAGCACACTGACGGATGAAGTCGTACGGGTGACGCAGTGGACGAAGTGATCGCCACAGGCGAAGAGGCACTGGTGTCCGGCCGCGACAGCGGTCTGCGCGGTAAGGAATTGGCAACGCATATCCGCACAGAAATGCTAGCCGGAGTGCGTGTGCTGATGGCACACGAAGTCTAAAATCATTGCGAATATCGGCGAAAGCCGAACATCTGTCGCGATCTTTTCCGATGTTCGAGTATTGGTGTTGCAGGATGGGAATCCTGCAGCTACGATCTCGCGGACATGAAGAACGCCGACCACACCGGCACCCCGGTGTCCGAAATGGACAGGGGTGACGATTTTCCAAAAACAGGCGATCAGGAGACGATTCTTTTGCTCGGTTCCGGCGCACTCAAAATCGGTGAAGCGGGCGAATTTGACTACTCCGGAAGCCAAGCGATCAAAGCATTTAAAGAGGAAAACAAGCGCGTTGTGCTCATTAACCCAAACATCGCCACCAACCAAACCAGCTGGAAGCTCGCCGACCGCGTGTACTTCGTTCCGGTGCAACCGGAGTTTGTAGAGCAAATTATCCAAATCGAAAAACCGCAAGCCATCGCACTCAGTTTCGGCGGACAGACGGCACTGAACTGCGGATTGAAATTACAAGAAAGCGGCGTATTGAAGAAGTACGGCATCCGCGTGCTCGGCACCTCCACCGACGCCATTCGGAAAACCGAAGACCGCGCGTTGTTCAATGCCGAACTGAAAAGCATCGGCGTGGACGTGCCGCGTTCGTTTGCCTGCGAAAGCATGGATGACGCAATCGCCGCATCGCAGAAAATCGGTTTCCCGCTCATCATCCGCGCCGCATTCGCGCTGGGCGGCAAGGGCAGCGGCCGCGCCAAGACTCCCGAAGAATTGAAAGATTTGCTGAAAGTTGCGTTCGTAGAATCTCACCAGGTTCTGGTGGAAGAAGACCTGACCGGCTGGAAAGAAATCGAATACGAGGTCGTGCGAGACTGCGCCGACAACTGCATCACGGTGTGCAACATGGAAAACATCGATCCGCTCGGCATTCATACCGGCGAATCGATCGTGGTTGCCCCCAGCCAGACGCTCGACAACTACGAGTACCAAATGCTGCGTAACATCGCGACGAAGGTCATTCGGCATCTTGGCATCGTCGGCGAGTGCAACATTCAATACGCACTTCACCCCGAAAGCCGCACGTACCGCGTTATTGAAGTGAACGCCCGCCTCAGCCGTTCGTCGGCTCTGGCATCCAAGGCCACCGGTTACCCGTTGGCGTTCATAGCCGCAAAGCTTGCACTGGGCTACACACTGCCAAAGTTAAAGAACTCCATCACCCGCGTCACGTGCGCCGACTTCGAGCCGTCGCTGGACTACGTGGCGGTAAAAATGCCGCGTTGGGATTTGCAGAAGTTCTCCTTTGTAAGCGACGAAATCACCAGCGAAATGAAGTCGGTGGGCGAAGTCATGGCGCTCGGCCGAAACTTCGAGGAAGCATTGCAGAAAGCCATGCGCATGTTGAACATCGGCGCACAGGGTCTGTATCCCATCGTCACCAAGGTTTCCAAGAAGGATCTGCCGCATGAAGTAAGGAGTCCGAGTCCGCGTCGCATCTTCGCCATTGCCGAAGCACTTGCCCAGGAATGGACGCCCGAAGAAATTAATAAGGAGACCGGTATCGACCGATGGTTCCTGCAACGCATTCAACACTGTGCGCGTATTCGCAATCAGATTTTCCAGGGCAAATCCAAAACGCTGCCCAATGAACTCCTGCTGGAGGCAAAACGCGCCGGCTTCTCGGACTCCTCCATTGCGAGCATCCGCGATTCCAAAGCGCAGGACATTATGGATCAGCGCATGGAAGCGAACATGCATCCGGTCGTCAAACAGATCGACACGCTGGCTGGTGAATTCCCAGCGCAGACCAACTATCTATTCGCTACGTACAACGGCAACGTCCACGACGTGAACTTCGACGATCGCAAGCCCCGAGTGGGCGAAACGCTGCCACGAGAACGCATTGTGGTGCTGGGCGGCGGACCGTATTCCATCGGCTCATCGGTGGAGTTTGACTGGTGCTGCGTCCAAGCCGTACATGAACTGCAAAACCAAGGCTACGAGGTGACGATGATTAACAGCAATCCCGAAACCGTCTCCACCGACTACGACGAATGCGACGTGCTGTTCTTCGAAGAACTCACCTTCGAGCGCGTCATGGATATTCTGCGGCTGTTGAAACCAGTCGGCGTGGTGGTCTCCATGGGCGGGCAAATTCCGAACTCCTTGGCGCCGAAACTTGCCGCCGCGGGAGTGCCGATCATCGGCACGGACCCGAAGCATATTGATCAAGCCGAAGATCGCCATAAATTCAGCGGCCTGCTGGATACGCTGGATGTCCGTCAGCCGGAATGGAAAGAATTCGCCGACCTGAGTTCGGCCAAGCAATTTGCACGCAAAGTCGGCTTCCCGGTCATTGTGCGCCCAAGTTACGTGCTGTCCGGCGCAGCCATGGCGGTCGTGCACGATGAAGATGACTTGAAAGGCTACCTGGAAGATGCCACTCGCCTTTCGAAAGAGGCGCCTGTGGTGATCAGTAAGTTCGAAGAAGGCGCCAAAGAAATTGAATTCGACGGCGTGGCACAGAACGGAAAGTTGATTCTGTACGCCATCGGCGAGCACGTGGAGAACGCCGGTGTGCACTCCGGCGACGCAACCATCGTGCTGCCGCCGCAACGGGTGAATATCGAGACGTTCCGCCAAATCAAAGTCATCGCCAAGAAAATCGCCCAGGGGCTTATGATCTCCGGTCCGTTCAACATCCAGTTCCTGGCCAAGAACAACCGACTGCTTGTTATTGAGTGCAACCTGCGTGCCAGCCGTTCGTTCCCGTTCGCCAGCAAAGTGACGGGTGTGAACTTCGCCAAGATCGCAACGCAGGCGCTCCTGAAGCGTGCTGATCCGAGCAAGCGCTACCAGACACTGGACTTGGACCATGTCGGCGTGAAGGCAGCCCAGTTCAGCTTCAGTCGCTTAAAAGGAGCCGACCCGCGCTTGGGCGTGGAAATGGCCAGCACCGGAGAAGTCGCCTGCTTCGGCGCCAACGTGGAACAGGCATTACTGCTGTCACTGCGTGCAATCGGTTTCCAAATGCCGCGCAAGAACGTGTTGCTGACGATTGGAAAACTCGAAGACAAAGTCGACATGCTGCCGGCGATTACGGCGTTGGAAAAAATGGGCTTCACGTTGTTCTGCACCGGCCGCACACACGAATTCCTGGCCTCACGCGGATTGAAGAGTGCCCTCCTCTATAAGATCTCGGAGCCGCGCAGTCCCAATATCCGCGAGTACCTGGAAAATCAGCGGGTGGATTTGGTCATTAACATTCCGCAGCACGTGTCGTCGACCGAGAAGACCGACGGCTACTTCATCCGTCGCATCGCCACCGACCGCGGCATTCCACTCATCACCAACGTGCAGCTGGCCAAACGCGTGGTGGAGGCGCTGCAGATGTTCGAAGAAAACAAGAGCTTGCCACTGATTGCCTGGCCGGACGTGCTGAATCCGCATCGCTAAAGCCTAATGCAAAGGCAGGTTGTCAGTTTTGCCGTGCTCTCCTATAGTGCGCAACTTGCGTTCCAGCCCACACAACCGGAGAAGGATTCTCCGGCGGGCTGTTCTCACGTGAGGAGCAGCGATCGTTGACAGCAGCGGCGACACACCACAACTTTTTCACAAGGATACCGAGACATGAACCGACGAACCTACGGAGGCCACCTGCTGGCCTTCGGCGCGACGTACAAACCGGGTGATGAACCCCGGCTGACGAACGCCGCGCGAACCGTGAAGCAGGCGGGGGGCACGCTCCTCGAACTGACATGCACTGCACTCCTGCAGACGCCTGCCGACAAGACCGCGGCAGCCGTGCTGGCGGGTGGCATCGACCACGTCTCCTACTGCCGGTTCTACCCCGGCAACCCCGGCGGCATCCCGCCGTGCGGTGATCCGCTATCCAACGACCCGGACTTGGTCACCGCCGCGGTCGCCACGTTTCAAGCCGACGTGGACTACATCAACGCGCTGCGGGCGGGCGGGCTGAAGGTACGGTTCATCACCGGACCCAACTGCTTCGTTCTCGGTCAGCGCTACGGCCAGAGCCGAAGCGTGATTCGCGACCGCATCCGCCAGTTCTACGCGCGCGTCGCCAAGATCATCGACGGACAGGGTATCACCGTCGCGGTGGAGTACCTGCGGCCCGGGGAGGACGAGGGGGCGATCGGTTCCGCCGCGGAACTGCTACACCTCCTCCAGCTCATCGACCACCCCGAGATCGGTGCCCACGCCGACACGTTCCACATGCGGGAACGGCGTGAGGTACCCCACGACGTGATCATTCTGCTGGCGAAGTACCTCAAGTACGTCCACGCGCACGGCGACTTCCGATCCGTGCCGGGTACGTACGAACAGGGCTTCATCGACCTGATCAACTGGTACCTCTTCGGGCGGGCGCTCACCGCCGCCAACTACGAAGGACCGATCGTAGCCGAGCCGTTCGGGCAGGCCACGCGCAACGAGATTCCGCCGCTGGGTGTCGGGCTGCCGCCCGCCATCGACGCGCGGGTGTTCTATGACAAGACCTTCGCCCACCTCGAGCAGATGGGCGTGCTGACGTTCTGATTGACGATTCCGTGTCGCTGCTTTCAATCCGCTGCATTCCCTGCAACCGACGGAGTCGGTTGCAGGGGTGTTTTTGTCTATGAAGCAGAATCCCGGACACCACCAAATTGCACTTGCAGCCTCGCCGCCTCTCCCCTAAAGTACCTCAGCTTTATGACCGTCTACGCAATCAAAAAAGGCGAGGAATCGAACGACCGCTTGCAGGGCCGCTTTAAAAAGCAGGTCCAGGAAGCACGCTTCGTAAAGATCCTGCGCGAGCGCAAGTACCGCAAGAAGCCCCTCACCCGCCGTCTGCAGCGTATCCGCGCCCTCAAGCGCGAAGGTTTCCGCGCTCAGAACCGCAAGAACCAGTATTACTCCAACATGTAGAGAGCAGGAGTGGTTCTGGATACCATTGGTTCTTTTTGTAGATTCCGAGGAATCCAAGGACTCCAAAGAGTCCGATGAACAACTGCATTCCTCTGAGTCGTCGGCTTCGTCGGTTTCTTCGGATTCCTGATTACAAATCGAAGCCGCTTTTGTTGAGCAGCTGACCCAGCAGGAACACCGGCAGACCGACGATGCTCGTCCAGTCGCCGTCGATGCGCTCGATCATCAATTGACCCAGCCCGTCGATCTGGAATCCGCCAGAGCGGTCTTTCCATTGTCCGGTGCCGATCCACCAGTCAAGGTCTTGCTTGCTGAGTTCTTTGAACCAAACATGCGAGCTCGAGATCCCCTCTTCCATTTCGCCGAACGGACTGATGACACACAGGCCCGAGTGCACGGTGGAGCGCGTTCCGGCGTGCAGCATCAGCATGCGGCGGGCATCCGCTTCATCCACGGGCTTCTCCAGCCGCTCTCCCTTATTATCCACCACCAGCGTGTCGCAACCGATGACGAACGCACCGCGGTTGCGGGCGGCAACATCCTCGGCCTTCAGGCGCGCCAGCGTGACAGACCGGTCGGCCGGATCGACAACGGTGCAGGCTTCTTCATCCACGGTGCTCGGGATGACATCGAATTCTACGCCAAGGCCAGACAAGAGCGTTTTGCGCTGCGGACTGGCGGAGGCCAAGATGAGCTTTTGCATGGAGGGCATTGTATCGTTTTACAAGGCGCGGCGAAGCGATGGGTCTAGCGGGCCCCGTCGCTGGAGCCGCTCCGCGCAGGGAAAGGAGAGTCCGCGAGAGGGAAACCGCAGCGGGTTTCCCTCTCGCGAGTTGCTTAGCGAAGGATATCCAAGGCGCGCTGCAACTGTGCATCGCGATCGTCGGCAGTCACGGTGATATCGGGCTTGATTCCAATACCATCGACCTTGTTACCAAGCGGAGTGAAGTAGTTTGCAACGGTAAGCTTCAGGGCTTCGCCTCCGCTGAAGGAGATGACTTCCTGCACGCTTCCTTTGCCGAACGTCGTCTCGCCAACGATGGTCGCACGCTTGTAGTCCTGCAGAGCGCCGGCAACAATTTCGGAAGCGCTGGCAGACCCCTTGTTCACCAGCACCACCACTTTCGTCGTATCGGAAACGGTGGGGGCATCCAGGGTGATTTCATTCCGAGTTTCGCTCGGCGACTTCACTTGGGCAACGATGCTGCCCTGGGGAACGAAGTTGCTGACCACAGTATCGGCCGCACTCAGCAAGCCTCCGGGGTTGTTTCTCAAATCCAAAATAATGCCCTTGGGCTTCTTCTTCGCAATGTCGGTGAAGACAGTGCGGATTTGGCGCTCGGTGGTCTCGCCGAACTGCAGCAGTTCGACGATGGCAATGTCGCCCTGCCACTTCACCTGCACCTCTGGGATGGAGATGATGGCACGCTCGACGCGAACGCTGATTTGAATGCCGGAGCGGAGCAATTTCAGCTCTACGAACGTACCTTTTTCACCGCGGATGTACCCTACGGCTTTGTCCAAGCCAATACCGGTCAACACATGTCCGTCGGCCTCCAGAATTTGGTCGCCGGTCTGCAAGCCTGCACGCTCAGCCGGTGAACCCGGCAACGGAGCCACGATCATGACCATGCCACCCTTGTCCTCGACGTGAGCGCCAATACCGCTCACTTCACCCTTAATGCCGTTGCTGAACTCGGTCGCACCAACGGGGCGGAAGAATGTGGAATACGGGTCATTCAGACCGCTGACCATTCCTTCAATTGCTTTGTAGGCGGCTTCGTCACCATTGACCTCATCCTTCTTGTAGTAATCGCGCTGAATAATTTGCCAGATGGAATTCATCAATTCCTCCTTCGGTAGCGGAGTCGTCGTACCCTGGTTCACTTTTACCGTGAATTGGAGCGGCACCGCATCGCCGGCAGCCTGCAACAACGACGAGGCTTCGGTGCCGGTGAGAAGATCGTTCCAGCCGAATGCATCGGCACGGACCGGGTTCATCCACTTCAGTGCGATGGCGTTCATGACGGCCTGCTTCTGGCGGGTGGTCTTTACATCTTTGAATGCGGAGACATCGGCCTCTTTGCGCTTGCCGATAATCTGAGTGAGCACATCTACAGCTTCGCCGCGTGAAATGGGCTTATTCAGGTTGTAGCTCATGGTCACAGGGCCGAATGCCTCCAGCGCTCCTGAATTCTTTGCCAAGCACAATGTTCCTTTGCGGCCCTTGGGATAGCGAGTGTAAGACAAGGTGCAGTCGTCGCTTTTGCGCAAACCCGTGACTTCGGCAGACCATGTCAGGAAGTCGATACGGGAAACCGTTTCGGCAGAAACATTGACGATATCGCTCACCGGACGCGCGAATGTAGCGGCAGGCGAAAGCAGTTGAGCGGCGATGAACAGGGCGGCGAGAGACTTGCGCATGGACATAACGACAGGGTGGGAAACCCGATTCGTACGAACGCGAAACGGGAGGTACCGCGTATGGTACGCGCCGCGATGTGGCAAAACAACCGTGGAGTACGCCACGTGTTAATCCATTCTTATGGTCAGCTGATGAACGTCTGCGTCTCCACCACGGAGCCGTACTCTTTCATGTCCTCTTTGCGTGCGAATAGGTAGACCAACAACCACAATCCTCCGACCACATACAACACGGCAGGCACCAGGGTGATGGCGATGCCACTTAAGAATGAATTCGCCTCGGCACCGACCAGCGCACCGATGCTGGCCGGGTTTCCGGGCAGGACATCGGGCAACGACACCGTGAAGTCAAACAGGCCATGCAAAATGATGGACGCAGATAAACCGAGTGCCATTTGGAAGCGACCATAGACGGCCTCTGTATGCAGATCGAGCAGGCGACGGATCCAGTTGATAACCGGATGAACATTGCCCTGAGCAAATTGATCGCGCAGCAACGGCGAAGCAAAGAACGCCAAGCCAAAGAAGTAGCCCAGCACGCCGGTAGAAAGGATGTGCACCATATTGGTGAGCACCGAACGGCCGATGACATTGCCGAGGAACGCACCCCACATGGGCGTCTCCGGACGGATGAGGTAGTTACGAACGAAACCGACGAAATACGTGGGATTCACAAGGTTCTCGGCAAAGGCGAATCCAATCGCCACGATAATGGCCAGCTGCATGACGTCGTCAATCGACCGAAAGAAAGACTTACTACTGTGACGCAACACCCAGTATTTGCTCACTTCTTCAATGATTCCGACAATCAGATATGTCACCAGCGTGGTGAGGACGATTGCCAGCGTGGTCTTCAGCCCCACGCCCTCGAGCAACGTGGTTTTCACGAACGCTCCCGCACTGCTGCCGAAGCTGAGCGGGACGACTTTGAACAAAAAGAAGTTGAGCTGAATCGAATGCATCATCAGCTCGTGGTAAAACAAGATCGGCGCGGTGGAGAGCATGCCGGCAAAGAACGCCAGGAATACGATGCTCAGACGCTGCCGATGATACGACAAAAACAACTTGCACCAGACGATCACCGGCACAATGGCAACAAGTGATGCCAACGCCGTGGAGAGCAGCATTTCACTAGTGGAATGTCGCAAAATGGCATACGACACCCAGAAGACGAATGTGCCGAGCACCGTGGCCTTAATGCTCGCACTCCAAGGACCGAACAAAAACCTCCAAGCGATGACAACACACACGACACCCAGTGCCACAAGGAACGGATCCTGCTGAATGCCTGTTTCAAAAATCGCACGTTTGAACGCAATAAGAATCCATGTAACGACGGTACCCAGCACGAACGCAAAAAAGTATCGATACCGATCCTTCGAACCGTGCCAACGAGCCTGGTCGAAAATACCGAATGCCAGAATCGCCAAGAACACGAACAACGAGCGATAGGCAGTGGACTGATCCACCACGCTGGTCAACAGCGTCGTGCCCTTGCCGTACTGCACCGACAAGAAAATAACGACTGCCGTAACCACGACTGCCGCAATCATGACTTTCAGACTTGGCAGGTACGGATGCTTGCTTTCCACGTCGGCCAAGGACTGGCTTTCGACCGACGTAATGTTCATGGCTCCCGTCCACACTCGGATGAGGATGAACGCTACGATCACAACGCCGATGATGATCGGGATAGTCATTCAGTTGATAAAATCTTAGGATTATAGCAGATTTTTGGCTTAAAATAAAGAAATACACCGATGCTCGGTAGGTGGCTTGCCAGCGTGGAAGTCGGCTATTTCGCCTTTTGCCCTGCCTCAAGTCGCTCCCGGAGAACTTCGGCCAACGTCTGCTCAATTTCGGCCTGCAACGCAGGATCAATTGCGTGCTCGGCCATCTTTTCCTTCACCGCTTTCTGGAAACGGTCGATTTTATACTCAGTGGTCTGAAGCTTGCCCGCAGCTTCGTCCGCAACAACGTTGGTGGTTGTTTTCACGACCGGAGCACTCTTTTTGGTAGCTCGGAGCAGGTTCCTGCGATTGGCGGCAACGGCATCGGTGGCGGATGCGCCATCTACGAGTTCTTCGGTAATCCCTTTCGCGGCAGCGAGCTTGGGGAACTTTCGCTTGATGAATCCCTTGAGGATTTTCCTGGTGAGCAGCGACGCATTGTTTTCTGCCTGATCAGCGGCAACCGGTGCGGCCTCTTCGAGCAGTGGCAACAACTCGGGCATGACTTCGGCCAGTTTGTCGGATTCCTTCAGCACCAGCAGAATTTCATCGTGGTGCTCCGCTCCGGCCAACGCTACCCGTGCGCCTTTGCCAAGGCGGATTTCCAGATACTGCCGGATGTTCTTCTGAATGATCTCTTCACTGTTACCCCCGCCGATCGTCCCACCCAGCGACTTCATGGCGATGTACACCTCCGGGCCCCATGGAACGGCCTTGCTGACCATGCCGACCGCCTGGTCGACCGCATCGAGGCTCTGCTCCCATTTGTCGGCCTTCCTGTTCACGTCCTTGTTTGCAGCATCGGAAGCTGAAAAGTCATAGCGCACTCCCGCACCGGGAGCGGTCATTTGGTCCAGCTGATACATCGCGTATTCGGGCGGGACGGACGGATCAGCAAGTGCCGTGAGTGCCTTTATCCTATCCTCCAGATCGAGAATCAGATTCGCTTCGGCAACTCCATCTTTTGAGATGACCTTCCGCATGCCCACCAACTCTTGCACCAGTCCAAAAGGCTTGTTCAGCTCCTTCAGTTCTTTTCTCGTTTTTTCCAGTTCCGCATGCGAGGTCTCAATGCGCCGCTGGCAACTGGCAACCAGAGTGCGGATTTTGTCGTACTTGTCGTTAATAGCCTTGAAATGCTTGGGGCCTAATTCGCCGATGAGTCGCAGTGCGATTTTGGCTTCGTCTGTAAGCGGAAATACCGAACAATCCTCGGCTGCCTTCCAGTACTTCGCGCGGGCGGCATCCAGCTCTTTATTTTGGGCATCGGCAAACGGCAGCGCCGGGTTCGGGCGTTCGGGCAGATTCACTCTCAGGTGAGCATCCTGCGACTCGTTCAATGGTTCACGGCTCTCCGGAGGCATGGACTGGATATTGGTATTGAATACAGTATACCGGATTTTTGGCTTCTGATAAAGCAGGACGCGACTCCGTGACGCCAAGACTCCTTGGACTCCGCAAAAGCGCCCGTTTCCTGCTATGCTCTGGGCCGCTTCCCATCTCTCACCCGTGCCCGCCACCACCCTCGACCAAATCGTCTCGCTCTGCAAACGCCGCGGATTCGTGTTTCCGGGCTCCGAGATTTACGGCGGACTGGCGAACACCTGGGACTACGGCCCGCTGGGATTGGAACTGAAAAGCCGCGTGCAGAAATTGTGGTGGAACCGCTTCGTCCGCAGCCGCCAAGACATGGTGGGTTTGGAGAGCGGCATTCTTATGAACCCCAAAGTCTGGGAAGCCAGCGGCCACGTCAGCAACTTCGGCGACCCGCTGGTGGACTGCAAGAAATGCAAGCAGCGCTTCCGCGGCGACAAACTCATTGAAGAAAAAATGGGTGTGGAGGCCGCAGCCATTCTGAAGCTCGACCAGGTGCAGCCGATGCTCATGGCCGAGAAGATCGCCTGCCCGAACTGCAAAAGCGTGGATTGGACCGTGGCCAAGAAGTTCAGCCTCATGTTCAAGACCGAACAAGGCGTAGTGGAAGGCGAAGGCAGCGACATTTACCTGCGTCCGGAAACGGCCCAAGGCATGTTCGTGGACTTTAAGAGCGTGTCGCAAACCATGCGCAAGCGCCTGCCGTTTGGAATCGCGCAGGTCGGCACGGTATTCCGCAACGAGATCACTCCCGGCAACTTCACATTCCGCACCCGTGAATTCCAGCAGATGGAAATCGAGTACTTCATCGAACCGGGAACGGAAGGCGTCCACTTCGAAAAGTGGAAAGATGCAATGTGGCAGTGGTGCTTGGACATCGGGCTTTCCGCCGAGCGTCTGCGCATCCGCGAGCACACCAAGGAAGAGTTGTCGCACTACTCCAGCCGCACACTGGACATCGAGTACATGTACCCGTGGGGTTGGGGGGAATTATTCGGTTTGGCCAACCGCTCGGATTTCGACCTCACACAGCACGAGAAGTTCTCGGGGCAGGACCTGAAGTACACCGATCCGGACGACCCAAAGAAAAAGTTTTTGCCGTATGTAGTCGAGCCGACGTTCGGTCTGACGCGCGCCGTGTTGGCACTCTTGCTGGAAGCGTACAACGAGGAAAAAGTAGCCGAAGACGACGTGCGCACGGTGCTAAAATTCGCTCCGAAAATGGCCCCAGTGGACGTAGCTATTCTGCCGCTTAGCAAGAAGGAACACCTCGTTGCCAAGGCTCAAGATGTGTACACAAAACTTGTTCAAGAAACCGACCTGACGATTGATTTCGATCTCACCGGAAGCATCGGCAAGCGCTACCGCCGCCAAGACGAAACCGGCACGCCCAAGTGCATTACCGTCGACTTCGGAACGCTGGGCGAAGACACCGAACAAGGCGCCAAGGACACCGTGACGATTCGCGACCGTGACACGTTGAAACAAGAGCGTGTGACGATCGATGAGCTGATCGGAAAACTCAAAAACTAAGACTCTGGCAACTCCTTAAAAACGACCCTGATGGGTCGTTTTTTGACTCCGGAGATTCTCCTATTTTTTTGAAGCCCTGGAGTCCTGGAGTCTTTTTCGTCTTCGTCCTACATCATTTTCTTGACCACTTCCAAAGACTCCTTACAGTCAACCTCATACCTTCCCCACATTGCGTATGCCGATTTTCCGTAATCGCCAAGTGCGCGTCGAACGCGAGGCACTTACCAAGCACACGATGACGACTCGCCCCTGGGAACAGCCTGAACAACGCGAAAAGCGCAATGCGGCACCCGAAGTAGACGAGCATCTTAGTGACCTCGGCATCTACCTCCGTGATAAGTTTCGCGCGGTCATGGCCTATTTCTCTGGAAATGGAAACGACAAGTAAGGGGCTACCAAAGCTTGCACAAAGGGGATCAGAACCTGTATAAAGCACCTACCGCGCCCCGTTGAAGAACGAGGGGCGGCTCGCTCCCGATTGATCGCTGCGGTCCTGACTCCGAAAGGAGGATCCTCCGCGCTCGGCGAGAAGATGTCGGGAGTTTGAACCCAAGGACCACCCATCACCAGAGCAAGCGGCTGCGCGTATGCCATGCTCATTCCCCCTTCTACAATGCCGATTCCGTCGGAAAAAGATTTGGTCCAGGCCGCTTGCCACTTCGGCCACCGCAAAGAAAAGTGGAACCCCAAGATGAAGCAGTACTTGTTCGGCGTCCGCCGTGGCATTCACATCTTCGACCTCGCCAAAACGCGCAAGGCCTTGGTGAAGACGTGCGAGGAACTCAAAGCCCTTCAGAAGAGCGGCAAGACGATCTTGTTCGTTTCCACCAAGCTCCAATCTCTCCAGCCGATCGAACAGCTCAGCCGCGCTACCGGCCAGCCGGTCGTTACCAAGAAGTGGGTCCCGGGACTGCTCACCAACTGGGCAACCCTGAAGCACCGCATCCGCTACTACCTGGATCTTCAGAACTCGTTCAAGACCGGCGAAGTGGAGAAGTACACCAAGAAGGAACAGACGCAGCTCCGCAAGGAACTGGCTAAGTTGGATTCTGCACTGTCCGGTGTGGCCGGCATGACGGGTCTGCCCGACGCCATGTTCGTTGTCGACGCCGTCCGCGACCGCGTCGCTGTTCTGGAAGCAAAGAAGATCGGCCTGCCACTGTACGGCATTTGCGACAGCAACGCCGACCCGGACGCCTTCAAGGTGTTCATTCCGTCGAACGACGACGCAGTGAAGTCCATTACGCTCATCTTGAAGACCGTGCAGGACGAACTGGCCTCCGACCGCGCTTCGGCCAAAGACGACAAAGACGCTGAGTAATCCCCTACCGTACTCCACTCACCTACCTTCCACCAAAAACTATGGCTGTATCACCCGCACAAGTCGCTGAACTGCGCGCCCGCACCGGCGCCGGAATCCTGGCTGCCAAGAACGCCCTCGACGAAGCCAACGGCGACACCGACAAGGCGATTGAAATCTTGCGTAAGAAGGGCCAGGCCCAGGCCGTGAAGAAGGCTGATCGCGAGCAGCACGAAGGCGGCATCTTCATTGCCACTTCGGCAAAGAAAGCTGCACTCGTGTTCGTAAAATGCGAAACCGACTTCGTTGCACGCTCCGAACCGTTCACCACGCTCGGTCAGACGCTGGCCCAGACGCTGCATGACAAAGGACAATCTGGCCTAGACACCTACGCCAAGGACAAAGTTCCGGCCGCCGTGCTGGAGCTCGGCGAGAACGTGTCCGTTGGCGAGACCAAGGTCGTGGAAGCCGGTGTGATCGGCAGCTACGTTCACAGCAATCGCAAGATCGGCGTGGTCGTCGGTCTGGATGGCGGAACGTCTGCACAGGCAACCGACGTGGCCATGCATGCCGCCGCCATGAATCCGACGTACGTGAAGCCCGAGGAAGTGTCGTCCGAATCCGTCGCCAAGGAGCGCGACATTTGGAAGGATCAGCTGGCGAAAGAGAAGAAGCCGGCCGAAATCATGGAAAAAATCATGATCGGCAAGGAAAAGAAATTCCGCGAGGAAAACGCACTCATCACTCAGACGTTCGTGAAGGACCAGACCATGACCGTCGGCAAAATGCTCGGTGCCGCCAATGTGACTGCCTACGTACGCGTCGCGGTCTAAAGAAAAGGCTAAAAAGGTTTTTAAGACTCAGAAGGTTCGGAATGCTCCATGCAACTCCGAACCTTTTTTGTCGTGAAAAACCCCTCTCCACTGTTGCCCCCTACAAACACTTCTTCACTTTTGGGGCGTTTTCGTGTATGATGTGCCTAATGGTCATGTACGACGTACTCATCGCCGAAGACGATACGGTCCTCCGGGACTTGTATATGCGCAAGTTCAATAAGGACGTCTATTCGGTGCGTACGGCCACCAACGGACAAGAGGCTTTGGCTCTTATTCAAGCCAAAAAGCCTGATCTGATGCTGCTGGACATCAACATGCCGGTGCTCGATGGTTTCGGCGTGCTGGAGAAGCTTGCGCCCGACATGCGCACGTTTCCGATTATCATCCTGACCAATTTCGCCGACCAAGCAAACCGTGACCGCGGTGCAGCACTGAAGGTAGATGATTACTTTGTGAAGAAAGACATGACGATCAAATCGCTTATGGAAATGGTGGAGCGCCTGGTGAAGAGTAAGGCCGCGTAATCGCCAGAGACGGAGCCATGACGCTCTTTCAAAAAGGGTGTTTTTCTGCTACAATAAGAGGATTATGCGCGTTTCACGGTCGACCGCAATTCTCGGCTGCATACACCTGCTTAGTACAGGGCTAGCCCTATGGCTGCTGGCTCAACGGTTTGCAATGAACTACGGCACAGACAGTCCGGTTGCAGACACGTCTGGCGCACTGGCAGTCGCATTGGTATCGCTCGGCCTCCTCCTTTCGCTGGTGTGCTTCTTCGAGCTATGGCACACAGTTGCGAATCAATGGCGAGTGCATTCTGTATCGCTGTCCCATGTCGAATTGCACCGTTTGCGCCTGCCACATTGGAACGAAAGTCTACAAGTCGCCGTATTCGGTTTGGCCGTATGCATTCTGACTGCGCAGTTCGCAGCGATTGTCTACGCCGCGTTTCCCGTGAGTTTTTCACTACTGAGCTTTACAGCTGAATCCAAAAAAACTATCGCTCTACCCGTCTTCGATGTCGATGGCGATGGCGATTTGGACTACGTGGCCGCAAACAGCGACAGCACCGATATTCAAAAAAACAATCTGTACTCCAACAATGGTTCCGCCGTCTTCACGCCAGGTCCAGACTTCGGACTTTCACATACTGCGAAGGCAATGCGAGCTGGAGATATTGACGGAGACGGAGATATAGACCTGATTGGCCTGCGAACACCGTTTACAGTCAACACTTTGACGAAGTACCTGAACGACGGCTCTGGAAACTTCACGGCGTCCGATTTTTATACTGGTGGCGTAGTTACATTTATGAATATTGCACTCGCCGATATGGACAACGACGGCGACTTGGATGTGATTGGCTGTCCGGTCAGCGGATATGGCCTATCGGCGTTCCGCAATGACGGCGCCGGAGCATTCATGCAGGTGGCATCGCAATTACCGGCCTGCTCACTCATTACTGCAGCGGACTTCAACAGTGACGGATTCACGGACGTCGCCACGCTGAATTCTAACAGCAGCGTTTTGGTACACCTCAATAGCGGCACAGGGGCTTTTTCACAATTGACTGCGTTGGCTGGTGCATACAATCATTCACTGAATACGGCAGACCTGGATGGTGATGGAGATATCGATATCATCGCCTCCCTGCACATCGGCGGACAGGTGTCGACCTATCTTAATGACGGCACAGGAAATGCTTTTGCATTTGGTCAGACCTTCGGCACTGTTGCCGAAGCTCGCTCAGTAGGCCTGGCAGATCTTGATAACGACGGCGACGTAGACGTTCTGCTGGGAGGAGGAGATATTACTAGCATCAATGCTGGAAATGAGGTTTGGGTGAACAACGGATCCGGCACATTCAGTCAAATCGGAGCTCCAACCGAAGAAAGCGATTGCACAATTGCAGTCGCACTCGCGGATATCGATGCCGATTCCGACTTGGATTACATCGCCGGCAATGATGACACGAACTGCGGCGGTAGCGGCGGACCGAATCGCCACTATGTGAATTCGATCGCGTTCTCCACACCAAACGACAGCCCTACTGCGCCCACAACACTCCTTTCAACCATCAGCGCAAGTCGCTCTACCGGCTCCACGCCAAGAATGCCGCTCATGGCCACTGACATTGCAGGTGTGGGAACTATGCCCTGGCTGCATCCGGAAAACATCTTCACGCTCAATAGCGTCAGCGCCAGCGGCGGCCTGATGGACATGACCAACCACACCACGCATTGGCTGCAGGCGACGGACTTCGGTTTTAACATTGCTTCCGGCTCAACGATTGTCGGCATCGTGGCCTCGTGGAACAAGAACTATGGCGGTTGCGGCATGTGGGACAACGGCGTACGTATCGTGAAGCGCGGCGTAATCGGCAGCACAGATAAAAGCCTGGGCTCACTTTGGCCAAGCGGCACGTTTATCGATTACGGCGGTTCTACCGATCTGTGGGGCGAAACGTGGACGACCAGTGATATTAATGCGACCAATTTCGGTGCTGCTCTTTCCGCAACGCAGTTTCCTTGCGGTGTTGGAAACTCAACTCCATCGATCGATAACGTAAAAATCACTGTCTACTACTACAACGAGGTGGATGTACTCATGTTGTGGGGCTCCGGTTCGGATGCGATTACACCGACACGGCAGCTGCAGTACCAGGTGCGGGTGGGAACGGTGTCGAATGGGCACGATGTGATTTCGGGCAAGGTGGCCAGTCCGAACTATGCGGATCGCATGATGCCGAATGGACAGAGCCGGCAGCGGTTGGTGAATCGGTTGGCGTGCGGAGCAACGTACTACTGGGGAGTGAAGACGGTGGATACGGGGCTGAGGCTGAGCAGTGAGTCGGCTGAACAGACGCTGACCATCGGCAGCGATTGTTTGGTAGGTGGCGGTGGCGGAGGAACGACGGGTGGCAGTACGGGTGGCGGAGGAACGACAAGCGGCGGTGAGGGCGGTGGCGGTGGCGGCTACTGGTTGTCCGGGCAAGAGTCGGGAGGCGGTGAGGCCGGGGTGCCGTCTGGCACGCTTGCGGGGCAACTGTTCGTGGACGTGAACGGCAACGGCAAGAAGGAAAAGGGTGAGCGTACGGCGTTCGGCGGCGTGCGGGTGGAGGCGACGGGAACGGACGTGGAAGGTGCTGCGGTGACGCAGGCGGTGGTGGCGGACGTGAATGGAGCATTCGAGATGAGCCTTCCGGCCGGAACATACGTTGTTCAGGCGGTGGATTCGTCTGGTGTGCTGCAAGGATATGTAGCGACTGCAGAAGGGCAATCGGTGGAGGTTGTGGCAGGAGAAACGGTGACGGTGGGGTTGGGCTGGAAGAGCCAGAAACTGCTTGGCTACAAACCGTGTCTGAGCATTGGAACGGTGGAGACGGATGGCAAGAGCGTTGCCCAGGCGTTGCTCTGGAGTTTGCAGAACTTGTACGGACAACAGTTGGTGAAGGACGGCGCATTGGCTGAGCCATTGGTGAGCCGCAAGGAGTTCATTGAACTGCTGGCCGGAACGCAGTGTCTGAGCTTGTCGAAGAGCGGCGATGCGCTGCGGGAAGGATTGCGGTCGGCCGCCAAGGAACAAGGATGGACATCGGGGGTGCTGGCCGATGTGCCGGTGCCGGAGACTGCGGGAGGAACGTCGTGGATGAGCAATGCGTACGCGCTGCTCGCCCAGGGTGTTCCGGTGGGCAGGAATGCGGGTGGAGTGCTGGTTGCCGATGGCGATGCTCCGGTGACGAAGCGTGAGGCCATGGCGATGGTGGCGGCCGTGTTGAAGCTGAAGACGGATGGAACGGCGGCATTGCCGCCGGATGCGACGGAGGACGATGGAACGAGCGGTGTGTTTGCCGCATTGAAGCAAGCAGGCGTGCTGCCACGCGGGTTCGAAGTGGCTCTGGGAGGCGGCGTGACGCCGTCGGAGGCGGCTGACTTGCTGGTGAAGGCGGCGTTTGCGGGAGGCAAGCTGACGCTGTCGGCATTGCCGGATGAAGTGCGCTGGGATCAGAGCATGGAACAGGAGTACTTGGCGGCGGCAGGCGTGATTGATCGTCGTCCGTGCATGGTGCAAGACATTGGTCGTGCGACATCGGTGCGGTCGGACATTCTGCCGAATGCGGAAGGAAACTTGTTCCAGCGCTTGCAGTTGTTGCTGTCGGTGGGAACGGGCGATGCCGAAGGACGCACACGGTGGCTGATGACCGGACGCCCAAGTGAGTACGGTGTGCAGGCAGGAACGATCGGCGTGGGTGCGAACAAGCCGGTGACCTGGATCGGTCTGGTGGATGCGGGCATGAAGATGACGTGTCATCCGCTGGAGAGCTACTCCGATGCGGTGCAGCGCTTGGGAGGAGGGGGCGTGGATGTGAGTGGCGGAGGCACGGCCAACCGCATCTTCTCGCCAGACCGGGTGTTTGGCACTGCGGATGGAACGACGTACGTGCAGCGGTTGCTGCACAGCTTCCAACGTCCGATTCGGGAGTTCGACCTGACACCGCTGAGCTTTGCGCAGGATTTGACGCTGGAAGAACAGAAAGACTTCAGTGCGCCGGTGTCGGTGACGAATGCGAGCAGGCTGCTTGCGTCGTACGTGCTGTACACGCGGGTACGGACGGGAGCCATGACCAGATTGGAGGCGGAAGGCGTGTTTGCAGAGCTGAAGACGAGCATCTTGCAGGAATTGACCGGCGTGCAGGACGCCGAGGTGTGGCGCATGGGGAATGTGGGCGATGGGAAAGCACTCACCTGGGGACAGCTGATTACGGTGTTGTCGGACGTGCTGGGACCGGAGTTGCAGGTGCCGCCCATGCCGGAGACGCCGGTGGGAGAGCTGTGGTGGGGGGTGATAGGACGACCGTAAGCAAAGAACGACGTAAAAGTGTTACCATAGAAACGTGCAGACATTTCTCATCCTTATCGGCAGCATCGCGGCAATTGTGCTGGGAATCCGTCATGGGCTGAAAATGATGCGCCGGATGGAGGACCGCAAACGCGAAAAGCAGCTCGTCTTCTTGCAGATTCTGATGCCGAAAAAAGAGGGCAAAGAAGACAAGGAGCAGGAATCAGAACAGTTCTCGACCGGCAAAGATTTTAAAGAAGTACTGGGCGTCATGGACCACCTGTACCAGACGTTTGGAAGCTTGGCCGAAAGCAGCATTCAGCGACACTGGAAAGGTTCGCCGTTCATCTCGTTCGAGTACGCAGCGCTGGCCGGCGAAATCCTTATTTTCGTGGTTGCGCCGCGTCGCGTGGCACCGATCATCGAAAAGCAGATCACCTCGTTCTACCCCGACGCGGTCATCGACGAAGTGGAGGACTACAACATCTTCACGAAAAACTCGGTGACGTCGTCCACGTACCTGCTGCCATCCAAGAGTTTCGTCTATCCGTTCAAGAGCTACCAGCACTTGAAGAGCGACCCGTTCAACGCCATTACCAACGCGTTCTCCAAATTGAGCAAGAACGAAGGCGCCGCGGTGCAGGTGGTGCTGCGCCCGCTACTGCCCAAGTGGCAGGATAAGGTGCAGAAGGAAGCCCAGAAACTGCTCAACCCCAAGAAAGGCGGCGGCTTCTCGTGGAAAAACCCCATGTCGTGGATCAGCTCGCTGGTCGACATGTTCTCGTCGGACGGCAAAGACCAGTTCAAGGAAACGTCCAGCGGCGAGCGCATCACCAGCATGGTGGAGGAGCTCAGCAAAGGCATGGACGAAAAAGCCAACTCACCGGGCTTCACGGCGGTCATCCGCATCGTTGCTTCGGCCGAAACCGCCGACCGCAGCAACATGCTGCTGGACACGATTGTGGGTGGCTTTTCGCAGTTCAACGATATCCGCGGCAACAGCTTCAAGCGCACGCGCTACCACTCGAACATCAACCTGATTTACCGCTTCATTCGCCGCAACCCCAGCCGCCCGCTGTGGCAGCGCTGGTTCAGCAAGAAGTTGCTGCTCGGCACCGCCGAATTGGCCAGCATCTTCCATTTCCCGAACATTAAGTACAACAAGGTCAGCACGATCAAATGGCAGAACTTCAAGATCGCGCCGTGTCCCAAGAACATTCCCGAGGAAGGCCTATTCCTCGGCTATAACACCTACCGCGGCGAGAAGAAGAAAATTTTCATGAAGAACGAAGACCGTTTCCGCCACTTCTACGTCATCGGTCAGACAGGTACCGGTAAATCATCGGTCATCCAGCTAATGGCACGCCAGGACTTCCACAAAAAGCACGGCATCTGCGTGGTCGATCCGCACGGTTCACTGATTGAAGACTTGCTGCCGTACGTGCCACGCGAACGTGCCGACGACGTCATTTACTTCAACCCGGCAGATACCGGCCGGCCGATGGGCCTGAACATGCTGGAGGGCAAGAACGACGAAGAGCGAGACCTTATCGCACTCGACGCTATGAGCATGATGGTGAAGATGTTCGGCGAAGAAATTTTCGGCCCGCGCATCCAGGACTACTTCCGCAACGGCTGTCTCACGTTGATGGCCGACGAGGACGAAGGCGGTGCCATTACCGACTTGGTGCGCCTGTTCACCGACGACGAGTGGGCAAAATACAAGATCGCCAAGCTGAAAAACCCGATCGTGAAGTCGTTCTGGGACAAGCAGATGGCGGCTACCGGCCAGCGCGAAAAACAGGAGATGATCCCCTATTTCGCCGCCAAGTTCGGCCAGTTCACGACCAACACGCTCATCCGCAATATTGTCGGCCAGGTAAAGAGTTCGTTCGATTTCCAGGAGGTGATGGATAGCCAGAAAATCATTTTGATGAACCTGTCCAAAGGTCTTATCGGCGACTTAAACAGCAAGCTGCTGGGTATGATCATCGTGAATAAAATCCAGGTAGCATCCATGCGTCGCCAGCGCCAGGAAGCCAAAGCCCGCAAGGACTTCTTCCTGTACATCGACGAATTCCAGAACTACGTCACCGACTCCATCGAGTCCATTCTGTCCGAGGCACGCAAGTACCGCCTGGGACTCGTTATCGCGCACCAGTACTTGGACCAGCTGGAGAAAGACAGCAAATTGTCGGGCGCGGTGAACTTAAAGAGCGCCGTATTCGGTAACGTCGGCACCATGATGTTGTACAAGATCGGTCCGCAAGACGCCGAGTTCTGCGCCAAGGAAATGGCGCCGGTATTCAGCGAGCAGGACTTGGTGAACCTGGATAACTTCAAGGCATGTATCAAGTTGTCGGTGGACGGTCAGCCGTCACGATCGTTCTCTATGGAAGTGCCAAAACCGTGGCTGGAAACAACCTATGCCAAGGACGTGAAAGCGGTCGAAGCCTACAAGCAGCTTTCTCGCCTGAAGTACGGCCGTGACAAGGAATTTGTTGATCGGGAAATCATCCGGCGTATCGGGGCCTGAGTCCGATCCGGCATAGCCGTAGGCGACGTCGGTCAGAAGCCATTAGCCTCTGGTCCGGAATGCGATTTTGTGGTACAATCAAGGGATACTTTTTCCACGCCTTTCGTGCAGTTGCAACGAATATTCCCCTTCGCACTGGCAGCCGTTCTGGTAACGGCATTCGTTGTCGGAGCAGTGCTTCTTGGCATGCAGGCGATACATGCCTGGCCGATTCTCCCACTCATGGGCGCTATTGTCTTGGAGGTGAAAGAGATCGGATTGCTGACTACAGCCGTAGCACTGATGTCCATCGCTCTGGTTGTGGAATGGAATGCCATCGCCAACCACGCACGCGTGCAATACACGTCGCTGGCGAACATTGAAGCAACACACCCGCGCTTGCCGGGACGTACCGAAATCATCAGCACCGCAATCCTGTCCTTGGCATTGGCACTGCTGTGCACGCTGCTGGTGGAAACGGTGTATGCCATGGCCTATACGCTGCATGCATCCAGTGTCGAATCCAAGCATACACGGGCGACCATCATGGCCGACTTCGATAATGACGGTGACCTGGACTACGTCGCCGGAAACTACGATGGGCCCGGAACGGACTTGAATGATCTGTATTTGAACAACGGTACTGGAACATACGCGCATTCCACCTTCGGACGCTCGGGGCAATTTCAAGATTTTGTCGCGGGCGACGTGGATGGCGATGGAGATTTGGATATTACGGGCGCATACGATACAAACTGTCTTCGCACATATTTTAACAATGGAAGCGCAGTCTTTACCGATCCGAACGATGTTGCCGAGTGCATGACGTTAGACGCAAGTTATAGCGTCATTCGATTGGCCGACGTGGATAACGATGGCGACCTGGACCGTGTCGTAATGAGCAATGTCTATTCGCTAGCATCCGCGGTGCAACTGAATAACGGACACGGCAGCTTCACCCAAGTACCGTCTACGCTGCCCAAGGGCTGGGCCATGGCGTTGGCCGACTTCGACAGCGACGGCGACTTGGATTTGGTTTTTACACAGCCAAACGGACATACGGTCGAGCTCTACAAAAACAGCGGTACCGGTGCATTCACATCGCACTGGACGGGAACAATCGTAACGACCCCCTACAACAAACATGTTGCGACTGGCGACATTGATAACGATGGCGATATCGACATTCTGGTCTCGGGTGAAAACGGACAAATTTACCCCATTACGAATAACGGCGCGGGTGAAATGACGATTGGAAGTGTGCTCTTCGGACTTGCTCAGGTACGCAGTTTTGCCCTGGCGGATGTGGATAACGATGCCGATTTGGATATTGTTCTTGGTGCATCCGATGCGCTCGATACAGTGGGCGGCACACGCATCTGGTTCAATAACGGCGCCGGCGCCTTTACCGACAGCGGCTCGCCAACGACGGAAAGGGGCGACTGTACGAACGTCGTGGCGATAGGCGATATCGAAGCCGACGGTGACCTAGACTACGTTGCCGGCAACATGGATGACGGCTGTTTTACTGGCGGCAACGTCAACCGTATCTATACAAGCGATCAGTCGGCAACGTTGGCAAATACGGTACCGGCTGCGCCCGCATCTGGCTTCACTGCAACAGGATCCGTCAATGCTATCGCATTCTCCCCGGTCTACGGCATCATGGGCACCAACGATGTCAGCATCGGCAGCGTCGCGTGGACGAACACAGCAAATATCAATGCGAGCGACAACGCCTTCGCAACAGTGGACTTAGCGGGCGCGGTTACCAGCAACTACCTGCTGGTTTCGAGTTTTGGATTCACTATCCCCAACGACACAGTCGTTGTCGGTATTCTCGTGGAAGTCGAGAAGCGCGCCCAAACGCCTGCCACAGTCATTCATGATGGAAGCGTACGGCTTGCCAAAAACGGCGTGATCGGCGGCACCGACAAAGCCACCGTCACCGACTGGCCGACCGCTGTTGATCTCTTCATTCCTTACGGCGGTTCCACCGATCTCTGGGGGCAAACATGGACTCCGGCCGACGTCAACGCCAACATCGGCGTAGCAATCGCAGCAGAGAAAACAATCGCGGCCGGAACCACCACTGCCTATCTCGACAGTGCCAGAATCACTGTTTACTACGCCAGCGGTTCCAACGTGCTGCTGTCCTGGGGCTCCGGTTCGGATGCGATTACACCGACACGGCAGCTGCAGTACCAGGTGCGGGTGGGAACGGTGTCGAATGGGCACGATGTGATTTCGGGCAAGGTGGCCAGTCCGAACTATGCGGATCGCATGATGCCGAATGGACAGAGCCGGCAGCGGTTGGTGAATCGGTTGGCGTGCGGAGCAACGTACTACTGGGGAGTGAAGACGGTGGATACGGGGCTGAGGCTGAGCAGTGAGTCGGCTGAACAGACGCTGACCATCGGCAGCGATTGTTTGGTAGGTGGCGGTGGCGGAGGAACGACGGGTGGCAGTACGGGTGGCGGAGGAACGACAAGCGGCGGTGAGGGCGGTGGCGGTGGCGGCTACTGGTTGTCCGGGCAAGAGTCGGGAGGCGGTGAGGCCGGGGTGCCGTCTGGCACGCTTGCGGGGCAACTGTTCGTGGACGTGAACGGCAACGGCAAGAAGGAAAAGGGTGAGCGTACGGCGTTCGGCGGCGTGCGGGTGGAGGCGACGGGAACGGACGTGGAAGGTGCTGCGGTGACGCAGGCGGTGGTGGCGGACGTGAATGGAGCATTCGAGATGAGCCTTCCGGCCGGAACATACGTTGTTCAGGCGGTGGATTCGTCTGGTGTGCTGCAAGGATATGTAGCGACTGCAGAAGGGCAATCGGTGGAGGTTGTGGCAGGAGAAACGGTGACGGTGGGGTTGGGCTGGAAGAGCCAGAAACTGCTTGGCTACAAACCGTGTCTGAGCATTGGAACGGTGGAGACGGATGGCAAGAGCGTTGCCCAGGCGTTGCTCTGGAGTTTGCAGAACTTGTACGGACAACAGTTGGTGAAGGACGGCGCATTGGCTGAGCCATTGGTGAGCCGCAAGGAGTTCATTGAACTGCTGGCCGGAACGCAGTGTCTGAGCTTGTCGAAGAGCGGCGATGCGCTGCGGGAAGGATTGCGGTCGGCCGCCAAGGAACAAGGATGGACATCGGGGGTGCTGGCCGATGTGCCGGTGCCGGAGACTGCGGGAGGAACGTCGTGGATGAGCAATGCGTACGCGCTGCTCGCCCAGGGTGTTCCGGTGGGCAGGAATGCGGGTGGAGTGCTGGTTGCCGATGGCGATGCTCCGGTGACGAAGCGTGAGGCCATGGCGATGGTGGCGGCCGTGTTGAAGCTGAAGACGGATGGAACGGCGGCATTGCCGCCGGATGCGACGGAGGACGATGGAACGAGCGGTGTGTTTGCCGCATTGAAGCAAGCAGGCGTGCTGCCACGCGGGTTCGAAGTGGCTCTGGGAGGCGGCGTGACGCCGTCGGAGGCGGCTGACTTGCTGGTGAAGGCGGCGTTTGCGGGAGGCAAGCTGACGCTGTCGGCATTGCCGGATGAAGTGCGCTGGGATCAGAGCATGGAACAGGAGTACTTGGCGGCGGCAGGCGTGATTGATCGTCGTCCGTGCATGGTGCAAGACATTGGTCGTGCGACATCGGTGCGGTCGGACATTCTGCCGAATGCGGAAGGAAACTTGTTCCAGCGCTTGCAGTTGTTGCTGTCGGTGGGAACGGGCGATGCCGAAGGACGCACACGGTGGCTGATGACCGGACGCCCAAGTGAGTACGGTGTGCAGGCAGGAACGATCGGCGTGGGTGCGAACAAGCCGGTGACCTGGATCGGTCTGGTGGATGCGGGCATGAAGATGACGTGTCATCCGCTGGAGAGCTACTCCGATGCGGTGCAGCGCTTGGGAGGAGGGGGCGTGGATGTGAGTGGCGGAGGCACGGCCAACCGCATCTTCTCGCCAGACCGGGTGTTTGGCACTGCGGATGGAACGACGTACGTGCAGCGGTTGCTGCACAGCTTCCAACGTCCGATTCGGGAGTTCGACCTGACACCGCTGAGCTTTGCGCAGGATTTGACGCTGGAAGAACAGAAAGACTTCAGTGCGCCGGTGTCGGTGACGAATGCGAGCAGGCTGCTTGCGTCGTACGTGCTGTACACGCGGGTACGGACGGGAGCCATGACCAGATTGGAGGCGGAAGGCGTGTTTGCAGAGCTGAAGACGAGCATCTTGCAGGAATTGACCGGCGTGCAGGACGCCGAGGTGTGGCGCATGGGGAATGTGGGCGATGGGAAAGCACTCACCTGGGGACAGCTGATTACGGTGTTGTCGGACGTGCTGGGACCGGAGTTGCAGGTGCCGCCCATGCCGGAGACGCCGGTGGGAGAGCTGTGGTGGGGGGTGGTGCGGTAAACGAGCACACAAAAAAATGCCGAACGAACATCGAGCGACGCTCTTTACCGAAGGGCCACCACGTCAATCGGCATGGCGTGCACCAAGTAGCGCTGTGAGATCGAATCTGGCGGCCAGCAAGTGTACAGAATAAGCTCTTCGCCGTTTTCATCGGGCTCGAACGGCGTGGTGTCTTTCACCGCAACCGCGTTCTTCAGCACCACTTCGTACACGTACAAGTTGCCGTTATAGGTAAGGTAAATGCGCTCGCCGACAGCAACCTTGTTAATGGTGCGGAAAATTTTGGTGAACTGCGACAAATCCCACGGATAGCCGCTGCTATGGCCGTAAATCATGATCTTGCTGCCTTCGCCGGGGTTAGCAAACAGATGCCCGACGCCTACCTGTAGCGGCGCAAGCACTCCTTTTTGGGTAGTGGGATTGTCTGGATGTGTGACCGTAAGATCGACGATGCCAAGGCTGGGAATGGAAATGGCAAAATCTTTTGCCGATGCAAACTGCAATGCCGTGGCCGTATCAACGACGCCGGTATGTTGTGCGCGACGTACTGCAACTTGCGAACTGGACGGTTGGGGCTGAGCCTGTGCATACGCCTGCGGAATGATCTGCTGCTGAGGCTGCTGTTGTACCGGTTGCGGCTGCACAACGGGCTGCTGGAAAACTGTGGCAACCGATGCCTGGGAACCTTGCTGCGGAGTCGGAAGATATGCCTGCACCGACGGCTGGGATGACGACACGCTGATGACTGCAACCTGCGGCGTGCCACCCGTACGAATGCGTTGCACCATGCTAAAGAATTGACCGCGAGTGATAGCTGAACCCAACTGCATACGGCTGTTGGTATCCAGAAGATTACGTTGAATGGCGGCGTTCACGTACGGCGTAAACCATTCGCCGGGGTAGTTGTCGATATGCGGAGAAGTTTGAAACTCCTGCACCCCTTGAATGTCGTAGGCACGCAGGGCAATGGCAATGGCCTCTTCGGTTTTCAGATTCGATTGTGGGCGAAACAAGTTATCCGGGTACCCGGTAATAACTTTATTGCTGAATGCCACTTCCAAATACGGCGCGTACCATGCCTTTTGTTCAACGTCGGAAAACAACGGAATGGTCGGCATATTGCTCTTGGTATCTCCAAGCTCCTGAGAAAAGTTCTTCTGAGCAGCAACAATGACTTTCAGCGCCTCGGCACGGTTCAAGCGTCCAAACGGCCGAGTTGTTCCGTCCGGATAGCCGGAAACAATCCCCTCGCCTGCCAAAGCAAGAATCGCAGGCTCATACGGAGATCCGTCTAAATCCACGAATCCCATGGCCTGGATAGCCGTAGAAGGCATCAACAAGACGACGGACACAGCGATGGCAAGCACTCGGCGTGAATGCATAGGGAGTATTTTTACCCCATTTATACATATTTGTCAATATCTCAGCGCACCTGCAACTCGCGATACGTACGCGAAGCACGACTTTCGTCACCATTCACCAGGCGATCGACAATTTCCTGCACTTCCACACCGGTCATCGCGTGATTGAAACCGCGAATGGACTCGGGAATGGCGGCATGTTTTTCCAGCGCCAAGACGGGTGCCCGGTACCACGGACCCTCGCTGGTACCATAAATTTCGGATGACAAATCGAATGCCCGCGACAAAATTTTGGAAGCTTCGGCAAAGTTCACCGGACGATCGGGAAGGAACGAGCCATCGGGGTAACCGCGAATCATGCCGGTCTTCATGGCATAGCACAGAGCGGGTGCATACGACTCCCGCACCGACACGTCGCTGAACAGCAACCAATAGTCGGAGGGCGACAGCGTTTTGAAGCATGCATCGTTCTTCGCCGACGGATACAACTGACGTACGACCGTCTCCACAAGCTGTGCGCGTGTAATGACGCCATCCGGAAGAACGAATGGCTGGAACGACAGCGGCTCAGCGGCAAATGCCATCTGGCAGGACAGCAATGAAATGACAGCTGCAATGCGGAGTGCTTTGATCATAGGAGGAGAACCATGAACTCTTTCTCCATTTCCGCGCAAGTGGAATTCTGCACTTCATGCAAGGACTACCCCCACTCCTACGGGACTTTTGGGCTACCAGTGAACTTTCCCTGACAACTTGATGAATGTCGTATGGTATGCTGCGGCGTCACATGGGAGACACATCGCTTCGCCTGCGGCCTTCGCACGGCAAGCAGACTCCCCTACCACACTCGCATTATGGGTCTGAAAATCGGAATCGTCGGGTTGCCCAACGTTGGAAAATCGACGCTGTTCAACGCACTCACCCGCAGCCACGGCGCGCAGGCTGCCAACTATCCGTTCTGCACCATTGAGCCGAACGTCGGCGTGGTGGAAGTCCCGGACCCACGCCTGAAGAAATTGGCCGAGATCGTGGTACCAGAAAAAACAGTACCGACCATCGTGGAATTCGTCGACATTGCAGGATTGGTGAAAGGCGCCAGCAAGGGCGAAGGACTTGGCAACGCCTTCCTTTCGCACATCCGTGAAGTCGACGCCATCTGCCACGTGGTTCGTATTTTCGAAGGCGGCGACGTCATTCACGTCGAAGGCTCGGTGGCACCGCAGCGCGACCGCGAGATCATTGAAGCAGAGCTCATCATCGCCGATTTGGACCGCGTCATGAAGCGTTTGGAAAAAAGCAAAGGCGGCGCAACTTCGGGCAACAAGGAACTGCAGAAGGAAGTCGCCGTGCTCGAACTGCTGCGTGCCGCGCTGGAATCCGGCAAGCTGGCCAGCACCGTGGAACTGGCCAAGGATCAGATACCGTTCATGAAGACCATGCAGCTGCTCACATCCAAACGGATGATCTACGCGCTCAATACGGATGAGCAGTCCATGGCCACGTTGCCGATTGCCGAGGCTAAGAAGCGCGCTGGTCTACCGGACTCCGCAGTGGCCGTGCTGGTCTCGGCCAAGCTGGAAGAGGAATTAGTCGCCCTGTCGCCCGAAGACGGAGCCGCCATGTTGAAGGAACTGGGAATTTCGTCATCGGGACTGGATCGATTGATTAACGGAGCCTACGAAGCGCTCGGCCTTATGACGTACTTTACGGCTGGCGTGAAGGAAGTGCGCGCCTGGACAGTGCGTGTCGGAGCAACTGCGCCCGAGGCCGCCGGCGTCATTCACACGGACTTCGAGAAAGGCTTCATCCGCGCCGAGACCATTGCCTACGACGACTTTGTGGCTCTGGGTGGCGAAGCCAAAGCCAAGGAAGCCGGTAAAATGCGCACCGAGGGCAAAGAGTACATTGTGCAAAATGGCGACGTGCTGCACTTCCGGTTCAACGTCTGAGAAAGGCCTTGTTCATGGTGATACACACTGTCACCATACCCCTCCTATGAACCACACTCCTGACTACGCACGAAACCGCTTCAAGCTGGAATCCGTCGACCGTTGGCAGGCGCGTCCGGAAGGTGCCGAGCGCAAGTTCGGCAAAGTACGTGCATCCGTGCGTCGCCAGCGCATCGAAGGCGCAGGAATAGAAGAAGTGCGTACCAAGCTGCTGCGCTTGTATCGCATGAGTACGGGCTTCGACGGCAATGGCAGCACCAGCCGACTGAAGCAGGCAATCGGCCTGGAGCCGATGCGGACGGAATTCGTTCCTGCCGCACGCATGCACGCCGAGGTTTACCAAAGCCATCCCACACTCACAGCCGATCTTCCTACAACAGAGGAGGCGCGCAGCGAAATGCTACTCTTAAGGCAGGAGCGCATCGCAGGTCGACCGAGCAGTGAAGATCAAATGACCGATGCTGAAGACCGCTTCGACATACTGGAGGGTGAGTTACAGCGTGTGTATCAACGCATTCGCCTTCTGTAATCATGTTCATCCCCCGAGAGGAACCCTTCACCTGCGACCACTGCGATGCCGTGGTCCAGCCCTTGGGCAAAGGCACCTACCGCGACCACTGCCCACAGTGCCTGTGGTCCAAACATGTTGATAGAGACGGCCCCGGTGACCGACTTTCGCCGTGCCAAGGGCTCCTGGCACCTACCGCTGTCGATTACGACGGCAAGAAGGGCTATGTGATTGAATACGAGTGCCTGGCTTGTGGGAAAACCTCTCGCAATAAGGCTGCGCCAGATGACGATGTCGTTGGTTTTTCGGCATTAATGAGCGATATCGAGCAAAAAAGTTGATCAATTCTTGATCACAAAAAGTATTCTTAAAAAACAGTTTACAGAAGGGCTCAACCCTATTCGGTTGCTCGGAAATAAAACAAGGATAAGCTGCGCAGACGTGCGTTACCTCTTGCTCCTCAGCGTCCTCGGTTGCTTTTTCATTAGTATGTGAAGAAATGCGATTGGAACGCTCTGTTCCGATCGAATTTCTCGCCTACGATGACCCGATTTCCTACGGTTTTTCGCCGTAAAAAACGCTTCTGCAATCCGCTGCATAGCCTAGGCATTTCCGGTGCCTTTGATCTGAAACGACGACAGCAGCTTGTCCTGAAAGGACGGCTTCAGCGGCAATGCTTCTGCGACGTTTCCCGACGGCGCATCGATGCCACCGCCTTTGTCGCCGCCGCTCTTGGGTTTAATGCGCAGCTTGGGTGATGCCTCTTTGCTGCTGTCCACGCTCAGCTCGAACTTGCCGGCCTCCAGCGCGGCCTTGGTCTTTTTATCCAGCTTGCCCTCCACCACGCTTTCCACGCCACCATCCTTGATTTGCTCGGCAATACTGCTCTTCATCTTCTCGCGCGCGTTCTTGTCGGTTTCCAGCGCGAAGCTCATTTCGGCGAATTCGGAGTTCTTATTCATTTCACGCTCCAGGTCCTCGGGGCCTTTCACTTTGTCGCGCAAACGCTCGTATTCCTCCGGGCTGCGCATGCGCTGGCGAATCTTTTCGCGCTCGGGGCTGGAGAGATGGTCGAGGAACGAATCGGACATGACGTGATGATAGCAAAAAAGCCGGGGATGTCCCCGGCTTATCGGCAGTCATGAAATTAGTCGGCAACCTCTTCGCTCTCGTCGGCAGGCTCCTCTGTTTGGTAGGAAGCGAAGGGCAAAACGCGGTTGCGAGCTGCATCGATCTCGTTAGAGATTTGCACTACAGCAGTGTCGCGGTCACCAGCTTCGAGCTTCTCGACGCGGGAGGGCTTCCGGATGACGGGCTGGAGCGGATGACCTTCGTGAATCTCGTCTGGGCGTGCAATGGACATGAAAATGAGGAGGAAAGTGGCGCAATTCTAAGAATTTACGGCCTTGTGTCAACGAATGAAAACAAAAGATGCTGAAAACGTTGTCCTAGACACAAAAAACTCCGGGTCTATCCCGGAGTCCCTGCCTGCCGGCAGGCAGGTTTGGAGTCGCTGGAATCTCTTTTTGTGGTTCATCCACAACCCGAGGTGGCGCCGCAATCCATGCACAGCTCGCAGGAGCCGTTGCGCTTCATCTTGGTGCTACCGCAGCCTCCGCAGATGGCGCCGGTGTAACCCTGGAGCTTGGCATAGTCGGCAGTCTTTTCGTCGGTGGCCACCACCGTTGCCGTTGCAGAGTGCACGGCGCGGGCCAAGCCTTCGTCCACGACCGGCAAGCTCATGGCGAATGCATCTTTGCTCTTGGTGCCTTCGGCGTAGGACTTCTCTACCAAATCGCGATTGTGGTACCGAATGGCCTTTTCCTTGGTCAGGAATTTGAGCGCCAGCCAGCGACCCAAATAGTCCATGATGGACTTCACCATCGGAATCTCTTTGTTCGTGGTCATGCCCATCGGCTCGAACCGGGTGTGCACCAGCTTCTCGCAGAGCACTTCCAGCGGCACGCCGTACTGCAGGTTCATGGAGAGCGACAGAGCCAGCGTGTCCATGACACCCGAGAGCGTGGAACCTTCTTTGCTCATTTTAATGAAGATCTCACCGGGCTTGCCGTCTTCGTACAGGCCGACGTGCAAGTACGCCTCGTGACCGGCAACGGAAAGCTTGTGGGTCAGGCTCATGCGCTCGTCTGGCAGCTTGCGGCGGCGCGGAACTTCTTTGACGACGATCTTCTCGATAATAGTCGGCTCGACCTTCTCATCCTTCTTGTCATCGGACTTGTTCGACAACGCCTGGCTCATCTTGCTGCCGTCGCGGTACAAAGCGTTGGCCTTGATTCCAAGCTGCCACGAGAGGTAGTACGCCTGCTTGAAGTCCTCCATGGTGGCTTCGTTCGGCAGGTTGACGGTCTTGCTGATGGCGCCCGAGATGAACGGCTGAGCGGCGGCCATCATGCGGATGTGGCCTTCGGCAGAAATGTACCGCTTGCCGATCTTTCCGCACTTGCTGGCGCAATCGAACACAGCCAGGTGTTCGGGCTTCAGGTGTGGAGCACCTTCCACGGTCATGTGACCGCAGATCACCACGTTGGCTTCTTCGATCTGCTCGGAGCTGAAACCGAGTGCCTTCAGGACGTTAAAGGTGGGATCGGCCAGTTGGGCTTCGGTAAACTTCAGGCGCTTCATAGTCTCTTCTCCAAGCGTCCAGCGGTTGAATGCGAAGCCGAGTTCGAACACGGACGGCAGCGTCTTCTCCACGTTGGCGATGTCGGCGTCGTTGAATCCTTTGGCCTTCAGCGAAGCGCGGTTGATGTGCGGTGCGCCCTCCAGGCTGTTAGTACCCATGACATACTTCATGATGTCGTTCTGCTGCTGCTCGCTGTAGTTGAGCGCAGACAATGCAGGCTTCACAGACTGGTTGGCGATCTTCATGTATCCGCCGCCGGCCAGCTTCTTGAACTTCACGAGTGCGAAGTCGGGCTCGATGCCGGTGGTGTCGCAATCCATGAGCAGGCCGATGGTGCCGGTTGGTGCGATAACGGACACTTGGGCGTTGCGGAATCCGTGCTGCTCACCCATGGCGAGAGCGGTGTCCCAAGCCTCTTTTGCAGCCTGGAGCAGATCGGATGAACACAATTTTTGATCAATAGCGACAGGCTTTACGGACAGCTGCTCGTACTCGCTCTCGGCGGCATCGTAGGCGGCACGGCGGTGGTTGCGGATCACGCGCAGCATGCTCTCCTTGTTGCGCTCGTAGCCCTGGAACGTTCCCAGGTGGCTGGCGAGTTCGGCGGACGTGGCGTAGGCATCGCCGGTCAGAATGGCGGTAATTGCTCCGCAGATGGCGCGACCCTCGGCGGAGTCATACGGAATACCCATCTGCATGAGCATGGCGCCCAAGTTGGCGTAGCCCAGACCCAGCGTGCGGTAGACGTAGCTGAGCTCGGCGATTTCGGCCGACGGGAACTGGGCCATGAGCACCGAGATTTCGAGCACGATGGTCCACAGGCGGACCGAGTGGCGGAACTCTTCGATGGCAAAGCTCTTCTTGTTCTGCTCATCGGTCTTCAGATAGTGCATGAGGTTAATGGACGCCAGGTTGCAGGCGGTGTTGTCCAAGAACATGTACTCGCTGCACGGGTTAGAAGCATTGATGCGTCCGTCGGCCGGGCAGGTGTGCCAGTCGTTGATGGTGGTGTCGTACTGCAGTCCCGGATCGGCGCAGGCCCAGGCTGCGTAGGCGATTTGGTCCCACATGTCGCGAGCCTTGCGGGTCTTGCATGGCTTGGGAGAGCGGTTCTCTGCCTTTGCCTTTCGGAGCTCGGTGCGCCAGTACATGTGCCAGTCGCTGTCTTGCTCCAATGCCTTGAAGAACTCGTGGGAGACACGAACGGAGTTGTTCGAGTTCTGACCGGAAACGGTGCCATAGGCTTCGCCGTTGAAGTCGGTGTCGTAGCCGGCCTTGGCCAACGCAGCCACCTTCTTCTCTTCGTTCACCTTCCAGTTGATGAACTCCTCGATGTCCGGGTGATCCAAATCCAAACACACCATTTTGGCGGCGCGGCGCGTGGTGCCTCCGGACTTGATTGCGCCTGCAGCGCGGTCGCCGATCTTCAGGAAGCTCATGAGACCCGAACTCTTGCCGCCCTGGGACAACGGCTCGCCGTCGCCACGCAGGTTGGAAAAGTTGGTGCCCGTTCCGGAACCGTACTTAAAGAGACGTGCCTCGCGGACCCACAGGTCCATGATGCCGCCTTCGTTCACCATGTCGTCGGCCACACCCTGAATGAAACACGCATGCGGCTGGGGGTGGGTGTAGGCATCCTCGGACTTGCGGACCTCGCCGGTCTCGGGGACGCAGTAATAGTGACCCTGTGGCTTGCCCGTAATGCCGTAGGCGTAGTTGATACCGGTGTTGAACCACTGCGGTGAGTTCGGCGCCGACATCTGGTGAATCAAGACGTAGGCCAACTCATCTTCGAAGATTTGAGCATCCTGCTTGGTGGCGAAGTACCCGTACTTCTCACCCCACGTCCTCCAGCAACCGGCAAGACGACGCACGACCTGCTTGGCCGAACGCTCCGGTCCCCAGATGGTTTCTCCTTTATCGTCCTTCATGATGTTGCCCTTGGCATCGTACTGAGGCACGCCGGCCTTGCGGAAATACTTGGACACCATGATGTCGGTTGCAACCTGGCTCCAGGCGGCCGGGATTTCTGCATCCTTCATTTCGAACACGACGGAACCGTTGGTGTTGGAGATGCGGCTGGTGCGGCGGTCGTACTTCACTTCATCCAACGGATCGGAACCCGGCGTGGTGAACAAACGCTCGATGACGAGACCCTTGCCGCTGCCCCCCTTCTTGGCCGGCTCGGAGTTCTGGATATTTTTTTTCTTGGCACGCTCGATACCCTTCTTGCTGTCCAGAGGGATGTCTTTGGCGTTCGTGCTCTTCAGGGACGCGGCGTTCGGGTTCATAGATCTAAGGGGAAATTCTCACGGGCAGTGAGAGGCAGAGATAATGGTGTTGGGCGACCAAAAAAAGGAGTTCTGGCCGCCGGGTGGTGCTTTAGTGAGGAGACACAAGATGTAGTGTCTCAAAACCAATACAACCACAACATCTGTGAATTTTACTCTTTGCTCGCCGACTCACAAGATCAAGATTCTTTGCTCCGAAAATGGGTACCCCCGAGGGGTAGGAAAAAGAGATTCGTAGTGCCACAAACAAAAAACGATTTTTAGGTGAGCAAACAATCCTGAAACAAAAAGTATGACCGCAACATTTTGCTTTATTTTTTGCTAGGAGAAATAAAAAATTCTCCGAAAGAATATTCGGAGCGACACGTCGGGTGTAGACTTTTGCACGATGAATATGTTCAAGCCAACCAAGGCGAAAAGCGTGAAAGAGTATCTGGCCGCCCTACCACCCGAACGACGCGAACCGATAGAGTTTTTGCATGCTTTCATCCAGAAGATCTCGCCGTCGTTGAAGCCGCACTTCGCCTACAACATGCTTGGCTACGGCAGCTTTCCGTACAAAAATTATAAGAAGGAAATGGTCAGCTGGCCCATTATCGCGCTGGCAAGCCAGAAGCAATACATGAGCCTGTACGTCTGCTGCATCGTGAAGGGCAAGTACCTGGCCGAACACCACAAGAAAGAACTCGGCAACGTGAGTGTGGGAAAGAGCTGCATCCGCTTCAAGACGCTGGAGGACCTGCATCTGCCGGGGCTGAAAAAAGTACTGCAGGAAGCGGCGAAGAACCCCGGCTTGGAAGGGCTGGGCGCCAAGGGAAAGTAATTCGCGCAGCACATGGTGCGATGGAACCTTTGAAAAATCGACGTATGCGAGGAAGTGAGGCAAAATTTTGCGATACGTATCGCAGGATACGGGGAGCGAAATTTTGGCGAAACTGACGAAGCAGACGGCATTTTTCAGAGGTTCCTGTAGTATCCTGCGTACTTTATGCTTCCGTCCGCCTTCGCAAAACCATCGACGCTCACGAGCTGCCAGCAGAGCGCTTTCGATGTGTTGGCACGCGAGGGCAACGTGTTCCTGACCGGCGCGGCAGGCACGGGCAAAAGCTATTTGCTGGAGCAATACCTGCACCGCAAACCCAGCGACGCGTTCCCGGTGGTCGCCAGCACAGGAGCTGCGGCCGTGATTATTGGAGGGCGGACCTTCCACAGCTTCTTTGGACTGGGAATTATGGAGGGCGGCATCGACGCGACTATTGCGCGCGCCATGCGCAGTCGCCGCCTGACGGACCGTTTACAGCGCGCGTGCTGCGTGATTATCGACGAAGTCTCCATGTTGTCCGGCACCACGCTGATGGTCGCCGAGGCCATTGCGCGCCGGGCCCGCAACAGCGGTCTGCCGTGGGGCGGACTGCGCATTATCGCCGTGGGCGACTTCGCCCAGCTGCCGCCGGTGACACCGGGCATGCAGGCCAAGGACTGGGCGTTTTTGCACCCGGTCTGGCGCGAGACTGCGTTCCAACCCGCGCTCCTTTCGACCGTAATGCGTACGCAGGATTCCGACTTTTTGGACATCTTGAACTTCGTACGCGCCGGCATTGTGAATAGAGAAGTGCGCAACTTCCTGGATAGCCGCATGGCCCAGCCGTCGCAGCACATGGAAGGCACGCGCTTGTACCCGCACCGCGTGAAGGCCGACGCGTATAACATTCAGCGTCTGCATGCCATCGAAGGGCCGATGCGTTCGTTCGAGACGCTCTACGAAGGCGACGCACGCTCCATTGAATCCGCCAAGCGCTCACTGCCCATCGGCGACCGTCTTATGCTGAAGAACGGCGCATTGGTGATGCTGCGCAAGAACGACGTCTCCGAAGATCGGCTGTACGTGAACGGCAGCCTGGGGCACGTACAGAGCAGTACCGAAGACACGCTGTACATTAAGCTGCTGTCGGGTGAGGAAATCGAAGTCGTAAAGCAAAAATTCTCATGCTTGAATGGCGACGGCCAGGAAGTCGCCGCGGCGTGGAATTTTCCGGTGTCGCTGGCATGGGCGACAACCATTCACAAAGCCCAAGGCGCTTCGCTGGATTGCATGATCGTGGACTTGGCCGCGCTCTGGGAGCCGGGCCAGGCGTACGTGGCGCTCAGCCGTGTGCGGTCTACGGCAGGACTGTTCATTGAACGTTGGCAGGAATCGTCCATTCGCGCCGAACCCGTGGTCACTGCGTTCTACGACGGCATGGCACAGGAAATGAAGTCGTACACTCCCCGCCCGCTCTATATTCCGCAGCTCACAGAACAACAGCCCGCCGAGGAAGAGCGCGTGCAGCTGAAGCGCGGACCGGGCCGCGTGAAGCAACGCCGTGCCGAGCAGATCCGCGAGATGGTCGGCAAGCAGGCTTCGCTGGAGGAGATCACGGCCGCCTGCGGCGTAAAGGCCGACCGTGTGCTGTTGTACATTGAAGACTTCCTGAAAGAAGGCATTCCGCTGAGCCTGGGTTACCTGGTGGCCGATGTGCCGGAGGCCGGCGAGATCCGCCAGGCGTTCGAGGAATACGGCACGCTGAAACTGGGACCGGCCTATCACGCTCTTCAGGAAAGAATCCCCTACAGCACGCTCAGATTGATCCGTTGTGCGATGGTCGCAAGCGGGGAGATCGGAAATTAAGAGATCCCGAGAACGTACTTCATTTCCACTCTTCTGGATGCGCCATCCCTATTCTTACTAAATCGAAAAGACAACTCCATGTGTCGCCTAGTTTAGAATTTAAACCTGCTTCGTCTAATTTGTCTCCACCTGCCTCTATGAATATTGCCTCAATTTCTTGAAGAACTGGTGAAATTACCATTTTTGCATTCAAGGGTTTTTTCTTATCAGTATGGGCAACCACACTATCTCTTAGAGAAACTGCATTTTTAACAGTTTCAGTCTTTCTGAGAGCTTCAATCCTGGCTACAAGCTGATCTTTTTTTGCCTGATCAATCATTCCTAGATTGAAAGCCCGAGAAACAAATTTATCTAATGAACATGCATTTTGCTTGTCTGGATCTAGAAAAACACAAATGCGCAAAGGAAGCATCGCCCAAAAAGACTGCACCATCTGTTTTCTTAACTGTTCAAATTGCGGAGGCAAATCTGTGATTATGCTTTCCTTCACATGATGATGTGATAAAGCAAATTGCAAAGTGAATTGCAATTCAAGGAATATTTCCCTCTTCATTTTTTCATAGGCCTCTTTTAGTTCCTTAGATTGATTCATATGGATGGCTAGCAATAAAATAATCAATAACCTACTTTCCCCCGCTCCGCACGAGCCAACTGGTGTCGTACGGCTCAATCTCAGTCTTTTTGCCACGCCGCTCCGCCATGCGATCCACAACGCGCTGACGCTTGAGAATCTTGATCTGCGCCTCGCGTCCTTGCTCATTCAACCCGGCAAACGGCAATACTTCCCAACCGTCGGTTCCGCGCTTGCCTACGCCCCAATCCGCCAAGATCTCCGCTGAAATCTCCGCATAGTCCTTGGTCGTGTACACGCCGATCTGCTGCGCCACGTTGGAGAAATACTCATAGGTCTTGCCCGGCTGCAGCACGGCGCCCGAAGGATCCACCTCGCGCATGTTGTGCGCGGGCATCACGATGCCGGCTGCCAGCATGTCGTGGAGTGCCTGCATCATGCCGTTGGGGTCACTCTCGAAGAACGTCTTCACGAACGCGCTGTAGGCTTTGCCATGGTGGCCCTCGTCGGACGCGATCTGTCCGCAGATGCGCGCCAGGTGCGGATCGCCTGCCTGCTTCGCCAGCCTGGCTACGTTGGCGTGCGAGCGCTGCGTGGCGCGTTCCTGGAACGAGGTGTAGACGAAACCTTTGTACGGATCGGTTCCCGTTTTCACATCGAAGCCGTCTTCCAAAAAGAGCTGCACAGAGCGTTCGTAAGCGCCCATATCGATGCGGCCACTCATACGCAAGAACGAATTCAGCAGCACGCCGTGACGGTGTTCTTCGGCAGTCCAGCCGTTGAACCACTTCTGCAAATTGCCCGGGTGCGTGTAGACATCGCGGTCGGCGCCGGACGGCAAACCCTGGATGGTAAAGAGGCGCGACATGAAGTGCGGAAGTCCTTCCTCGGTGACGGTGTCGCCGGCAAGGACCACCAGCAACTCCGGTGGCAAAGTTCTGGCGCGGCGCTGCAACGCGCGGATTTCCTCGAATGCCGTTTCCTGTTCGTCGAACTTCGGCAGGAAGTCGGACGGCTGCCAGACTTTGGCGATACCCTTCATTTGCGTGCGAGTCTGCTCCGCCATGCCCGGGATGCGCGTTTCCAGCAACGCAAGCGACTCCCGGCGGCCGGGCAGCTGCAAAGCATCGCAATCGGCGGTGTCTGGCAGTTCGTTCATGCACTCACCGTAGCGCAGGGCGGAAAAATCGCCACTTTTTTCTGCTACACTTTCGCCACCGTCTTCTTCTCCGCATTATGCAAACCAAAATCGTCGTTATCGTTGCAGGCACCAATGAACCCAGTAACAGCAACACGCTGGCCGACACGTTCATCGAGGGGCTCAAGCTGGTCCCGAACGTGAGCGTGGAGAAATTCCGCTTAAAGGACCTGAATATCGCCCACTTCACGCTGGAGCGCTACGAACCGCACTGCAACAACAAAGACGACGACTTCTGCAAAATCGAGGACTCGCTGGCGACCGCACATGCCGTGGTCATTGCAACACCCATCTGGAACTTCTCGGTGCCTGCGCACTTAAAAAACCTCATCGACCGCATGGGTGCGTTCGCGTTGGACCAAGAAACCCATTCCAAAGGCCAGCTGAAGGCCCGTCCGTTCTACCTGATCTTCACCGGCGGTGCACCGATGATCGCCTGGAAAGCACTCATGTACCTGACCACGTTGCACGTGTCGGAAGCGATTAAATACTACGGCGGCACCGTCATCGGACGGCACTTCGAGCCCAAGTCGATTCTGGGCCGCGGCAAGTTCGGCGTAATTGTGGATAAGCGTCCGAGCACGCTGGATGCCGTAAAGAAGAAAGGCGCCAAGTTCGGCCAAATTGCGCAGCACTATGCGGAGAACGGCAAACTGCCGACATCCACGCGGCTGGGCTACGCATTCTTCTCGTTCCTGTACCGCGTGGGGAATAGGATTATGTATCCGATTAGCACACTTCAGTAGGAGGACTCCGACGAATCCGAGAAACCGCTATTTGCCGTGCTCTGAGACGGTCCTCACCTCCCATCCTCCTCTCCACTGCGATGGAGAGGAGGGGTAGATTGTGCGTTCAATGGACTCTCCCTCTCCATCGCAATGGAGAGGGTCGGGGTGAGGACCGTACCATCGATAAACAATATCAATTCCCACCCATCAATATGACCTCTTCATCCACACACCCCGCATCTCTAAACGTTTTCCACGTTTTGACACCGCCTTCGACAAGAATGCTCGTAAGCCCATGAAAATCGCCATCGGCAGTCAGCAATGCTTTCCAAAGCGACGGAAAATCCACGCCATCCTTGCCATGTTTCACCGGAATCACACGCACGCCTCGCGCCTGCAAAATGGGAATCACGGAACTGGGAATGCGACCAAGGCGCGGCCTGGTGATGACCATGGTTCTTGTAGCGAATTCATCGCGCACGAGATGAGCCGTAATCGGCATCCGCAAGCCGGAATCCAGAATAATACGCCATGGCTGATACCCGGCTTTGCAATGACGAATGGTTAAGTGCGGATTGTCGGCCACTGCGGTTCCGACGCCAATGAGAATCGCATCGTGCTTGGCGCGCAAAAACGTATGCGACCAGGTGTCTTGCACTTGGTTCGTAATCTTTAAGAAACTGCCGTCTGGCTTGGCAATGGCACCGTCCGGCATTCGGGCTGCTTTCATAGTGAGCCACGGCCGACCGTTGGTGCGCACCGAAACAAAGCCGCGGTTGAACCGCATGCATTCGTCCGGGATCACTGGGCCAATGACTTCTACGCCGGCTTTTCTGAGAAGCTTGATCCCCTTCCCGCTCACGCGCGGATCTGGATCGAACATGCCAAAGACCACGCGCTTGATCCCCTGTTCCAGAATGATGTCCGAGCACGGCGGATTCTTCTTGGATTTGTGCGCGACGCACGGCTCCAAGTTCACGTAGAGCGTATCTGTTGAATCAATTTTTTGTTCAAACTTTTCCAGTAACTGACGCTCGGCGTGCGGTTTGCCGAATCCCGCGTGGAACCCTTCGGCGATCATCTTCCCATCGCGTACCAGCACCGCGCCGACCATGGCGCCATTCCCGACGTAGCAGCGGCCGCGTTCGGCAAGCTCCAGGCAGCGGCGGATGAAGTCGGCATGATGCACGACGCCAGCCTACCACCGCCCGGAGTCCGGACGAATACGCTATTTGCCCATCTCTTTATCCATGACTTCGGCGAAATCGACGCCTGCCAGTTCGCACAGACAGATAAGACCGGTGAGAGCGTCGGCAGCCTCGGCGGTTGCGCGGACATCTGCACCCTTGGCGCGGAAGGCGGTGTTCAGTTCGGTGGAACGGTCGACCAGCGCAACGGATGCGTTATTCACGCCTTCGTTCAGCAGGTACCCCATGCCGTTGAGCTCGAAGAGGTCGCCGGTTTTTACGGCATCACGGATGCGGCGGACGTTGGTCTGCAGTTCAGTCGGCCAGTCGGGTGCGGTCATGAGATCCGGAATTTCATCCAAAGGCTCATCCTTCTCGGGACGGTACATCTCGCTGATCACACGCTCGAACGGAATGCCACGCGATTGCAGTGCGACCATCAGCCAATACACTGCCTGGCCGGCCTCGGCGATGATTTCGTCACGGCTGCCGCGGCGTACGGCCTTCGAGAGCTCGGCCATCTCCACGCCGTAGCGGTCCACGCAGAAGCGCAACCCCTGCTTCAGTGCTTCGATGGTCGACGACGGCTTGTCTTGCGGCTCATCCTTCTTGGCGTCGCGTTCGGCAATCGTGCCGCGCAGACCTATGAGCCAATCGGCAACTTCGCGGTTTCGGTCCGGGGCTTCGGTGGTCTCCGGCTCTGCCTGATCTGCGCTGAGAAAGGGTAGCACCCCTAGTACTTCGGAACGCTCGGCAGCTACCGCGCCGCGCACCGGGCCGAACATCAGCACGTCTTCGGCGCCGCGTTGCATCAGTGCGGCCTGGGTTTTATTCTCCTGGTCCGTCGGCACGGAAATTTCCAGCGCGACCCACTGGATGCCGCCTCGCTCCCACTGCTGGGACGGAGTGGGGCCCTTCATGCCGAATTCGGAGAAGCGCCCAGCCTTGTCGGCCGGGATGTTGAATTTGAACGTGACGAAGCTGTTGCGCTCGCGCGCCGATTCCAAGGCCAGACCCAGTTCCTGCAGCATTTCGCGGGAACGGGAGCCAACGCGTCCGATGTTCGTCATATACAGGTCGGTGGTGACGTTCATCAGGTCCAGGTACGGCATATTCATGTCCGCGCCGCTCGGGTATGGAAAAACGTCATTCCCCACGATCTGGAGGCGGTTGGCACGGGCGGTGTCGCCGCTGCCCACGATTTCCAACGCACCGGTCTTCACGAACGGACTCTTGTCGCGGAACTCGGTGACGCGCGTATCCGCACCGTCGGAGGTCTGGACGGTGGCGTTGCGGCCGGAGGCACGCAGGACACTGCGGGCGACGTACGGGTATTTCGTAAAGATGAGGCGACCATCCACGTCTTCGGGCGTGAATACCCGCTGCGTGTCCGGTGCCAGCAACTGGAGCGTGCACTGGCCGATACCAAGGCTCAGCAACTTGGCGATATCGGGCCGTACGCCGTACTGGCGCACACGCTGATCGGCCTCGCCGACCACGTCGGAACCCATCAGCACGCCGACGTTCTCTTCGCGAAACAGACGGAATTGCGCGGCCAATGCGGGAGCGCCTTTCACGGCACGGAACGTGAAGTCGCCCTGGGTCACCTGGTCGGTGCGGTTGCCTTTGTCGGCGAATCCGCCGCGGATCTTGTCGTAGCCGGCACGTACGAGCAGATCCAGTATGGGATTGCGAGTATCTTTGCCTTCGGTGACAGCGCCTTTGGGCAGCAGGACGACCTGCTTGTTATTCGGAGTTTTCATGGTGTAGTGAGGAAAGGTGGATGCAAAAAGGGAAACCCTCCGAGTGGAGAGTGGGCGACACCGTGAGGAGAGCTATTTCTTCGCGCGCTCCAGGTACTTCTGCAAGACGGATGCCGGCCGCTCCCCACTGGGAGTCTGTTGCTGGGTCTCGGCATGCCCGACTTCTGCTTGTTGCGGTGCACGCGGCGAGACCATGCGATGGTGCCGATGTGCGTTCAAGACTTTGCGATAGCCACCTTCGCCGTTCTCCAAAAATTTGGCCACACGGGTGACCGTCGTGGTGCTGGCACCGGTGCTCTTGGCGATCTCGCGATAGGTCGTGCCCTGCGTCAGCTGTTTGGCCACCTCGAAACGCTCGCTCCAGGCCTGCAGCTCGCTCAACGTGCCGATGTCACGCAAGAAATCGGCCACTTCCTGTTCGCTCTTGCACGAACTGATGGCAGCACACAACGCGCGGAACCAGGGTTCTTTGCGGAAGGCATCTTCGGTGAAGCGTCGCTTGGACATAGGATAAAGAAGAGTGTGGAACCGCATTGTACCCACCGATGATCGCATGTCAATGTATTATTTCGATGATACAAGAAAAAGGCATGCTATTGAAAAACTTGCCTTCGGACAGTAACGACATAAAAATGCTGCCTTCTCTCTATGCACCTTCCCGCTCTCCATGAACGGCATTGGCTGGACGCCTACGAACACGGCATACGCCGAGCCGAAAGCCAGGGGCTCATTCGCAGGCATGGCAAAGTGAAAGATGATTTCTACTCGCATTTCAGTCATGGTCTCGATGGCTCCAATACGAGGCAGTTGCGTGATATGTCACGAACGATCGCTCTACATTGCTACGCAGCACGCGGTAAAGCCTGGAAATGCTTGGAGCTTGGCCCCGGCGTCGGACGTGCTTCCGGGGAACTGAAAAGCATGCGGACTGCGCCGACGCTGCATACGGTCGGATTGACCGAATTCAACCCATTTCTGCGACTGAGAATGGGTTCGATGCAGCTTATTGAGCATGCCCAGGACGCAATACGCGACACCTGTGGGACATTACAAGAGTCCACAGCGCGCAAGATCCGCGGTGCAGGCATTTCTTTGGATCTTGTCACGCTCATGGAGCTGCAGTACCGCGAGATACTGCAGGCATTCGACGAAACCGACGAGCCATTGGCGGACCTGCAGCATATTGTGGATTTCTCGACGTTTCAGACCGATGAACGCTACCAGTTGATTACCGAAGACAACGGCCCATTCCGACATTCCGGTGACTACCTTGGTGCATTTACGCGGGCCTATGGACTGCTGGATGCCAACGGAACGCTCGTGTTTTCGCCGTTCGATAATCCGGCAACGTCGCCATTCGCAGCCCGAACACTCGCGCAGTTGCGAACCATCCTGCAGCCGGAAGACGCCGTGCATATTCACTCTTCGGGCCGCGCCGACGGCGATTTGATCGTTGCTCGGAAGGACAGTCCGGTCCGCGACATGTTGCGCCAAACCGACCCCGACACACTCCTGCGCGGACTGCGAGACATCTCCATGCCTCCACGACACTGCAACAAAAAACCGGCGCCGAGTGACATTCTGCACTCAGACACCGGTTGCTAAAGACGATACTTAGCGGGCTGCTGCCGTTCCGCCGCGAGAGGCGATGACTTCGTCGGCAACGTTCTTCGGGACTTTGGCGTAGTGGCTCGGTTCCATGGCGTAGCTGGCGCGGCCCTGGCTCATGGAGCGCAGATCGGTTGCGTAACCGAACATGGCTGCAAGCGGCACATCGGCCGTAATGGTCTTGGCCATACCGCGGGATCCCGTTTCCTTGATGAGACCGCGACGAGCGCTGATGTCACCCATGACGTCACCGAAGTAATCTTCGGGGCTGACGACTTCGACTTTCATGATCGGCTCAAGCAGCACTGGATCGGCACGGCGGCAAGCTGCCTGAATACCGATGGAAGCACACATCTTGAAGGCCATTTCGGACGAGTCGACGTCGTGGTAGCTGCCGTCGGTGAGCTCGACCTTAATGTCCACCATCGGGAATCCGGCGAGAACACCGCGGGACAAGCCTTCCTGGAAGCCCTTGTCGCACGGAGCAATGAACTCGCGTGGGATGCGTCCACCGACCACGCTGTTGACGAACTCGTAGCCCATACCGGGAGTCGGCTGCGGAGTGATCGTAAACAACACGTGTCCGAACTGACCGCGTCCACCGGTCTGCTTGGAGTACTTCTCTTCGTGCTCCATAGGCTTCTGGATGGTCTCGCGGTATGCGACCTGCGGCTTGCCCGAAGTCGACTCGACTTTGAACTCGCGGCGCATGCGATCCATGATGATATCCAGGTGCAGTTCTCCCATTCCGGACAAGATGGTCTGACCGGTTTCGTCGTCCGTCTTCACGCGCAGCGTGGGGTCTTCTTCCGTGAGCTTCTGCAGAGCCATACCCATTTTCTCCTGATCGGCCTTGGTCTTCGGCTCAATGGCAAGCGAGATAACCGGCTCGGCGAAGGTGATGCTTTCGAGTAAGATCGGCTTGGTTTCGTCGCACAGCGTATCGCCGGTGCGGGTTTCCTTCAGACCGATGGCGGCTCCGATGTCGCCGGCCTCGATGCTCTGGATTTCCTGACGGTTGTTAGCGTGCATGCGGACCAAGCGTCCGATGCGCTCCTTGCGACCGTTACGGCTGTTGTACAGATACGTGCCGGAAGTAAGAACGCCAGAGTAGACGCGAATGAAGGTCAGCTTTCCGACGAATGGGTCGGTTGCGATTTTGAATGCCAAGCAAGAAAGAGGCTCATCGTTGGTCGGCTTGCGGATTTCTTCTTCACCAGTGTCGGGGTTCTTGCCTTTGTTCGGCGGAACGTCGAGCGGCGAGGGAAGGTAGTTCACGACAGCGTCGAGCACGAGCTGCACACCCATGTTCTGGAGCGAGGAGCCGCACAGCACTGGGAACGTCTTGCCGGCAACCGTACCCTGGCGCAACGCCAACTTCAGTTCTTCCTTGGTGAGGGTTCCATTGGTCAAGAACTTGTCCATGAGCTCTTCGCTGGCGCCTTCAGCGGCCTTCTCCATCATGATCTTGCGGTATTCAGCGACCTTTTCCTTCATATCGTCCGGAATCGGGTGGTGGACGTGCTTCTCGCCGTGCTCACCTTCGAACGTAACCATCTCTTCCTCAACGAGGTCGATGATGGCCTTGAAATCGCTCTCGGCTCCGACCGGGAGCTGAATGGCGACAGCGCTCTTGGAAAGACGCTCGTGGATGCTGTTCAACGACATGTAGAAGTCGCCACCGATCTTGTCCATTTTGTTCACGAAGGCAACACGCGGCACGCCGTACTTGTCGGCCTGGCGCCACACGGTCTCGGACTGGGGCTCCACACCTTGCGATCCGTCGAACACGGCCACACCGCCGTCCAGAACGCGCAGAGAGCGCTCCACCTCGGCCGTGAAGTCCACGTGACCCGGAGTGTCGATAAGGTTGATGGTGATGGTGACGTCCTGACCCTGGAACTTGCTCTTCCACATACACTGCGTAGCAGCCGAAGTGATGGTAATACCGCGCTCCTGCTCCTGTTCCATCCAGTCCATGGTTGCTTCGCCTTCGTGGACTTCACCGATTTTATAGTTCTTTCCGGTGTAGAAGAGCACACGCTCGGAGGTCGTGGTTTTGCCGGCATCGATGTGGGCAATGATGCCGTTTGTGCGTACGTTCTTCAGGTCCATACCAGTAGAGAGAAAATGTATGAAAACGCCCGAGGGCGCTCGCCCTAAAATCAGGCTGCCGGGGCAGTATAGGGAATTGGACAAGGGCGGGAAAGACCTTTTGACGGGGAATCCCAAGACTCCTGGGTCTCACAGATCCCATCCTTGCGATTCTGAACTCAAATACAGAGAACCTTCTTCGATTCTTCCGTCCCTTTTTGGCCGAGCGCCAAAAAGGAACCAAAAAACGCGTGCGCGCCAATTCCCACGCACGCCTCGCTTGGGCTCGGCGGCAGACCACCTGACCCCCTCCGTGGCGCGCGCCCCCCTGGTGGCTTGAGCACTCGCTCTGAGCTTGCTTGCCGTACTGGCCGCCCTGAAAGAAGTGGAAAGGAAGCATGTCCGACATCCATTCTCAACAAAAACGCCCCTTGCGGGGCGTCCTTGCATTCATGAATTCGGAATTAGTCCTGGTAGGCCGTGGAGTTCACGACCGTCTCCGGGAAGTCGATCCAGCGGAACGACGACAACGGGAATGTGGCATCCTTGTCTACCCACTGAATGTGGCTAGTAGCGGGCGAGAAGCCCGTGGAAGCCTGGTCTGTGAAGTTCTGGAGCGAACCCTGCAATACGGATGACAGCGTGCTGCTGACTCTGGGATTGGTGATGCTGCCCTCCAAAACGAACGTCTCGTCGCTGCCCGAACCGACATCGACACTCAGAGACGAAGACTGCAGCGAAGAACACGAGACGAAGAATGCACCGGAGACGGTTCCGGTCAGCACGGCGCCAGAGGCGTTGACGGGCTTGCAGGCGAGCTTCGTGGTCGAATCGGCCTTGTTATAGAGCTTGAAGTCGGCAGCATTCATGGCCACGTTGGTGGCGTTGACGTTAAAGATAACGCCGGACAGAGCGAACTTGTTCAAACCGTTCTTGGAGTTGGCATTCGCGAGAGTCGAAAATTTGAACTGTGCGAAGCCGCGGCCGATACCGGTCGGCACGGCGGTGCCGTTGGCATCCGGGTTGGCATTGGAGATGTTCGAAATCTTGGCAAGAACCACCGAGTTCACCTTGCCAATGATCGGTGCGTTGGCAGCTGGAGAAGAGACTCCCAGGAAGATTTCACCTTCGACCAGAGCGTCGGCGTCGTTCGTGAGAAGATTGTTGCCGGAAGCATCGCCGCGTGCGGAAACGTCATCGACACCAGTAAGATCGAGGATCTGCGGATCAACGACGTGGCCGCTAACGGCTCCATCGACATCGGTGCGGATGCGGGGCTTCACGAGCACGCTCACGGTCTGGCCATCCGGAACCACCAGCTGGCGGCTCTGCATGCTCACACAGAAGACGTTGCTGCCCTGGCCGCCGCTGCCGCAACCGGCACGCGTGGCGCTGGCAAACGGAATGGACTCGCCGGTTTTGTAGAATTCGTAACGATCGACAGACATGGATACATCGCCACCGGTGACGATGGTGAGGAACGTAACGTCCACCGGCTCGTTCTGAGCGCGGAAGTTGAGACCCAAAATGGAATCACCCAACGCGCCACCGAGCAGCTGCAAGTTGCGCTGCGGAGTCACGGACTTCGTAATGAACAGGTCGCCCTGGCTTACGAAACTCCACGAGGTAGACGGCACGGTGTTGACCGTAATGGCGCAGGTCGTTGCGCAGACGCCATCGGTCTTAATCCCGACGAAATCATCGCCGTTCGTCACACGCTCTGCTTTCACGTAGTCGACCAGCGAAGTGGCAAATTTCAGCTGAACGGAAGCAGGCGCGGAAAGCGAGGCAGCAACATCGGCATGGACCTCGAACAGTACGGTGGCACCGGACGGAACGACGTATCCTCCGCCAAGAAGGGAGGCGAACGTCACTTTGCCGGACTGGGCTGCGACCCCGCTCTGCAGGATGGTATCGACGGTGCCATCGGCATTCGTGTCGACCCACAGCTTGTAGTTCTGGGCATTCAGCAGGTTGCCGGACTGAGCATCGAACACGAAGTTGGTCACAAGAACGTCTTCATTCGTGCTGCGGCCTTCGAAGCGAAGGAGATTGATGTTCTTCTCGTTCTTCACGGCAACATCGGCCGATGCGAGCGACTTCACCGTCACGGTGAGTTCGTTCTCGACGGGCGATGATTGTTCGGTGACGGTAACAACCGCGCTGCAGATGTTTCCGTTGTTGCCATGGCACAGTTTCACCTGAGCACCGGGTACCAGCGCTGCAGTAAACTGGGTGCGCGGTTGCGTCACTGGACCGCTGTTCTGGCAAAACAGGTTCTGGACATGAACCAACTGGTTATTCGAGGCAAGTTTCAGGTGAGCGCAGGTAGCGAAGTTCTTGGTGTAGTTCACTGTGACGTTGTTACCGACTATCACCACGTTCGACAGTGTGACCTGATCGGTGACACCTCCCTGAACAGTCACCAGGGAACTGCAAACCGGATTCACTGCATGACACATTTTCACTTGGGCGCCACCAACGAGCGAGGCGTTGAAATACGATTTCGGCAGCGTCAACGTGCCACCCTGGGCGCAGAACAGGTTGAGTGTGTGCAGGGGCTGACCATTGCTCAATTTCAATACTGCGCATGTTGCGAAGTTCTTCGAGTACTGCACCTTCACCGTATCACGGTCGATGATGACGCTGGTAAGCGTGACTGCCGCAGGCTGCGCCTGCACGGTAACAACCGCGCTGCAGATGTTTCCGTTATTGCCATGGCACAACTTCACACGGGCGCCGGATTGGAGTGCGGATGTGAATTGAGTCTTCAGACTGACGACCGGTCCTGCATTGGCGCAGAACAAGTTCTGAGTGTGAACGAGTTGGTTATTGGATGCGAGCTTCAGATGCGCACACGTTCCGAAGTTCTTAGAATAATTCACGGTCACCGTATCGGTGCCAACGATCACAACACTCGACAGCTTCACTTGTGGAGGAATGGTTTGCGCCGAAGCGGTGGCTGCGAATCCAACCAACATTGTGAACACAGCTCCACAGGACAACGTCAGTGAGAGGAACTTACGCATAGGCAAAGAAGAAGAAAGAAGAGGTACCGGGCCATTGTATGTATTTTTGACGCTGTGTCAATACAGTAAAACATTTTTCTATTTTGTCAAAAGAGCCCTTTCGGGCTCCTGATGTCTACAATATGCGTAATTTGGCCTACATTTTGGACAAGTGGGCAAAGGCCTTGTTGGCCTGTGCCATCTTGAACACATCTTCCTTCTTCTTGATTGCGGAACCCTGCTCAGCGGCTGCATCCAAGAGCTCCATGGCCAGCTTCTGGGCCATCGGGACACCCTTACGGTCGCGAGCTGCACCCAAGATCCAGCGGATCGAGAGCGACTGCTGGCGCTTGGCGGTGACTTCGGTCGGCACCTGGTAGACGGCTCCGGCGATACGCTTGGGGCGAACCTCGACGAGCGGCGTTGCGTTCAAGAGAGCCTTGGCGAAAACGTCCATCGGCTCTTCCTTGGTGCGCGTCTTAATGACGGCCAAGGCGTCGGCGAAGATGCCGCGTGCAATGGATTTCTTGCCCTGCTTCATGAGACAGTTGATGAACTTCTCAACGAGCGGGTCGGAACCCGCGGGGATAAATGCTTTGGGACGTGTAGCCATACTTTCAGAAAAGGGAAATCAGAGGAGGAAATTACTTGGCAGCCTTGGGGCGCTTGGCTCCGTAGAGCGAGCGGCCTTGCTTGCGGTCGCGGACGCCTTCGCAGTCGAGCACGCCGCGGACGATGTGGTAACGGACACCCGGCAAGTCTTTCACGCGGCCACCGCGTACAAGCACGACGGAGTGTTCCTGGAGGTTGTGACCCTCGCCCATGATGTAGGCGGTGATCTCTTCGCCGTTCGTCAGACGAACACGAGCGATTTTGCGGAGAGCCGAGTTCGGCTTCTTCGGCGTCATGGTCGTGACCTTCAGACACACGCCGCGCTTTACGGGTGCTCCATGGCGCAGCTTGACGCGCACCATTTTGAGGGAGTTCCAGGTGTACTGGAGGTTCGGGGCCTTTGTCCTGCGCTTCATGGAACGGCGCGGGCGGCGGATGAGCTGATTAACGGTAGGCATACGGGGCTGTAATGGTAGAGGGTGAGTAAGCGAGAGTAAAGGGAGAACCGGACTACTTCTTTTTGGCGGCGGCCTCGGCGGCTGCAGCTGCGTCTTCCGCGAAGCGCTTGCGGTAGGTTTCTCCAGCCGGGATGAGACGACCGATGATCACGTTCTCTTTCAGGCCCTTCAGGTAGTCGACTTTTCCTGTAGTGGCAGCCTCTACGAGCACGCGGATGGTTTCCTGGAAGGATGCACCTGCCAGCCATGATTCGGTGGCCAGCGACACGCGTGTCAGACCGAGCAACAACTGCTCGAAGGTGGTTTCTTTCTTGTCCTTCTTGCCCTTGCCCTTCAGGAGGGCGGCATTGGCGCGGCGGACGTCGGCGATGTCGACGACCTCACCGGACAGCAGTTCGGTGTCGCCTCCGTCGAGGATGCGGACCTTGCTGAACATCTTGCGGGCGATGATTTCCAAGTGCTTGTCGTTAATGGTCTGACCCTGCGAGGCGTAGATGTGCTGCACCTCGTGGACGATGTACTTCTGCACGGCGTACGAACCCTGCTTCTCCAAGAGTTCCTGGAGGTTGTAGTGTCCGGCATTCAGAGCCTGACCCGGCTTCACGTCCTCGCCGTTCTTCACCAGGATCATTTCGCGCTGGGTGAACTCGTAGGTGCGCTCCTGAATCTCGGTGTGCTTGATGACAATGCGGTCCTCTTTGATCTCGGAGACTTTGCCCGAGATAAGGGCCTTGAGCGTGGACTTGTCGGAGACGGCCTTCGCGATGATGGTGCGCTCCTTTACGTCCTCGCCCTTCTTCACCATAACCTGGTACCCAGCCGGAACGAGATAGATGTCCTGGCCGAGTTCTTCACCGATGACATTGATGGTGGTCTGGCCTCCCTTGTGCGTAACGTGGCAGCGTCCGGCGATGTCGGACAACGTGGCCGGCGTGCGCGGCGGGCGGGCTTCCAGGATTTCCTCGACGCGGGTAAGACCCTGCGTAATGTCGGAGCCTTCGGCGACACCTCCCATGTGGAAGGTACGCATGGTGAGCTGGGTTCCCGGTTCACCGATGGACTGGGCGGCGATGATGCCGACCGGCGTGCCCGGCTTGACGGTCTTGTTGTCGGAGAGGTCGCGGCCGTAGCACTTCACGCAGATGCCGCCGTCGGTGTCGCAGGTCATCACGGAGCGGACTTCCACTTCGTCGACCTTGTGCTTTGCCAGCACGGCGATGAGATCGGCGTCGATCTCCTGGTTACGCTTGGCGATGGTCTCTTTGCCCACGACCACATCGATGTTCAGCGTGCGACCGAAGACGCGGTTCTCGAACTTCTCGCCGATGCGCTCGGAGTCGGCGCGAGTGATCATGTGACCGATGGTGCACTTGCAGTCATCTTCCTTAATGACCATGTCCTGCACGGCGTCGACCAAGCGGCGCGTGAGGTAACCGGCTTCGGCGGTCTTAAGAGCGGTGTCGGACTTACCCTTGCGTCCTCCGTGCGTTGCGATGAAGTACTCCAAGATGGTGAAACCTTCTTTCAGGTTGGACTGGATCGGCAACTCGATGGTGCGTCCGGACGGGTTGGCGACCAATCCCTTCATACCGGCGAGCTGGGTGATCTGACCCCAGTTACCACGAGCACCGGAGTCGATCATGTACGTAATGCTGTTCATGTCGTCGCTGGTGAACGCCTTGATCATGACGGTGGCGATTTCGCCCTTCACTTTGCTCCAGATGCGGATGGCATGCTGGTAGCGCTCGTCGGCGGTGATCCAACCCTTCCAGTACTGGTTGTTGATCTTGCGGACTTTCTCGTTGGCGGCTTCCAAGAATGCCTTCTTCTCGTTCGGAACGCGGATGTCCGACGAAGCGATGGAGATGCCGGAGATGGTGGCGTAGCGGAAACCGATGTTCTTGATGTCGTTAGCCAACTTGGAGGTGCGCTCGGTGCCGCACAGTTCCAATGCCTTGGCGATCATCTTGGACAGGGCATCCTTCTTGAGCGTGGCGTTGATGCGTCCAAGCTCGACCGGGAGGATTTCCTGGAACATCAGGCGTCCGACGGACGTGGTGATCATTTCGGTTTCGATCGGCTCGCCTTCGACTGCCTTCTGGCCTTCCTTGGGCACGCGGACCAAGACTTCGGCCTGCAAGTCTACATAGCGGTGCTCGTAGGCAAGAATGGCCTCCTCGGGAGAACCGAACACCATGCCCTCTCCTTTGCGGCCCTTGTGGGTGCGCGTGAGGAAGTAGCAACCGAGCACCATGTCCTGTACCGGAGTGATGATCGGTTCACCGGCGGATGGCTTGAGCACGTTGCGGCCGGCGGACATGAGTTCGCGGGCTTCCTTCTGTGCCTGCTCGGAGAGCGGCACGTGGACTGCCATCTGGTCACCGTCGAAGTCGGCGTTGAAGGCCGTACACACAAGTGGGTGCAACTGGATTGCCAAGCCTTCCACGAGACGCGGGCGGAATGCCTGGATACCGAGGCGGTGGAGGGTCGGAGCGCGGTTCAAGAGCACATATTTGTCCTGAATCACCTCTTCCAAAATGTCCCACACCTTCTTGGAGCCGTCGAAGACCATGCGCTCGGCGGACTTCACGTTGTGAGCAAGTTCGTCGCGAATCAAACGACCGATGACGAACGGCTTGAACAGTTTCATAGCCATTTCCTTCGGCAGACCGCATTCGTCGATGTTCAAGTGCGGACCGACCACGATGACGGAGCGTCCGGAGTAGTCGACGCGCTTACCGAGCAGGTTCTGGCGGAAGCGTCCCTGCTTACCCTTCAACATGTCGGACAGCGAGCGGAGCTTGCGGCGGTCACCGGCGGTGAACAGCGCCTTGCCGGCGCGGGCCGAGTTGTTGAGCAGGGTGTCGACGGACTCCTGCAGCATGCGCTTCTCGTTGCGGCAGATGACTTCCGGAGCACCGATGCTCATGAGCTTCTTGAGACGGTTGTTGCGGTTGATGACGCGGCGGTAGAGGTCGTTCAAGTCGGATGCGGCGAAACGGCCACCGTCGAGCTGCACCATGGGGCGCAGGTCGGGCGGGATGACCGGGATGCGCGTGAGCACCATCCACTCGGGCTTGATGTTGGCCTGGTTCAGAGACTGGACGAGCTTCAGACGCTTCATGACCTTCTTCAGACGCTGGCCGCTGCTCTGCAAGCGCTCGTTGCCGAGCTCTTCGATCAGCTTGTCGTAGTTGATGGCGGTGATGATTTCGCGCAGCGATTCTGCACCGGTGCCGGCGCGGAACAGGTGACCGAACTTCATGTTCATTTCGCGGAACTTCAACTCGGAGAGCACGGCGCCGACGCGCAGGTTCTTCAAGTCTTCGAGAGCCACCTTGTGGTTACCCTTCAGCGTATCCAACTTCTCGGCAGTCGACTTCTCGAGTGCATCGAGCTGATCACGCGTGGCATCGCCGGATTTGAGTGTGGCGAGCGCCTCTTCGTGCTCGCGCTTTACCTGACCGCGGCGGGCATCGATTTCCGAAGAGAGCTCTTTTTCAGCTTGAGCCTTGCCGCCCTCTTCCACGTTCACGACGATGTACGCCGAGAAGTAAACGATCTGTTCGAGTGTCTTAATGGAGAGGTCCAAGAGCAAGCCGATACGGGACGGCGAGCTGCGGAGGAACCAGATGTGCGTAACGGGAACAGCCAGGTTGATGTGGCCCATGCGCTCGCGGCGGACGATGGAGCGGGTGACTTCCACGCCGCATTTCTCGCAGATGACGCCGCTGTAGCGGATACCTTTGTATTTTCCGCAGAAACACTGGAAGTTCTTCGTGGGACCGAAGATACGCTCACAGAAGAGTCCATCCGGCTCGGCACGCTGTGTGCGATAGTTCACGGTCTCCGGCTTGGTGACTTCACCGCGGGACCAAGTGATAACGTCTTCGGGGCTGGCGACGCTGAGCGCGACGGCATCGAAGGAGTCGGAAGTGCGGGGCGTGAACGCCATACGACGGGTGAGGAAGGAGATGGATTCGCGGCTTCCTGCCGCGGAAAATTACATACGAAGCATCGCAGCGCCCCTGGGGTGATCGTCTAAATCACAAGAGGTGCTCCGATAAATGTGAGCGAAGTATAGCCAAAATTCGCGGTCGGACAAGATGATTTTTGAAGGAGTCCGAAGAAACCGGGGAATCCGAAGAACCTGGAAAATATCGTCGGACTCATCGGAGTCGTCGGTTTCTTCGGCTTCCTCTTCGTTACGCAATCATGCTCGGTCCCCCGTCGCCCAACAGTTTGGACTCGGTCGGAGCAGTGGCGGCGGGCGGCGGCAGTTCTTTGAACATCTTCTCGAACGAACCGTCGTAGGCCGTGAGTGCGTTTTGGAGCGTGGTCATTTCGGATTCATCCAGCGTAAGCTGAGACGAGGCGTTCTTGCGACCGTCGTCCACAATGACGTTATCGGCAATCTTGTTCTTCTCCGTCAGGTTCACATGCAGCACGATGAACGCGGCGCAGCTTTCGCACTTCAGTTGGAGCAACATGAAATCGTCGCCGGCGATTTTGATGGACGGAAAGTCGACCTGCACACGGGTACCGCACTGCGGACAACGCATCTGATCGCGAATGCGCAGGAGAATCTGGTGGAGTGAGTGCGGGTTGAAATCCATAACCTGCTCAGTATAACAGAGGAGGAGAGGAAAATCACGAAAAAAGACGTGACAAATACGGTCACCAAGCAGGAGGCGACAACGATTTCTGCCTCCGTTGACGCAACGTATGGTTTCACTCATTTCATACTCAACCACGCTACTCGCAACAGGAAAAACACGCGAAGCGCCGCGGCTTCGGTAGGATACACGCCAATGTCACCACGCACTGTCCGCCGTCGCACAAAGAAGAAATCCGTAACCCGCCGTACGTCGGCAAGCCGCATGGTAGAACGTGTGACGAGTTGGAACTTGGGTACGCAGATTGCTATTGCCGTGTCGGCGATGATGGTTCTTGCATTGCTTGGCGTGATTGATCGCAACGTATTCTCGGCCGCGCTCGGCAACGCGGAAAAAACTGCTCCGGAAGTGTCGATCGACATCGGATTGGAGCACGACGGTCCAGTCGACCTGGGCATGCTGGTGGCACGCAAGGGAACCGCAGGACTGATTGAGGTGAACAATACCTCCAACGCTCCGCTGAAAATCAGCCTGCCAGAAGGCTGGGAACGCACCGAGGTCCGCGGCGGCTCGCTGTGGCTCATTACCGAAGAGGACCCTGAATTCGGCTACATTCGCTGGATGCTGCCACCAAAAATGGGCATGACGCTGCGCACGACCAAGGTGCCGGATGTCATTACCTACCACAGTCCGTCGGGCCAGACTGCATCCATCCGCGTAACAAGCGTGGACGTGGAAACTTCTACAAAAAACCAACGCACGCTGCTGTTCCAGAACGCGGCGCAGGTGAAGTTGTGGCAGGCCGACGAATAAAGGATTCCGAAGAAACCGAAGAGTCCAAGGAGTCCGAGGAACTTGCGGAGCTTTTTGTTTTTCGTCGGATTCTTTGGCTTCCTTGGTTTTTTCGGAATCACTCAGTTACTACGGCAACTTCATCTCGCCCTGCTGAATCATTTGCAGCACCTTCGGAAACCATTCTTTTTCCAGTGCCTGCACACGCGCCTTCAGTGTATCCACGGTGTCCTCCTTTAGAACCGGGCATTCTTTCTGCAGCAATGTCGGTCCGGTATCCACTCCTTCATCAATAAGATGAATCGTCATGCCCGACACGGTGTCGCCAGCAGCAAGCACCAGTTCGTGGGCGTGGTCGCCGGGGTGCTTGGGTAGCAGTGCGGGATGTACGTTCAGAATGCGGTTATGCCACTGCTGCACAAACCACGGCCGCAGGATGTACATCCAGCCCATACATGCCACGATGGTTTTGTCGTCGGCACCCAGCGCGCGAACGGCGGCATCTACACGTTTATCGAACTCTTCGCGCGGTTCACCTTTTATGCGCGGAACGACCTGGACGGGCAGACCCGCCGCCTTGGCAGTGGCCACGCACGTACGTTCGGCGCTATCGGCAACCAATCCCAAACACTCCGCCTTCAAGCTGCCGTCCTTTATGCGCTCCAGCGTGGAGGCGAATACGGTGCCGCGGGATGAACACAGGACGACGAACTTCATGCGCGAAGGATAGAGCTAGGCCGCCGGTTTCTGCCAGAGGATGTCGCGGAACAAATCTTCTTCTGGCTCGATACCCTCCACCCAGCCACAAAAATTCGTGGCAGGCAGACCATGGCCGCGCACAACTGCAGCGGGGGTCTGCTGGCCGGTGTTGCCCATGACGTAGTTTGCGGCGATGCACAGCTGATCGGCTACGGCCTCGCGCGTCATGCGAAACGTTTTGCCGAATAAATCCGACGTACCCATGTGATTTACCAGCGGATCGATGCCGCAGGCGGTGAGTGCAAATGCGATCACGCCCAGGCGCGCCGGCATGCAGCACGAGTCACCGATGATAACCGCCACGCGCTTGCCGCTTTTTTTGGCGACATCGGCGGCCAGCTTCTTGGTGGACGCAACCGGATCGAGCGGCCAGCCGATGGCGTAGCCTTTGACGACGTTCGAGAGATCCAGCCCGGCGTTGGCGGATAACAGTGCGCCGGTCGTGAAGCCATCTGGCTTGAGATACGTGAACATGGCATGCGGGCAGCTGCCGCCCACCCAGCCGTGCATGCGCTTCGTTTCGTCCAGCACCGCCTGACGGAATTCGGGAGTCTGGCCGCACTTCTTGCTCCACTCCACAGCTTCGGCTGTGGGTTTGATTTTGGATAAATCAATCGCCGCACCCTCGCACGTCGCCACGGCTTTGGATGACACTACCAACACATCACCGTCTTGCAGCACGCCGGAAGCCGCAATGACCGACGCCAAGTCGTCACCTGTTTTCAGGATCGGTGTTTTGATTGGGAGAATCTCCATGCCTGGCGATCATACCGTTGAAAGCACGATTGGGTGAGTCCGAAGAAACCAAAGAGTCCGAGGAGTCCGACGAAAGACTGCATCCATCTTTTTCTTTGGACTCTTCGGTTCCCTCGGCTTCCTCGGAATCCTCTACATATAGCCTTCTGCGTGCACATCCGCCTTCGGAATCCCCCACTCCAAGCAGTGCGCCTTCACGTCTTTGACCATGTCCGGTGCTCCGCAAATGTAGACAGAGGTGTTGTGCATCTGGTCGCCGACAATCTGCGGCGCTACGACCTGCACACGTCCACGGTGACCGCTCCAATCCGCCTCGCCGGACGTGAGTGACGTATGCAACGCAAAATTCGGATACTGCTTCATGAGTGCATGAAACTCTTCGATCCAAAACAAATCAGCCTTGGTGCGCGCGCCGAACAGCAGATCCATTTTACGCTTCTCGCCCGCCTCCAGTGCATGCTTAATTTGCCCGCGGAACGGGGCGACACCGGCGCCGGTGCAAATGAATGCATAGTTCTTGGGCGTCTTTTCAGGCTGTAATACGAACACGCCGAACGGACCTTTCATGGGAACCGTCGTGCCAAGCTTCAGCACCTGCTCAATCCAGTTGCTGGCACGACCGCCATCGACCAATTTGATACTGAACAGCAAATCGGGCTCGGCAGGTGTGGATGCCACAGAATAGGCACGCTGTTGAATATTGGTCGGATCGGCGACGAGAGGGACATCGAACAACACGAACTGTCCGGCCTTGAACATAAACCCTTCCGGCTTGGTGAAGCGGATCTGGTACACACCGGGCGCAACCAGCGTCTTCTCGGTGCAGGTAATGGTGAAGGTGGGGACGGCCATAACGGGACGAGTCCGAGGATTCCGAAGAAACCGAAGAATCCGACGAACTTCACAAAAAGAATACCACAGGTTCTTCGGACTCCTCGGTTGCCTCGGTTTCTTCGGAATCCTTACTTCTTGATCACCTTCAGAAATTCATCGAACAAGTAGTTCGCGTCCTCGGGACCGGGCGTGGCCTCGGGGTGGAACTGGACCGAGAAGTATTTACCGGATTCGTGGCGGATGCCTTCTACCGTGGCATCGTTGGCGTTCGACCACCAGACGTTCCAGCCTTTGGGCAACTTGGTCTCATCGACCACGAAGCCGTGGTTCTGCGAGGTGATGATGCAGTGATCGGTGGGCTTGCCGTCCTTCCATTCCAGACACGGCTGATTGCAGCCACGATGACCGTACTTCAGCTTGTAGGTATCGCCACCCAGTGCGAGAGCCAGCAGCTGGTTCCCCAGACAAATGCCGAACGTGGGAATCCCCTGCTCTACGGCCCACTTCATTTGGGCGATGGTTTCCTTGCAGATTTTTGGATCTCCGGGGCCGTTGCTAACGAACATACCGTCGTAGGTGAGCTCCTTCTTGGATAAGTCATAGTTCCATGGCACGCGGTGCACGCGCACGCCGCGCTTGAGCCAGCTACGGATGATATTGCGCTTCATGCCGCAGTCGAACGCCACGATGGTCGCGACTGGGTTACCCGTTTCCGGCTCGTAGGTCTCGACTGCCTTGCAACTGACTTCGGCAACGAGATTATCCAAGTTGGGATCTGGAATCACACCAGGGTCGGTGACGCTGTCGTCCTGCACGATGCGACCCAGCATGACGCCGGTCTCGCGCAGCTTCTTGGTGAGCGCGCGGGTATCGATACCCGAAATACCCGGAATGCCGTGGTGTTGCATCCAGGTATGCAGCGAACTGACGGCGTTGAAGTGGCTGTACTCGCGGCTCTCCTGGGACACGATGAGCGCACGGACATGGATGTTCTCGCTTTCGTAGTTCTTGGAAAATCCCCAGGCGTTCTTCTCTTCGCTCGGTACGCCGTAATTGCCGATGATGGGATAGGTGAAGGTAAGAATCTGTCCGCGGTAGCTGGGATCGGTCATGGATTCGGGGTAGCCGACCATGCCGGTGTTGAAGACGACTTCGCCGTCGGTGTCTTTGTTTGCGCCAAAAGACTGGCCACGGAATACCGTGCCGTCTGCGAGGATAAGTGATGCCATCGGGCGGGAGTGTACAGCAGGCGAACGAGTGTTCCAACTGTTCGCAGGATGATACAAAAAAGCACTATCCTGGAAGCGCGACGTCCCGGCTACGGAAAGAGGATCAGGAGAGAGAAATCTATGAATTTCTTGATTATGGCACCGAAAATGCTTATTTTGAGCCAAATTCTAGGTATTGACAAAATACTATAATTGTTTTATTATTCGGTAACCCTGAAGAGCTCATTTACAGCATAGGCAGTCGTGTCCCCCGTATTTTCCTGCCAGTGACGATTGTCGCGGGTAGGAATGCTGTGGGGGACACAGTAGACGAAGTATTTTTGAAACTGACTGCGTGTGCACCGGTGCACACACGCGGTTTACCCGAGACCATGCACCTACCGAAGAAGGAAAGACTCTGATGAACCCGACGAAAATGGCCCGCGCGAGCCTCATCGCGCTGATGCTGCTGGCCATCACCCTCGCCAGCAACTCCGCCAACGCACAGGCCCCCGCCAAGAAAGGCCCGCCGCCCCCGCCCACGGCCAAGCTGCCCGCCCCGCCGCCCACCGACCCCATCGACGACATCAACGCGGCACTGACCAAGATCAACGGCCGATTGGACAAGATCGAGGGCCGACTGGACAAGGTGGAAGGTCGGCTGGACGCGACCGAGAAGGCCAGCAAGAAGACCAACCAGAAGGTCGATGCCACCGACGGCAAGATCGCCAAGCTCGAGACGCGTGTCCGTCGACTGGAAGAGCGGCCGCCGCTCACCCGTGTCGAGTACGTCCGCGTGTACGGCGAACCCGAAACCTACCTGTACTACCGCGAGCCGGGCATCCTGAGCCGAAAGACGTTCACGTACGTGGACGGCCGATTGCACATCTTCGTGACCTCCAGCAGCACGTGGTGCATCGTCACGAAGTAACATTCCCCGTTCCTAAACCCTAACCCGCGTCCCCCGCAGCGCCAACCCACCGTCCTTCCAAGGCCGGTGGGTTTTCGCTATGACAAAAAAACCGGCGTGACCTGCGTCACGCCGGTTGAAGAATACAAATCCTATGCACGTCCCTCGATTGCTCCCAGGCGCTTCTCTAGGTTTTCTAGGCGCGTCACCAGTGCCTGCAAGCGTGTGGCGACTTCGGCCAAGCGTGCGCGTCGGCGCTCCGGATCGGTCATCGTGCGGGCGCTTTCAGCTTCTCTGCGGGTCGTTTCGACGTCGCGGCGAGTCGCACTGATTTCACGACGAAGCTCCACGGCGGAACTTCTTCCAGTCTCCGCGCGAGGAGGCGTCGTCGGACGAACGCGCTCGGTACGCGGCGGAGTCACCGGCCTGCGCGGAGTACGAGCAGGAGTATCGGTACGTGTGGGAGTAGCGCGAGTGCCTTCGGCGCGCGGAGGTGCTGCCGGGAATCCATCGCGGCCGGGCGTGCCGGTGCGAGCGGGTGTTTCGGTTTCCGTACGAACAGTGTCACTCTCGTCATCCCCTGCCGGCGGTGCCGGCGGAAAGTCGTCACGACCCGGCGTACCGTACGGACGCGGCATGTTGCGACGCAGTGCATCCAAGCTGCTTGTGGTTGCGGCGCGCACACGGCGGTAATCGGTGCCATAGTCGTCGCGCATCATGGCCAGAGGGCTTGGATACAAGCCGCTCGGAGCAACATAAAAGGGCTCTTCGGTTTCGGCATACGGCAACGGATCGATTCCATGCGGACCGAACAAGCTGACCAAGTTCACAGAACCCGGCGTACCCACCAATGCGCTGAATACACCATCGGTTCCGGGGTCATCTAAGGAATACCCATGACCGTTCTCGTAGTCGCCACCGGTGTAGTCCGGGTACGCAGATGCATCGAACGATAAGCGTCCGGTGTCGGCCTGCCAGCTGAGTCCTGCGTTTGCAGATGGAAAATCGCCTCCCAAGCTGACATAGCTGCCCAGACTGGGAACCAGTTTGCGGAGACTCTCGAACAAATCGCTGCGAATGCCGCCAAGTTCCTGTTCGGTACCAAGCACCGTGTCGCGCACCTCTTCGCGTGCATCGGCACCAAGGCTGTTATCGGCATACATCGTGCGCAGATCCTCGGTAAGACGGCGCAACTCGTTGGCATAGCCCTCAAAGGAATCGCTAGATTCGGCGGCGTCATGCGGAGCATCCACCCGCTGATTGAGCAGGCGACTCTCGGCAACGGTGTAGTGGAAGTGCTTCATGGAAATGAGGAAAAGCAAAAATCAGTTACGCGGCATTGCGGATATCGGCGACCTTCTTGCTGCACTTCTTCAGCGCGGCGTTGGCCAGCGTTTCGGCACGGCCAAACTTGGCCAGCACCTGCTCGCGGGCCTTGGCGGTCATGTCATCGGCGCCGGCCTGGAGGTACTGAATAAATGCGGCGGGCATGAACGTCATACCCTGGAGCTTCTTGCGGAATGCGGCTGCAGACATGGGTTTTTTGTGTAAAGAATCAGATCAGTATAGCAGAAAACCCCTCTTTGCGGAAACCAGGGCCAGTTTCGGGCTTGCAGAAGAGCTGTTTACGGATGTCTAGTATTGTTGACTTATGACAAGTTTGTGGTACTCTAGGCAAGTTCGCGTTCTTTGACACCATCCGCCCCGGCCTTTTGGCTTGGGCAAGTCCTCCAACCACCCTGTTTCCAACCAGGGGGCGTCTTACTCGGGCTGCAGAGCCCGGGAATCCAGAAGACGTGCCCCACCAGGGGCCCTTACCGCGCCACGCGTCATGTGCATTCCACTGCCGCGCAAGCGGGAGAGTCAGTGGAACTACATGAAGCAGGGTGTGTTGGGGGAGCATCTCAACAGCTACTACTACCAGAAACCAGGAGACTTCCAATGCGCAATCCCGCGCTGGCGATCATCATGGCCTTTACCGGCCTCGCCATGATGACCCCGACTGATGCCAAGGCCCAGACCGTCTACAGCTACCGCGCCTACGACTACGACTACGTGCGCACCAACTACACCAAGTGGTCGTCGTACGACATCTACGTGTCCGGCTGGGGCAACACCAAGACCAAGACCGAGTACTTCAGCGACTCGGTGGGTCGGCGGTGGAACCTCGTCGAAACCACGTACGACATCGTCCCCGGCTACACCTACAGCTCCACGTACTACGTGAACACGGAACTCCGCTATTACCGTCTCTGCGGGGACACGTACTACAGCAGCACGACCGGATGCTGGTACTACCGGTGCAAGTGCGGACGGACGTTCGTGTATGACCCCCTGTGGGTCAGCGCGATCGTCCCGAACCACGGCACCGAGAAGTACTACGCCTCCGCGACGCTGCCGACGTACGACCTGTTCATCAACCTCACCTCCAACCCCGTCTTCACCAAGCTGCCGGCCATGCGCGAGTGGCACCACCACTCCACGCGCTACGCCACGGCCGCCTGACGACGGACAACCGCACTTATGCGGGAGAAAGGCGCGTAAGAACGCCTGACTCTAAATAAGAACGCTGTGGTGCTCTCCCACAGTTTTGTTGTGGGAAAAAACAATCACCCCTGTAGTCGCGAATCCCTATTCGCGACGAATGCCAAACACAGACGCGGCGATTATGGAATCGCCGCTACGAACAAATCAATTTCCTTAGATCGGCTGCGGCGTATCACTCACGCGTTCTCCGCGGAGAGCAGTGATTTGTCCTTCGAAACCGATGACGTCTTGCTCAAGTTTGATGAGCTTTTGACGCTCGGTTCTGAGCGTTTCAGCAGGAGTTGCAGAACCAGCTGCGACCAGGCGATCGACGATGACTTTCTGTGCATCGAATGCGGTACGGGCAGTGGCAAGTGCGGTCTCCAAACGCGTGCGCTGCTGTTCGCGAGTCTCACCTGGTAGCGGTTGCAAGTTGGTACGAGCGGTATCGGTGCTTGGCGTAGTTGCCGGAACTGCAGTGCGCGGATTCGACAGAATATTTGCCCGCAATGCCTCCAGTTTGCTTGCGGAATCCGTCAGTACGCGCGTGCGCTCGGCACTCAAGCGTTGGTCCTGGGCAAGATTCTCGCTCAGGATCCGCTGCATGCCGGCGGTATCGATAACGAACGTGGTGGAGGGCGAGGCAAAAGACTCTTCATCCGAACCTTCCAGATCCAGCACGTCCACGTTTCCCTCGTCGTCTTCGTACGAGACGCTGGCGCTCTCGTCGGCAGGAAGCGTGTATTCGCGGCGTTCGCCGTTTGCGAGCAAGCGCTGCAGGCGACCCATGTGATTGTCGAACGTGTAACGACCGGCCTCGGTTCCGCTGCGGCCGCCCAAGCGGAAAAACTCGCCAAGCTTGGGAAGATCGCGACGGATCTCGGACATCACCTGATTGGTGATCTGGCTGAATTCCTTATTGAATCCTTCTACGACGCCGTTGATCTTGGCACGATTTTCCGGAGTCAGCGCGTTTCGCAGGAAGTCGTTGGCGGTCTTCTGCAGACCGGAAAGCACGTCCTGCAATTCATTGATACCGGGCAACTCGGCACGGCGCCCCGATTCGGGAACGCGTTGTGCAAGCATGCGGTGTTCGGAGAAATGCGTGTTCATGATCGATGTGGGTATTGGAATCACGGATAGTCAATCTTCAATCGTTTTTGAAATTTGGATTTTGGATTTCGGATTTTTTAGTTGTTATTTCTTCTTCTTGGCACTCTTCTCCAGAGACGTCAGCTGTTCGGCGGCTTTTGCTGCAACGGTCATGAGCTTGTCAGCACCGGCGTTGATCTTTCCGGCAATGCGCTCACGAGCCTCGGGCTCGAGCGTGTCGGCAACGGAGACCAAGTAATGAACAAGCGCGCTCGGCAAGTACCCGGCATGGCTGATTTTGTCGCGGAACACAGAAGCGTTCATGAGAGAGGTGTGTATGAGTATTCCTCTTCAGTATACCAGAAAACGCGCTTTTCCGGAAGCGAAGGATCCAAAGAATTCAGCTGTGGTATGCGCCCTCTTTAGCGTTGCATCGGTCGCAACATGTACCGCGCCGCGGCCGAGAAATCGGTGTAGCCGAATCCGGCTTCGTTGTCGGTCGGACTGGCCGGAGGATCGAAAATTACAACACCGTCGCCCGAAGGTACTCCGCCGTACGATGAACGCGCGTGATCGTATGCCGTTGAGAAACTGCTTCTGTCACGCTCCCAAATCTGGCGGGCAGCCTGCTCAGGAGTGTCCACGACCGGACCTTCTTCGTACCCAATGACGTGCATTTTGCACAACTTGTATCCGGTTCCGCCGCCAGCCTTGGGCACCTCTTGAATAAAGTACGCCGAGGCGTGGACGTCGTGCGATGCGGCCACAATGGTCGCGCCGCCGCGCAAATTCGGATACTGCGCCTGCGCCATGTTGTTTAAGTGCTGCAACAGGTATGCGAAATCCCTGCAATGGCCGCCGCCGAGAAATACCGTGAGCTCGGGGCTTTGCAGATCGATTCCGCGTTGACCAGGACGGTCACGACCGGACACGGTACCAGGCCACTCACCGGGAATGTGGGCGGTAAACGTCATGATACCGGTAACGGCTTCGGTCATAGCCTTGGGATTGCCGCGGCATGCGGTCACCAAACCACGCATCCAACCCTGGATGCTGTTCAAGTTCGCATTCAAATCAGCATCCAAACGGGACTTCAGATCGGCAGCTTCACGCGTGCGACCGCTGGCGAGCAAGTTACGGTATTCGGTGCGTTGCGCCTGACGGCGTCCGGCCGGGTCGGTGGCCTCTGCATACGAACGGACCGGCTGCCCGGTTTCCGGAATGTAGTGCGTTCCGCGCTGCAGATTGTAATCGGTTGTTACGGCAGCGCCGTCGCGCGAGGGCAGACGCACGGTGGTGGGACTCATTGCGCGAATGACGCTCGGGCGCGGGTTTCGGACATCGCCCTGGCCGCTGTAGGAGCGGACTTCGCTCGGCGAGAAACTGCCGCCGGAAGCGCTGCCAAGCAATGTTTGACGCAAGCTGCCGTCGCGACCGTACATCTGCAGCATGGTGCGACCACCCGGTGCGGCGATTTCGTACACGTCGTAATTGGCAACCTGACGCTGCTGAGCGGCATTCAGCGACGTTGGGCCGTTGGGTGAATAGCGTACCTCCGTACCGGCCGAGGGCCCCTGGTCGATGACATAGCTGTACGAACGGGCGGCAGTCGGATTGACGTCGCGCAGGACAAACTGGGCATTGGCGACCAAGCGAACATCTCCGGCCTGGCTGGTGAATATCAAGCGCGGACCATCCACGCTGACGGTTCCGCGAGCTCCGGCGCGCGTACCGATTGCGGCGCGCAAGTTTTCGGCGGCGGCCGTAATGTGACGGGCGTAGTTGGCCGGATCTTCAATGTGATTGTGTGCAATATGACGGTCGATAGCACCGCGGTCGGGCGTAAAACCAATCCCCTCGCCGAACGAGAGACGCAATACCGTATTTACGGCGCGCTCACGAGCATTGGCTCCGGTCACCGGTCCCACCTCCGGGGTAGGAGCAGGGCGGACGGGCGTGGTTGCCGGACGATCTGGGGTCGTGGTGCCGGAACGGAATTCTGATCGGGCACGCAACGCGGAGATAACGGTCTGCAGCGCCTTCAGCGTGCCACCGGTAGGCGTAACACGCTCGTACGTGCTGCCGCCGCGATTGGCATAGAATTCATTGCTGCCATTGAAATTGGCGACTACGTCGTACCACGTCTCGCCAACTTGAACCAAGCGGCTCATGCCACCAGGAACAGCAACAACGTCTTGTTGCCGCCTGACTGTCTCTGCGGATACCGGCTCGGTAGTCGGACGGTCTGGGGTAGAGCCAGTGCCACCCGGGCGACGCTCAGTAATAGCTCTGCGAAGTTCCTGAATTTTCATCTGCAAACCGAAGTTTGCAACACGGTCGGCAGTCGGGAAATTCACGCGAACCCAACGTCCGCTTTCCAGTTTCTGCACGATGGCATCGCCGGATGCAGGAACCTGCAAATCGTAGGTGGTGCCGTAAATGACGCCGGTGCTGCAAGCATGGCCGTCGGTAAACTCGGTGGCCTGCCAGCTGCCGCGCACCTCGCTGCCGCGCTCGGATTGCAAGTAGCGCTGCATGCGCAACGACTGCAAGCGGGCGACTTCACGCGGATCGGTCACATCTGGACTGATCGGCTCGAAATCATTCGGAATCCGAACTTCGTAGTTGTGGCCGGAAGCATCTGGTCCGTTCGGCGGCATGGAAATGTTTGTGTGTTTTTGTGTGGAGTGAGAAGAGAAAGGGACCGTCGAGTTTGCACTCGGTCGGTCCCTTCCGTACTTCTCTAGAGAGATCGATTTGAAGTGACGACCGCTGTTAGCCGTTCAGGCTTCCTGGGTTTGGCCTGCCCGTGCCCGTAACGCGCGGAGGAGGTGGCGGAGCGTCGGTACGAACGACCGGAGTCACACGCGGAGCCGGAGGAGTGACATCGGTGCGAGCGGTGGAGCTGGCATCGATGCGAGCACCCGGGCTGTTGGTGATGGTAGCGGTCGTGGTAGCGCGGTTGTCGATGTTCACGGAACCGACGTAGAAGGCCGTGGTCGGAACGACGCGTGTCGGAGCAGCTGCGCTGGGAGACGTGGTGGCAACCAGAGGCAAGCCGCTGTCTGCACGGACGAAGTTGATGTCGGCGCTGACGCGAGCAGAGACACCCGCGTCGGCAAGGTTCACACCGCGGCGTACGCACACGCGGACCGGGCGGCGGATATCGGCATCTGCTTCCACGACCAGCGTGTTATTCGGCCGGCGGGCGATGGCAGCATTTGCCTTGGCAATGCTCTCTTCACGCTGCTTGCGGAACGTTGCGAGTTCACCCTGTACGCGGTTCAAATCGTTGCGCATCTTGTTGAACTGTTGCTCCTGAGTCGGGTCGCGGCGACCGGCAGGCGGCAAGGCCTTCATCTGAGCCTCGATCTGTGCTGCAAGTTTCATCTGTGCTTCGACACCGCGGGCCATGACCGTCGTGCGCTGCTGCTCGATCTGGAGCAGGGCGCGGATAAGTTCGATGAGAATCTTCATGAACTCGCTCATGCGCTCGGCGCGTTCCTTGCGCTCAGGAGCCGGAGGTAGCGTGGTGCCGGCACGGTTGATGCGGCGAGCCTCTAAGTTGGTGCCGTTGATGGCGATTTCCAGACCGTCGGTGGTGGCGGTGGCCGGAACACGAACGGTTTCGTTCAGACGGGCGACTGCAGCAGCACGCTGGCCTTCTGGAACAGCGGCGAGGCGACCCTGGAATGCGGTAATGGCATTGCGAACAGGGAGAGCATCCGGAGTGGCGACGTTGGTGCGGAGAGCGTCACGCAACGTGTTGCGCTCGGTCTCGGTGCCCAAGAAGGTCGTGATCTCCGGAGTGACCGGAGCGGCCTCGGCAGTGCGGCGGATCTCCAGGCGAGCCGGAGAGAATTCGAGTGCGGTAACGGTGTATCCCTTGGCAGTCATCTTGGCCTCGACTGCGGCGCGGCCGAGCTTGCGCTGACCATCGGTCGTGAGGGTCGGCAGCTGGGCGACAATGGCGTCGATTGCCGGCTTGCGCGTCGTCTCGACATCGGTAAGAGCGTTGACCACGGCGTTGTCGCGCAAGAAGTTGTTGAAAGCCTCCACAGGGGCGCGCTCGGCAACTGGGAGAGAGTCAACGCCTGCTGGAGGAGTGACTGGTGCGGTGGTCGGAGCAGTGCGGAGACCGAAGGCGACTTCCTTGTCGCGGAGGCCGGCGCCGACGGCGAGGAGCTGATTTTGGAGCTTGTCGACCAATGCGACGTAGTTCGAAGCACGGACCGGAGCATCGGACAGGTTCTTGATTTCCGTCCAGATGGCATCGCGGCGCTCGTTGGCCATGACACGCAGACCCTTCGGAGCCGGACCGGCACGATCCATTTCATCGCGGATCGCACGCACCTTGCCTTCCGGGGTGCCGGCGGCATCGCGGGCGACTTCCACGCGGCGCACGGCCTGGCTGAAGTCCACTTCGACGTAATCGCGCTGCGTTTTATCGAGCGCTTCGGACTTGGCATTAGCCAAGCCACTCTCTCCGGCGTTTGCATCGCGGATGACGTCGCCAAGCTTGTTGGCGTCCGGAGCAGCGATAGCAACACCGTTCTTCATCTTATCGAGGATGTCGTTCTGCGTAACGAGAATGGCAGCAACTTCCGGCGGTGCACCAGCAATAGCCGGGATCGGCCCAGCTGCAGCAACATCGGCTGCCGGACCCAAGGCGGGTGGAATGGCGTTGATAAACTGAACGGTCCACTTGTTACCTGCAGCGTCCCAAGAGTACTTCGCGACGTCGACGGTAGCACCGGCGACGGTAGCCTTCAGGGTGTAATCATTGCCTGCCTCAGTAGCACCCTTGCCGCGGAGATAACCGCGTCCAAGTTGCTCCTTGGCACCACCGGTGTTGGCGCCGACTTCAGCAGCCGTGAAATTTGAGTACGGCTTGGTGAGCTTGTCTTTCTGAGTCTCGGTGAGCGGAGCTCCAGTGATGGCGACTTCGGTGGTTCCTTCGATTTTCATTTTGCCGGTCGTGGCCATGTCCTGGATGGCCTTCACGTGCTCGCGGAGGATTGTGGTCAGCGCGAAGCGGTTGAGCTTGGCGGCCTCCGGGCTGGCATTGGTGCCGAGCACCTTCAGCTTGTCGGAAGCTTCCTTCATCTTGCCAACGGCAAGCGTGATACCGGTATCGTGGTTGAGGTTGACCGCGCTGATGATTTCGCTGCGCTGGTCCTTTAGGCGAGTCGTTTCGTTCGCAACCTCGGTGCGAGAATCGGAGGCACTGTCGGACAGGGCCTGCAGCTGGTTCACAGCGTTGCGGGCGGCATCGCGGACGGAGTTGTCCGTATATCCTTCGAGGAAGGCGCGGGTGCGCATGGTGCGCAACTCGGTGCGGGCCGTGGCTCCAGCGGTGGTTGCCGGATCTGGGTTCTCGCGAATCAAAGCCTCGATGCGTGCTTTCTCACCATCGACCTCGGTGGTCGTGTTAAAGCGCGTCTCGGGAGTTGCAGTCTGGAACACCATCCGGTGCTCCTTGAAGCTTCCAGCTGCAGTGGAGCGGAAGAATGAAGTGAAGAGATGTTCCATACTGGGTAAAGGGGAAAATGTGTATGTCTGTTTGTGAAATAAAAGAATCAGCTGAATGCCGACTCAAGAGAATTCAGCTTATTCTCTTCCTGATTTTTAGCCTGCTCCTCTGCCTCCTTGAGTGTGGTGCGCTTGGTGGTCTTCACTTTCTCGTTCACCTCGGTCATGAACTTGGAAAATTCGGCGTCGAATTTCTTGTACGAAGCTTCGTACCGCTTCATGCGAGCGGCGTGCTCCTCGGGGGTCTCACCGGTGTACTTCTGATCCAGCGTCGGAATGTTCGCGAGCAGGAGGTCCGGCTCGATATCCGCCATGATCAGGTCGTACAGCTGCTCGGCGAGCAACTTGGTTTCTGCCTCATCTGGAGCCACAGGAGTGGGCATCAGTGATAAATGAATGGATATGAGTTTTTGTTCTACTTGCCCCTAGTATACCAAATTTCGCGTTTTCTCACAAGAGGCGGGGTACGAAAGCGATGGTGAAAACGCCACTGTGAAAAAATATCCGCCGTTTGAAAAAATATTCTTCAAAAAATCCGACGTGTCAGTAGCGATGGAAACTGAAGTTCATCCCAGGGTTTCCCGGCAACATTTGGCAACGCGTAAACACATGCAAATCTTCAGCGCAGCCGGGACGTCGCGTCCCGGCGAGATGTGGTGACGACAATCTGCGACGCGACGTCGCAGCTGTGAACAGAGCAGCCAATCAAAACTACTCTTGCAACAAAAGTGCTCCAGAGGCCTGAAAACCGTATCCAGACGTCCGATTGCAAGGATTTACGTTTTCTGCTATTATAAGGTGATTATTTCGCGACAAAACTAAAACAAAAAAAATGCCCGCAGCAAAATTTAACTCCATCGAAACCCTCCCCGACGCAGTGTCGAAGAAGGTTGCTGAGGAAATCAACAAAAAAGCAGCCGGCATTGATACGGGTACCAAGACTCAGCTGCGCACGCTTCTGGGTGGTGTTGCAGGTACTGATCCGAAATTACTGAAGGAAGCTCCGCATGCCGAAGCTGCGCAGAGCATTAAGAAACTTGCCGAAGTTGTAAAGGCTCCGCCAGCGACTTTGACGGACACCATGCGCAAAGACATTCATGACAAGATTTTCAAAACGCTCGAACTGAAGGTAAAGGCTGACCCTGCTGGACCAGAACATGATTTTACGGATGACATTGAGGCAATAAAGAAATCTCTCGTTGCCGCCCCAGCACCCGCCCCAACTCCCGCAACTCCAGCTGGCGGCCCGCAAGTCGCACCAAGCATCACCACTGCAGACAGTCCGCCCCTGTTGACTCGCCGCAATGCGGCGATCGCCGGAAGCCTTGCCATCGGCGCCCCGCTGGTTGCTGCAGGAACGGCTGGCACAGCTTCCATGCTGGGCGGTGGCACCTTCATGGGCGGCGTGAACACGCTCGGTCGCACGGTCGGTAGCTTATTTGCACAACCCTGGCGCGCAATCGGCGGACCAGCCTTGTGGAACAACCTTGTCGTACAGCCCGGTAACTGGCTGGCTGGCAAATTGGGTATCGCTACGGGTGCAAATGCCACAAGCGGCGCGCTTGCCGGTATGCCCGGAGCACTCGGCACCACTCTTGGCGCACTTGGTGTTGCGGGAGGTGTGTACGCCGGTAGCAAAATCATCAACGGGGTTCATGGGTGGGTCGGCGGCAAAATGGGCTACACACCGTGGAAGGTTCCGGTGATTGGCGGAATTCCGCTCATCGGCAGCGTTGCCAATGCCGCAGTTGCGCCGTTGCAGTTCGGCTTGAACGGCGTTGGCAAAGTCGCGGGTTGGGGGAAGAAAGGCCTGAGCTGGATGTTCGGCAAAGGCAAAGAGGCTGCCGCACACCGCACAAGCGCCGCACACTTCGGACTTGGCGCACTCGCCGGAGCCACTATTCTGGCTCCGCTCACCGGCGGAGCATCGCTGGTTTGGGGCCTGCTCGGCGGCCATGTCGCCCGCAAGGGATTGAAAGGAAAACACTTCACCGACTTCGTCCCAGCTCCATTCGGCGTGAAGAAATCCGCCGAAGGTGCAGCCGCACACTAATCCTCCTTTATAGTGATCCTCTCCTTTATCAGCATCGGCTACTCCCCCACCACCCGCGAATCGCGGTTGCTGGGCCAGGTCACGCCGTTCGATCCGGATCGTTCGCCCATCAACCGGCTGACGGACCGTGCAGAGGGATTCATTAAGGGGCAAACCGACCGCGTGCTGCGTCCGGAAATCGGCCGCACCAAGCGCCAACTGGATGACCAAGCGCAAGTGGCCCGCTTCCTGCGTCCGGATGCGTTCAGCAATCCTCAGCAACTGGATCAATTCATGGCCATGCTCGAACGCCGGGTTCCGCCGGACGTGCGTGCACAGCACCCCGACTTGTTCGGCACACCGCTCACCGCCGAAGACGTGGAAGAGTTGCGCAGTACCGGTGGCGGCCGCGTTGCCACATTGCAGCGTGTCCTCAGCTTGATCGCAGGCTCCAACTTGCCGACGGATGCAGATCCGCTGGCCAGCGAAATCGCCCGCGCAAGCATCGATAGCCGCGAGGACGCTCCGGACCGCAATTCGCAGATCTTCGGACTGTATCGACGCTACATGCAGAGTCACCGTCCGCCGCTGAATGAAATCGACGCCACCAGCGCCGACAACATCGTGGGTGACCCATTGGCTCCGCCGGAGCTTGTGGCAGCCATCCGTTTAGGCAACGTGGATCAGCAATCGCTGACCGAAATGTACGACATCTATAGAAGGAGGGGCACCGACACCGACCTGACCATGCTGGAACAGCGCCAGCAGTTCGGCCGGATGTTCGGCAGCGTGGACGAGCGCGAATATCGCCAGCGCACCAGCTCGGTCATGGAAAACTTCCGCGACGCCGACCCGCGACTGCAGTACCTGGTGATGGGCGTGGGAGCATTCATGCTCTGGAAGGGGCTGCGCAGCGAGAACGGTTACGTGCGTGCCGCCAGTATCGGACTCGTGGGCTGGTGGGCGTACGACCGCTTCGTGAACGGCAACGAGAACGCCATCGATAACATGGGCAACAAGTTTAAAACGGCCACCAGCTTTGCGGGTAGCCGCGTCCGTGACGCCGCTCAGTACGTGGGTCTGGTCGGACCGCGACAGGAACGTGACCGCTTGGCCACCATGTCGCGTTTCTTGGACCAGCACCGCTTGGACGTCGGTCCGGCAGCTGCCGGCATGGCATCGTTGGCACAGGTGAACTTGGGAACCATTGCCGATGCATTCGTACCCATCTCCGGAGGCGTCGCATTGGGCGGAGCACTGTCGATCGACGGCGGATCCACACGCGGCAGCGGAGACAGTTTCCGCGACGTGGAAGCCGGCGGCGGCAGCCCGGGCGCACGCCGTTTGTATCGTGAGCTGAACGACCAGGCCACCCGCATGGGTCTGTCGCGCTCGGAGAAGGAAGCCATGTTCGAATACCAAATGACCCACCGCGAGGCCATCGGCAAGGCCGTCGCACACTCGTTCTACCTCATCGCCGGAAAGGAAACCGAAAACGCCGCCACCGTGCGCGAAATCGACGAAGAAATGGTGAGCCTGAACTCGTTCGACGATTTGCCGATGCACTTGAAGGAGAAGTACAACCGCATGGTCATTCAGGGCCAGCGCATTGCAAAACTGCGCCACCCGAACCGCACGTTCGCCGACATTATTACGACGCTCGCTCCGGCCGAACCGAGTCGCCGACGTCGTCCGCAGGAGACATCCACGCTGAATCCGGACCCAGAGACTCCCGACCGTCGTGAGGAATTCGGACTGTATCGGCAATTGCGCCAAACGCCTTTCGATGCCGGCAGTCGCGATGCGCTGTTGCAGCGCGGCAGCGAAATCGAGTTGGACTACAGCGAGTTTATCGACAACTGCGAAAATGCACGCATTATTTCCGGCGACGCCAAGCTCGCATTGAAGCGCAAATTCGATGACCTGCTGAACGAAGGCTCACGCGGCCGCGAGTCGCTGCCGCAGGTACTCATGACGGTGGAGAAAATCAAATATGCGGTGCTGGTCGCCTCTGCACGCAGCAACGAGCCGCTCACACCGGACATGATTCTATCCATGACCGGACCGAACTCCTCCACGGTCATGGCCGTGTTCAACACCGTGACGCGCTTCTTGAACCAAGGTCCGGTGGGCGTGCCGGGAAGCTTCCATAATATCTCCACGCTCAATCACATCGACGCACTCTTGAATCGCCCGTTCTTCGGCATGATCGGCGGCGGACCGCTGCGCAGTATGGACGGCAACCGCTTCACCGCACTGCGCTCTCGCATTACGAACTATCAGCGCCAGATGTCCGAGCGCCGCAATATCGATCGCATGGTGGAGCAAACGCTGGATCGCCTGTCGACCAGCGATCCGGGTTTGTTCGAGCGTTTCAGTCCGGGCAACCCGACCGAAGGCAGATCCAAAGCACGCGAAACCATGCTGGCCGCATTGCGTCACCCGCGCTACGCCGAACGTCTTGCACGCACCGAACAATATGTAAGCCAGCGCATGGCCAACTCGCTCGTACGCCGCATGTTGGTCGTGGAAGGCCCCGAAGGCTTGGCTCGTGCACAATCGCGCGGCGAGCGTGTGATTTCCGATAACGAGCAGGCGAACATCGCAGCCGATTGGGACCGCATGTTCAACGAGATCGTCGGCGAGCCCGACGACGGAGCAACGGGTGCATGGCACCGCGTGGAAGATTTGGAGACCACATTCGGCAACGCGTTGAACGTAGACACGTTGAACTACGCCGATGCCACCGAGCGCCGCAATGCCGTGAACTACGCGCAGGAATTGGCACTCAGCTTCACGCTGATGATCGTTCCGGGTCGCATGCGTCCGGATATCCGCGACGCCATTCGCGCAAAGACCGAAACCATGCGAACGCGCATGGAGGCCCAGCGCAACAACGAAATGGCGACTGCCGTCGGCTCGGTGGAGAAGCGACTCAGCGAGTTCTACACCCGGCACGGAACGAATACGTCCGGCGCCACACTCACCGTAAGCGGACCCATACTCGCGTTCCTGCAGCGAACGGCTCCGCGCTTGTTGCCGCTGCGCGCAACGCTGTCGACTGCGGGCAACAACGAAATCGCCACGTTCTTGGAAGGCGGCGGCAATGAACTGACCGCACTGGAAAACCAATACGCTCCGCAGATGAACCAACTCACGAATATTTTGGTGCTGCTTGGAGCGAATGTTCCGCTGGATACGGTGAATGAGGGGAGGATTGGCGGAGGTACGCCGGTAACAAGTGGCGGACTACCACCACCACTGACAACTACAACTGGAGGATTACCGCCGCCGCTCACGACAACTACAGGTGGCTTACCGCCACCACTGACAACTACCAGTGGAGGATTACCGCCGCCGCTCACGACAGGTGGCCTTCCTCCGCCGCTGACATCTGGAGGGTTGCCGCCGTCACTGAGTGGAGGAGGACTGCCGCCGCCATTAACAACCGGAGGGCTCCCTCCGTCGTTATCTGGAGGGTTGCCGCCGCCGCTGAGTGGAGGAGGACTGCCGCCGCCATTGGGCGTCGGAGGCGCGCCACCGGCGCTTTCACCAGAAATTATTGAGTCCAACAAAATTACTGAAATTTTTGCAGCGGAAATCGCACCTGGGTTGAGCGGATTGCGCGTTCGCCGCCAACCGGTCGCGACGACGTTGCCCGCAGTCGGATACGAAATTATTTTCCCGAATCGCGCGCGCTCAGAATATGCTTCTCAGCTAACGCCCGCTCAATTCAATTCTCTATCTGTGCCGCAAATCGTACAGCGCTGGAAGCAGGACTCTGAAACCACCCTCAAAACATTGCTGAACGCCTTCAGTGATCCACGAACTCCCGATGGATTCTTGGCACCCTGGACTTCGGTCACACTCGGCGCCGGTGACATTGTGTCCTACACATCACATCAGCTTGTAGATGGAGTCGCACAAACTGCACAAACTCCGTTGCATATTTTGATCCAACACAATCCGGAGGAAATTGCATCAACGTACAATGTCTGGGCCAACAGCGAAACAAATCGCAAGGCGTTCCGCGATCCGTATGCAGTCCCCAACCGCATCCAACCTGGCGTTCTACGTGGCCTACCAGGACCAGCAACGCCGTAATCTGATTGTATATCAAAAAAGCGCATTTGCTGCGCAGAAACCCACGATGATATATCGCCCTGGTGAACAAAAACAAACTAGGGCTCCTTCGAGACGCCCTAGCCACCCAACCGCTCCCCCAAGCGATCAAGTGTCTGACTGATCACTTCTTGACCAACGACTCGAACCGCTTCAGCACGACCTCGGCTTCGCTCGACTGGATGAACTCCAGCGCGAGCTGATCGGCGGCATCCACCGCCAAGCCGAACCGCACGTTCACGGTACGCGTCGCGTCCTTGCCATCCTTGTAGCGGAAGACGGCACGGTCGAAGGTCGCCCCCGACGACGACACGAAGCAGACTCCCACGATCGTCTTGACCGTGGCCGCCTCCTTGTCAGCCGGGAACGCCTTGGCCGCCTCAGCCGTCGTACGGGCCTGCCACGACGCGTCGATCTTGTCAGTGGGCAGCACGACGCTGAAGGCGAACTCGTTCAGGGTGTAGTGCGTCTTCAGGCTGTTCTTGTCGAGGTAGGTCTTCAACTTTTCCATCGACGAGGACAGCTTCACGTCGGTGGTGGTCGGGGTCAGCGGAGCGGGCAACCCGCCCTTCTTCTCTTCCGCGGGGGGCGGGAGTTGGGCGCTGGCACCGCTCGTCATGGTCAGGATCGCGGCGATGAACAGGCCCATCGCCAAGGCCTTGCGGACGTCGAACATCGGACACCTCACAGTTAGGGACACGGAATACCGGGTAGCTCTGTCTTGTCACTGGGCGGTGATTCGAAGGAGCCATTGTTATAATATAACCAAATAACCAATTTGTCAATTTATGAGTATCGTAAAAAACCGCTTTGTTCAGCGAAAAACTCACTACTCACGACGCAAATTGATTCACAAAGACAGGGAGTGTCGGCTGGGCATCTTCGCCCGACCAACACTCCCCACGGCTAATCCGTTCGCGACGCTGTTACATCACTTGGTGGGCAGCGGGCGGCTGACGCTGGGCACCATGGCCGAGTTGACGAAGTAGATCTTGGCGTCGCCGGGGAAACTCCCCGACACCACCAAGTTCTCCACGTCTTCCTCGACCTTGTACCCGTGGCGTTCACCAGCCGAGAGTTCGACGATCTTGTCCGGCAGCCGGAGCGCCCACTTGGTCCCGTCCACGTACCGCGGCAACAGCAACTGACCTTCCTTGTTCCAACGGACCTGCTTGTACAGGTCGTCGGGGAAGGGCAGCTGGTTGTCCGCAGCCGGGGGGGCCTTGGTGGCGCTGAACAGCTTCCAGCGGTTGATCGTCTGCTCCTTCTGACCCACGGCGGTGGTTTGGTTGCCGAGGTCGGTGCGGGTGTTCATGAGAGTCTTGACGATCGAGACCCCCACGATGACGATCAGGATCACCCCCACCAGCCCGATGGCCTTCATACCGAACTCAACCCAGCCACCCCAGCGGTCGTTGTCGTTGCTGTCGATGTAGGGGTCCCCCGCGAAGGGGATGGCGAGGAGCAGGCCGGCGAGGATGATCAGCGCACCGAGATAGGACTCGGTCTGACTGCCCACCCACCAGCCGGCGATGACACCCGTCAGGATCAGGATCGCGGCGAGGATCAGGTGCGCGACCGCGCTCTTGGTGGTGCGCTCGCCGAGCACCGCCTTGGTCGTCTTTCCGTCGTCATTCTTGAACCAGCTCATGGGTTTTACCTCCCCATTGGTTAGAGCCGTGGCTTTCAGCCCCATCACCGATCGCACTTCTGCAACCGTTTCAACGTAACATACGTCGGTGATTTCAGGGATCAGCCTACTTGACATTGTAGGCCTAGTTTGTTGTTATGTCAATTAATATAAACTATGACTTTTTGGCTTTCTATAAATAAAATATAGACATTGACAAGCAATTTCTCAAAAAGCCGATTGTATGGCTAAAACACAAGTTTCTCCACCGTGAAATACTTTCACATACATGAAAATACAACCTTTGGGGCCAAGTGCTTCCGCACCTGGCCCCGCAGGCTGACCCAACATTCACTGCCAGAACAGACAGACCCAGTGTCAGTATCACTTCGCCGGCACAGCCGCAGACAGCTTCGAACCGTCGGGGCTAACGAACCGTACGATCACGGTATTCGCGCCCGTTCCGATCTTCGCCGTCTTCTGCGCACCGAAACGCCACCCACCGAGCGAACCGGCGTTGAACGGCGCACCTTCCGGAGGAGTTGATCCCCCCTTCCAGTACACCGCCAGCTCCATGCCCGCGGGCGGGTCGTTGTCCACCGTCACCGTATCGCCAGCGTACTTCGGGTTCTGCGGGTCGGCAGAGGTAGTCGTGGTCGTGGTGGTGCCGGTCGTAGTCGTCGTCGTAGCAGAGGGGGTCTTGAGCCACGTCTGATACTTCCCCACCTGCTCCGGCGGAACCACGGACAGCGTCACCAGAGCCGCGAACACGATCATCATGCCGTCGCCCACGAAGTTGGCCCACGCGTGCGTGTTAGCAGCAGGAGTGGCAGGGGTAGTCACTTGAACCGAACCGAACATGTTCATCACCAGCCCCACAAGGAAGCAGATGGCGAACAGGCCCAGCCAGAACACGAACCAGTCCCCCTTGAACGCCCACTGCACGTTCACGTAGCCGCTCGGGGGCACAGTCACGAGCAGGAACAGCACCTCGCCCACGAGCATCAACAGGTCACCGACGAAGTTCAGCACGAAACCGCTCGTGCTGCCCGTGGTGCCCACCATGTTCATCACAAATCCCGCAAGAAACAGGATGCCGGCGATGATCGGCACATACAGATCTGCAGTCATTAGTCTACCCTCCTCGGGGTTTGGCAGGCTTGCACACCACTCGTTCGAAACTTGCGTTTTGTTGGAGTAGAGAAAAGTCACCAGAACCCCTGTCGAAGGGGCCTATCTGGCGGTGATGTGCAAGGATCAGCCTAACTTGCATTATAACACAATTTAGGCTAAATATCCACATTTTACCCGACATTTCAGACTAGCCCTGGAGCGCTACCACCTCCAGTGCACGCCTGGCTTCGGCAAGCAGCTCATGACTATCTGTTGTGTATGGCAATCGCAGAACTTTCGCGCCAAACTTCTTTTCCAAGAGCGAATCTCGTAACGCATCAGTATGCCTGGTATGCGGGGTTCCATGCGTGCGGCCGTCTACTTCCACGTCTACCAACATCGGCTCTCGTCCGGGCCGAATAATGCGAACGGCAACGTCTAAATTGAATCCATGGTGCAGTACATCGGGCTGCGCATCTGCTCCATAGCAATGCTGCAAATACTCGCGTACATCCAATTCTGCCGGACTGATAGCAGTCTGCTGGACACGAGTTTCGCTGTGGCGACGAAAGTCTGTCGGTACGTTGCCGCTGGCAAGCCACGCATCGACATCGCCACGACATGCTTGGGTGCAGCGCGGATGCGCATAGCCTCGCAAGTACGTTTGTGCGTGATACACCTGCACCGCATCGAATGCATGCAACGGTTCTGCATGTGCATCGACCAGCTCATCAGCACGATCGACTGCCGCATCCAGACTATCCGCCGAAAGCGCGCCTGGATTCACATACTGGATCACCATGCACGACCAGATGTTGCGCGAGACCGCCTGCAAATTCATGTGTGGCAATCGCTTGGTCATCGTCCGTGCTAAGAAACGAGCGAATGCCACCGTGTGTTCATCGCGAATTCCCATGCGGGCAATCGCCCAAAAACTCTCTTGCTGACGCTTGAGACAATCTTCTGGACGCCCGGCAGTCGACCATGTTGGGCCGCTGGCAGCCAACACACGCAACATGCGCTCAATGTTCGCTGAGCGTAGTTCAATATGGGCGAATGCACTGAATGCCGATGTGCCACTGATGGCGTCATGCCGACCGTCTAGATCGGCGGCGCGGCGCGCAAGCTGGTCGACGAAGTGCGCGCGATCTGGCGAGGGCGCAACGTTCACGCGCTTCTGCCCCTGCCGTCGCTCATGCTGGGCCATGGCCAGCAACGACATGCCCACCTCCCGATTCCCAAACCCGTGTTGCGTCTGCGGATCACTCAATAACGCGCCGCCGCGTTGCACGAGCATTTCTCCAAATACGGATGTATCGGCGCCTTCAGCCTCACATAATCCAAGAGTACGGAGCATCCAGGCCACTTCTGCTGCGCCGAATGTTTTCGGAGGTTGTGACCGACCGTTACGACACAATGATCGCACGTAGGCCTGTGCTGCATGCGACGCGCGAACGCTGCTCAGTTCAGCCACATCATGCAGTGCATTCACCACCTGACGAGGCGTGTAGACAGCGGCGACATCGGCTCCACGTTGCATCAGAGTACTGAGCGCGACGTCATCATCCGACTCGCAATGCTGCGCGGAACGCCGCCAAGATTCAATCGCAAGCGCAAGTCGTTCGGGTGGCAGCATCGGCGCATCGACTGCAATCTTGCGCAACAAAGCTTTGCGCAATGCAGGGAAGCTGGGGTGCTCAAACCGCAATCGCGACAGACCGTTGAGCAGCGACACGCCAGCGCAAGGGTCTTCCATCGCCTCAAGCAACGCCAGACAACGGGCGGCCAGTCCTTCGGCAAACTGTATCAACTCCGGTCGTGCCTCATCGACGGTATCCGTAAGCTGTCGCAAAGACTCAACCGTCTCGATGACCTCTTGCTGGGTAAAGTTCTCGACAATGCCCGGACGCGCACCCACCGAGAGAAAGTAGGACAACGTTGTGCGATGCCCTGTTCGAGCTACATCGTGTCCCGCAAAATGCACACTCAACATGCCGAACCGCCGCATGGCCCTGGCGAGAAGGTGAGGCGTGGTCGGTAGGTGCGCACGCAACATCGGCGTATTCAGCAATCGCAGGAATTCAGCCATACTCTCCACACGCTGCTCCAACAGCGTTTCGCACTGTCGAATGGCACGCTCGCTTTCCATGCGTCGCAATGCATCGCTATTCAGCGCAGCAGATGCTCTTGCAGCAGCTCGATTGATTTGCGACAGCGTCATGCCACGGACCGTTTGCACAATCGTTTGCAGCTCCACTAAGCCTTCCGCTCTGTCGCGTAGCGGCGTGACTCCGGCACCCTCCAATTCATACAGATCGGCAAGTGAATAGCCGCCCTTCATGGCACCGATGCTGTCATCGGTCGACATGCCGATATCTTGCTGCAGCGTATCCGCCAAGCAGAATTGCAATCGCGAAACAATCGCCTGCAAAGCATCTGAAATAAGCTGCGTTTTTCTTCCCCGAACAAGGTGAACCACCCGGCCGACTTCACGATTCCATACGACGCGCTCTTCATCGTTAACATTCATATGCTCAATAATGGCTCCGAGTCGATCGATGGGATCCTCACTGGGGCGTTCGCCATTTTCACCAGCACAAAATCGAGGGGGTAGCCTTTGGCTGCTGGAGTCGGATAAATGCGCCATAAAGATGGTATATTTAACAATTATAATGAAATAATGTCAATATTTGGCTTGGAGGAGCCTCAAGCCGTCGAATATTGGCAATTAATTAATTAAATGCTATAATAAACGTACAAACTCACACCCATTCAGACCAACACTATGCGAAACCACTTTCAGGGAAACGATTGGCGTGAACACCGTTTGGTGCACGACAAAATGAAAGAGCGCACCGATGTGATCGCCGAATACGTCGGCAAGAGCAAGCAGATGGAAACCACGGACTCCCGCATGAAGGAAGTGCGAGATAAACAGAATGCCACCTCGGTCCAAATTGCCGAAACATATAACAAGCGCCGTGAAGCACTGGTGCAGGGTCGATGGAACATCCGCGGCATGGGCAGCCTCGACAGAAAGGGGCAGTTAAAAGAAAAGCGCAAAGAAATGGAAAACAATGATCTGCTGCAGACTGTGGACAAAGCTATGGAGGATGAGGCAATCAAGAAGGTCGATGCCGCTATTGCCTCAGCTGGCGGCAAGATTCTGCGATTCGCAGAGGATTCCAAAAACGACATCCTGAAGCTGGGCAAGGACACCGACCGCAAGCTGGCCATCTGCACCGCCAAGGCGCAAATCTGCGAAGCATTTATCACCGACAGCCAGAAAGAGGTCGAGTTCCTTGAGCAGGAGGAGGCTGGAATGCGACAGCTCGCCGCGATGCTTGGCACGGAAACATCTCTGCCTGCACTCAAGCAGACAGCGGTCATGCGTGATGTAGGAATTGCCCTGCGTACGAAAATCGCTGCAGACAAAGCTGCCCTGGAGAAGAAGGAGTATCCGGATGACGCAATGCCGAAAGTCGAAAGCGTGTATGCCACGCTCACTGGCATTACGACACGCTTCGGTGACAACGGGCTTTTCGGGCTCGAAGATGACCTCTATGCGGCCGCCAGCGGCAAAAAAAATGCCGGCGTCCCGCTGAAAAACAAAATCGACGGCTTGAACATCTCCAAAGAACAGAAAGACCTCTTCAAGGTCGCGGTCGACAAGCTGGCCTCGCCGGAATTGGCCAAGGCCGCACAAGTCTTTCTGCGCGGCAAACTGATTCAGCGTGCTGAGGCCGTGAAGAGCATTAATGAAATTCCCGGCTCTCAGGAGCGCCTGGGCATGGTCAATGAAAAAGGAACGCGCAACATGCGGGTGAACATTGATATCAATGGCATCGGCACGGCCTTCGAGGTCCGTGCTACGAAAGCAAAGGGTGGTCGCTTCATTATTTTGCAGGCTGCAAACGGTACATACGCCTCTATAGACCTGTCACCAGACGGCGGCAAGTCGCACCTCACCTATTACAAAGCCGAGGGATTGCCCGCCGAATGCGTCGCGTTCGATACGCCGCCGGCAGTTCCTGCGACGGCCAACGCCGACGTGGTGCAGCTGAAGACCGTCGCGCCAGTCGTGGTTGCTCCCGCCCCCCTTGTTCCTTAACGCCGTACCGCACACCCCTCACCCATGACGAACAACCCCACCATCACCGCCTACGAACTTCTGCTCTACACCATCCGCAACGCACGGAGCATTTCCGCGGAGAAGAAGCGTTCGTACATTACGCGCATTGAGAACAACGAATGGCCGACGGAATTGCGCCTGGAGCTGAAGGCCCTGTGTGAAGCCGAAGCCGCCCTGCGCGCCGAGGACGCCGAACTGCGCAAGCGATTCATGCAGGAACAGCAGCAAATCATCGCTGAGTCAGAGGCTGAGTCAGAGGTCGCAGAGGAAACCGTCATGAAATCGTTCCGCGGAACTATTTCGTCCATTGGCAGCGGCTTTACGCAAAATTGCGATGCAGTCGAGCGCGGCTTGGCCCGTGACATCGAGTCTTCAGCACGAAGCAACGAAGGCAACGTGGTGGCCGACATCCGCAAGTTCCTGCAACAAGGAAGTGACGACGCCGACGCCTAAGCAGCCGCCACATCGTCACCAAGCCGCACTTTTCGCGCACCCGACAGCAACCCCGACTTCCACGCGACCAGCGCCACCAGAACACCCTGACACAGCGACACGGCTGCCAGGAAAAACGTAAGCGCCTGCCAAAATCCGGCGACCCCCTCGGCACCGCCAAGCGTCAGCGACCCGCCGGACTGCGACTGCAGCGCATCCAAACTTCGCTGTGCCAGCAGGAACTCCGGGCTGGGCGCTTTCTTTGCAGAAGACTTCTTTGTTGTTGCCGACAATGACTTGGTCATCGCCTTGGAAACTGTTGCCGCAACCGATGCACCGTGTTCCGAGACCGCCTGGGTCGCACAACGATTTTCCAGACCCGGCGTCGGCTCACTTGCAACACAAGCATCGTCGACCACCCATGACTGACCGACCTTCAGTGCCGGATACACTGCCGTAGACGTGACCGTACCGTCGGGTGCCACCAGCGCGACCGCATTGCCGGAATCACGGAGTTTGAACGTTTCACCCGATCCCGACAGCACGATCCGCTCATCTGGTCCGACGATGCCGGAGAATCCTATGGCGTAGTTCTTCGCCTTGTCCCCTTCGCCGACTCGGATCTTCCAGCCCTTCAACGTAAGTGAATCGTCACCTGCATTGTGTACTTCGATCCACTCCGCACCCAATGGGTCGCCGGCGACGGTCTTCTTGGGGTGGGCATAGACCTCGGAAAGAACCAAGTCCGACCAGGTAGGCGCAAACGTAATCGGTCCGGCAGTCTTTCCTGTGTCGGAGGTTTCGGTCTGCACAATCTTGTCGTCTGCAACAGCCGTGGAAACAGTGAACGCAGCGGGTGCCTTGTATTCCGGCGTCGATGCCGGCACGCCCCACATGCCGACATGCAGCACTTTTGCCTGTAATTCATACGCATCGAACAAGCTTCGGCGCGTAAACGCATAGTCCGGATACACCTTCGCCAAGCCGGTCGAAAGCAGCCGCTCCTGTGCCAACACCTGTTCGTCCACCGTCACGTAGGCGAGCATCCGGTCGTACACGTCCCAATTGTTTGTATCAAATTGTAGTTCAACTTTTTTCTTTTCCAGAAGCCCTCGAAGCATATTCGATGCCTCGACTCCATACGGCTCCGGCTTCTTGGTTGGGTGTACCGATTCGGGTGCGTCGATACCAATGAGCCGGACAGTGGCCACGCTCCTGCCATCGGGCGTGGACTCTTGATCAAACACCACTTCCAACGTGTCGCCGTCGATCACTCTGCTCACCGTGCCGTGCAGCGTGAGGTCGCTGTACAGATTCGGCCGATATACCCGTTGTTCGGTCGCATTCTCCCAGCTCACCGCAGAAGCCTCTGCACCCATGTCATTCAACATCGTCACGCGGAATGTACTATTCGTAAGCGATAGTTGCGTCTCGGCGAACGTGAGCCGCAACGTGGACAACGCATCAATGACTCTCCCGTCGAGCGGGAACGTCTTGGTCGAACCTCCCTCCCCCACCACTGTCCAGCCGTTCAGCACCGCAGGCACGCCGGACAGGTTCTTCAGCTCAATCCACTCTCCCAACTCGTCTTTGCCGGCAGGATTGGGAAGTACTGCATTCACGATGACGTGGAAAGGCGGCGACTCGGGTGGCGGACTGGGCGCAGAGTCCTCCGTCGTGCTGCCGGAACCCGATGAAATCCCTGCGTCGTCATCGGGTAGAACGGCAGATCCGCTGCCACTCTCCGGCGGCGGAGCCTGCGGCAAATCCGGGTACGCGAACCAGCCCGGCGTGCCGAGCATGGCCGCACCAGCATCCAGGTCATGGCTTCGGTAGCAGTGCGCCAGTTCTCCCGCACTGTTCCAGGGACGGACAGATCGATGCGCTCCATGCTGGCCTTGGTACCGCCCGAGGGGTTGGCGCCGGCAAACGGCGCGCCGACACCATCGTCGACTTCATCCACTACCGTCCCGGCGGCGTTCACGAGCTTCAGCAGAAGCTTGGTATTCGGAAGCGATAGAGTCGAGGCAACGAGACTTGGCTCCTGCTCTAGCCGCGACGTGCTGGCGGCCGTGCGAGCGACAACCAGCGGCTGCTCGATTGTGAGCATGGTACCGACGGGAAACGTAGCGATGGTCACTTCCAGACCGGAGGAATTCAGTGACACAATGCTCCAGTCACTCAAATCCACCGGCGGGCATTCGGCCACAGACACACATGGCAAACGAGCGATTTCCAGCCACTCGTCGGAGGTGCTTTGGTCACTACCCATCCACAGCACTTCGCTGATGACGGCCTGGGCATGCACGCCCAGCGGGGCGAGAAAGAAAAGGATGCCAATAGCTGCGTAACAATGGTGTTTCATGCCCACTATGAAACCAGCGGCCGAAGGCATGCCACAGACTCCGGTAGAGCGGCAAAAAGAATCAATGCGGGTTTTCGGCTAGTTATTCACACCGACCGGGTTCCAACGACACAAAGAGCCGCATCAAGGTTTCAGCGAAAAGCATTCATTCCCAGTCTGTTTAAAAAACTTGTCAAAATATTTTCAAAGAAGAAAGTGGCTATTTTTGCAATGTCTGTTTTCGGCTTCATCCAATGTTTTGGCTTTGCCACACGTCTACCGCCCTCTGGCCGCCATCCTGAACATGATCTACAATAGGAGTATCACTTCCCTTTTCAGCGAACTCAGAAGCCAATCTGAAACCCGACTCCCATGACACTTGCCTTGCTCCACATCGACCGCCAACTGACGCCATCCATAGCGATGGGGTCTCTAGGCGTATGATACAGGAAAAGAGGCACAATTGAGTCGCTCGCTGAAAGCGGGAAGCACACTCGCTTTCCCCCTTATTCATGGATTACCCCATCGTCTTTGGCGCCCTGGTCGCCGGAGTCCTCCTCGGTTTGCTCTGCGGATGGTTCTGGTTCAGCTCGGGCAAAAAGATCGGAGCCAAGCTGCAGGCCGAGATCGACAAGAAAGAGAAAGAGTTGAACGACATGAACGTAAAAGTCATTGAGCAGCGCAGTGCGCTCAAGACCAACGAAGCCGAGGCCAAGGCCCAGGCAAAAGAGATCGTTTCGGCTGCCCGCATTGAAGCGCAGCAGATGGAGCTGAAGCTCCAGAAAGACGAAGCCCGCGTTGAAGAGAAAGAGAAAGGACTCGACCGCAAAGTCGTTGAATTAGAGACGCAGCGCAAGCGCCTGGACACCCGCGAAGAAGAAGTCCGCGGCATGCAGGAAGAGCTGCGCGTGTCGGCTCAGAAGCACCGCGAAGCTCTGGAGAAGGTCTCCAACCTCTCCACCGAGGAAGCCAAGAAGCAGTTGTGGGCCGAACTCGAGAAAGAATTCGCTCCGTACTTCGCCGGTCAGGTAAAAGAATTGAAGAAGAAGCTGGAAGAAGAAACTGAAACCACGGCCCGCGCAGTGTTGGCCGAGGCAATCCAGCGCTACGCCTCCGAAGTCGCCACCGAGTCTACAACGACTGTCGTGCAGCTCCCCAGCGACGACGTGAAGGGGCGCATTATCGGCAAGGAAGGCCGCAACATCATCGCGTTCGAGTCATCGACCGGTATCGACGTGATCATCGACGACACCCCGGGTGCAGTCGTGATCTCCGGTTACGACCTGGTCCGCCGCTACGTCGCCAAGCTCGCACTGGAGAAGCTCGTGGAGGACGGACGCATTCAGCCCGCCCGCATCGAGGAAGTGGTGAATAAGGTGAAGGATGATGTAGGCAAGATGATGCTCGAGTTCGGCAAGCGCGCCGTGGAAGAACTGGGAATCTCCGGTTATCCGCAGGACTTGCTGAAGATCATCGGACGCTTGCGCTTCCGCACCAGCTACGGACAGAACATCCTGAAGCACTCGGTCGAAGCCGCCAACTTGGGCCGCATGATCGCCGAGGAGATCGGTGCCGACGCTTCCATTGTCGTGGAAGGCTGTCTGTTGCATGACATCGGCAAGGCACTCGACCACGAAGTCGCCGGCACCCACGTCGAGATCGGCGTGGAAATCTGCAAGCGCTTCAAGGTCCGCCCCGAGGTCGTCCACTGTGTGGCGGCCCATCACGAAGATATTCCCATCGAGTCCGCCGAGGCGTTCATCGTGGCCGCCGTCGATGCCATCTCGGGCGCTCGCCCAGGTGCACGCCGCGAATCCATGGAAGCCTACGTCAAGCGTCTGACTGACTTGGAGAACACCGCCAAGAGCTTCGAGGGTATCTCCAAGGCCTATGCCATTTCGGCCGGCCGCGAGATCCGCGTGTTCGTGGACGCAGGAAAAATCGACGACCTCCAACAGCAGAAGCTGGCCAAGGACATCGCCAAGAAGATCGAATCCGAACTCACGTATCCCGGTGTCATCCGTGTGAACGTGATCCGCGAACGCCGCATCGAAGAGACGGCAAAGTAAGCAAGGAAACCGAAGAAACCGATGATTCCGACGAATCCGAGGAGCGAAAGTTCCTCGGATTCTTTGGTTTCTTCGGACTCTTCGGAATCCCTCGTGAAAGCTGTTGACGTCCCCTACCCGCTTTCCCTACACTTTCTCGGCTTTGACCTGTACGATGCTCCGCAAAGAATAGGTTCCCTGAAGCATTTTACCTACCACTACTTTTCCCCTTCTCATTATGGCCGAGCAGAAAAAATTCGACCGCAGCAAGCCGCACTTGAACGTGGGCACCATCGGTCACGTTGACCACGGTAAGACTACTCTTACA
>CAYWJU010000001.1:0-182011 GCA_964458645.1 uncultured Candidatus Peribacteria bacterium | reverse complement strand
CGAAACAGTCCGTGAAAAATCCCAAAGGAATTTAGGACTGTGAGGCGCGTGGAGCACAGGCCAGCCACGACAGATTGCGATCTGCGTGGCCAGACTGCTCACCGCGCGACTGTTTTTATTCCCAGGACCAAGCTCTTGAGTCTGAGCCGCAGGCGAAAGACGAAAGGCTTGGGACGCAATCCCTTTAGGGACTCCACTTTTTGCACCAAAAAGTGGAAGGAAGAAATATCTGAGCGATTGTCTCATCGATATTTACGGACTTTACCGCTGTGCTGCCGACGACGACTTTCCGTTGGGGAAGTCGTATTTCTTCAGCAGGTCGTCCAGCATGCCCTGACCCCCGTTCTTGGTGGCTTCGGCTGCTGCGGTGGCTGCTTGTGTCGTAATTTGCTTCAGGAGTTCGTCGCCGTGGTTAATGGCGAACCAAATGCTCCACACAAAGAAGATAAGCGGGATGAGTCCGAGCATGCCGCGGATGAATGCGCCCGTGGTGCGCAGTTTGTCGCGCTTATTCATGGCTTCCAGATGACCGATGATGATGTCCATCTTTTCATCCATGGTCGTGACGATGACGGTGTTGTTCGGCATGGGAGAAGGCTGGTTAGAAGCCGCGGCGCCACTTGCGGAAAACTTCAAAGGCGCGAGTTCCATGGTACTTCAGCGAGAGGGGAATATCCAAGCATCGAGCAAGCTCCAGAAGATTGCCGCCGAAACCTGTCTTGAAGAGCGTGACGCCGGAAAACGGGTGGCCTGGCTCGGCGCGCTGCTTGCCGTCTTTGTCTAGTGCGAGCGGTGCGATGCCCCAGAAGTTGTAGACATGGTCGCCGCGTTTCATGGCGTCCTTGATGGCCGTCCACTGCAGCAAATAGCTGCTGGGGATTTTTTTGAATGCGTCGGCGCTGGCGCCGTGGTGGTAACTGGTCTCGCCGAACGCATGCATGTGAATGGAGCTCGCGATCACTTGGCTCTGGTACTCGGCTAGGTACACGGTGCATTCGTTGCGAGCGGCGAAGCGCTTCACCTGGGCGCGGAAGAATGTGTTGGTGTAGGGCGTGAAGCCATGCCGCTGGCGTGTCTCGTCGTGCAGTTTCAGGAAGTGTTCGACGTCATGATCGGGTCTTTCTGATGCGCGGATCGTCACGCCGTCTTTTTCTGCGCGGCGGATAAGGTTGCGGGTAGTGGAGCGGAATTGCTTGAACAGTTCGTCTTCATGCACGGGCTGCGCGGCGGTCTGCAGCTTGGTCGGCTCCAGCCAGGGGTTGGCGGTTGTGAGCGGCAGGTACCAGACCTGCTCGGCCAGCAAATGCAGCGGCGCGTGCAGTATGCGGCCACCGCCTTTTTGCAGCATTTGGATGAACGCGCCTTCATCGTTTCGTTCCAGGAACGGACTGCAACGTACGAATGCGCAATCGTGCTGCTTTGCCGTCTGGCGCAACGCTTCGAGCAGCGGGGCGGCCATTGCCTGGAAATCGAAGGGCGTGAGCGTATATGAGAACAATGGGCCATACGGGACACTCAAGTGGCGGCCGCGGCGTGCGGGAACGACATGACCGAAACAGATACCGACAACCACTCCGTCTTGTTCAATCTGTAATCGCACCGGTTTCTGGCCGATGTCCGAATACACGTCACCCATCGTCCAGCTCTGCAGGAACGGACGGTACGGCTGTGCGGCCAGGAAGGAATCCCAGACGGCGGAGTCGGTGGCGTGGCGGACATGCACGGTGCTCATGCTAGCGCAGAAGGGGAGTGAGCAGGTCCGCGAGCGTCTTGGCTTGTTTCAGGCTCATGGTGGGATGCGTCGGCAGACTCAGGATCATCTCGCAGGCGGCCTCGGCTTCCGGGTCGCTGCCCGGTTCGTAACCGGTAGCCGGCAAGTCCACCGTTTCGGGGCACACGACGCAGCCGGTCCAGCCGTCGTCCAGGTGGATGTTGTGCGACTTTAGATGGGCGCGGATACCATTGGCGTTCTTCACGAACAGCGGAAATTTCTGGAGTGGCATGCCGGCGAACACACCGCCGAGCATCGGCCAATTGCTGCGCTTCGCTTGCTCTACGTAGAAGCTGGTGAGCGTGCGTCGGTGATCGTTGATTTCCTGCAGACGCGTAAGCTGCTTGAGCGCCAGATACGCACAACCGTTGGGCATTTTCTGCAGCGCCAGCGGCATGTTGCCGCGCTTCTCCTCGGCCGACAAAATCGGCACCAGCATGCGGAATTTGCCCAGTGCCCACAACGCCGCTTTGCCGAGACCCATGCCATAGAACGGCCGCAACATGGGGTACCAAATCGGATAGTCGAGCAACAAACTGACGGTGAGCCACGGCAGGTTCGTCGCACGGCCTTGTTCCTGTTTCAATTTGGCAGTGATTTCCGGTTTGCGCGACAGCATGGCACCGCCACCGACGCCCGAAATGGCTTTGTCGCGGCCGAAACTCAGCAGCAGGAAGTCGCCCCACTTGCCGATCTCCGAGGTCGGCGAATCCGGCAGGATGTGGGCGCAATCTTCAATGAGGAAGATGCCGCGTGCATCGCAGATCTTGCGCAAAGCGGCAGCATCGGCAGGAATGCCGAACGTGTGCTGACAGATGATCGCACGGGTGCGCGGGGTAATCCTTTTTTCAACATCGGCGATGTCCAAATTCAGCGTATCGCGTTCGATATCGACATAGACCGGAACGCCGCCGGCGGCGTGGATGGCATTCGGCAGCACAACGCAGGTGTAGCTCTGGATAAGGATTTCTTCGCCCGGCTTTAGCCCGATGGACTTGAGCAGCGCGAGCAAACCCTGGCGTCCGGAGGCGAACGTCACCGCATCGGCCTTGAATGTGTCCGACAGGACTTTTTCCAACTGCGCCGTGTGCGGACCGGTGACGATGCGCGTCCATGGCAAACGCATCTGAATGCAAAAGGCTTCCCAGAATTGGCGCTTGTCCGCCAGCGGGCCGAAGGTATGGTGGATGGGATTGGACATGAGGATTCCGAAGAAACCAAAGTAACCGAAGAGTCCGAGGATTACGGCAGCGGAAGGAATTTTTCGATCACACTTTGAGGCATTCTTCCGACGCAAACCAGCAGATCGTCGGGCTTCAGACGCTCAAGATTCGCAGGGAGTGCAGACGCTCGGTCGCCGAAGCCGCCGTCTTGGAAATACGGCAGGAATTTGCTGTCCAACACGTACGCGTGTTCGAAGACGACCTGTGCTTGCGCGGCGATTTCCCGATGCAATTTCTCTTCCGCTTCGCCAAGTTCGATAATGCCGGATGTGACGAGGATTTTTCGCTTGGCAGGCTGCTGTTTGGCCCACTCAACGGCAGCAGCCATGCTTGCCGTGCTGCAGTTATACGAGTCATCCAGCACGGTGACACCGCGTTCATGGCGCACTTGAAACGTACGCTTGGGCGGACTGAATGTTTGCAGTCGTTTTACAACTGCCGGCAAGGGCAGGCCTACGTGTTTCGCCACGCCGATTGCCAGCAGGATATTGGTCACGTTATGCGTACCGTGCAGCCCCGTTTCGAAAGCGGTGCCGTCGGCGGTGAACTTCAGTCCGCGCGATGTCTCTTCTATGTCGAGTCCGACGATATCCGCCCGCGCGTCGGTGGCGACGGTCGTTACCGGGCAGCGGCATCGAGACGTGAGCTCTTTGAGCATCGGACTGTCAGCATTCACAAATGCGCGACCAGTTTCGGGCAGTGAAGCGAAGAGCTCTCCTTTGGCTTGGGCAATGGCTTCTTGGCTTCCGAACAAAGCCAAGTGTTGCTGCGCGATGCGCGTGATGATGCCGATGGTCGGCTGCACGATGGAGCACAGCAATGCGATTTCGCCCATGCGGTAGGCGCCCATTTCCACCACCATCGTCGCGGTGGAATCCGTCGGTAGCGACGACAGGGTTTTGCGGATCCAAATCGATACGCCCATCTCGGTATTCACATGGTCGGGCGGCACGAGCGGCTTGCGATCGGCCAGGATATGCGAGAGTAATTCCTTGGTCGTGGTTTTGCCGACGCTTCCGGTGACGGCGATGACCGTTAGTTGCGGGTGAGCGGTGCGTATGGCGCGCGCTTGATTCATGATTCTTCGCTTTAAGAAGCGGTCCAATGGGTATGTAAGCAGCCAGGCAACCGACGCGATTTGCGGCTGCAAGAAGGGGATGAGCAAGGCCGCAAACGCATACGGTTGTACGAGTATTTCGTTGCCCGGTTTGTCGTAGCCGGTTGTCGTGAACAGCAGCAGGAATGCGATGATTAAGAGGTTGAGTCCGCATGCCATGACGGCCATCATCCGCGCCTTCATCGTCCAACGTGGCAGCGGCTGCTTGCGCAGCGCGAATTGCAGTGTGCCGACCGCCGCGAGGGCAATCGGCAATGCAATGAACCATGCGCCGAAGATCTCACGATCCAACAACCAGTGCGGCGCATATCCGGCGGCGATTGCCAGCATCGTTCCGAGTCCGCACAAAAGCCACGCACCTGCCAGCTTTGCACGCGAAGGACTGAGCAGCAACTCGGTTCCACCCTCGCGCTTCATGTGCTCAAGAAGCCTGTCCCAGCGCCATTCTTTCACCTGCCACAAATGCAGCCAAGTAAGCAGCGGCGAGACGCATGCCAAGACCAGAAGCACGATGATGACGAAATGTTCAGTCATGGATGGGAGGTATTCTAGCCGCTCGACCGCAACCTGTTGAGCGCTATTTCTTCAGGATATCGGCCTTGATGACTGCCGCGATTTCCAGCGCCTTGTCTTTGTGCACGGAGTGGCGGACGCCGGGGTAGGAATACAACATGCTGTTCGGGATTTCATGCTGCATGACGAGTGCGTCGGAGTAGGGAGTCATACGGTCGCCTTTGCCCCAGAACAAATCGGTCGGAACGGAGATTTTGGATAAGAGCGGACGCAGGTCTTCGCGCGTCACGTTGATGAGCGTTTGCCGCATGATGTCGCTCGCGCGTTCGTAGTCGTGTACACGCACCAGTTTGTAGAGCAGTTTTTTGGCCAAGGGCTGCAAGAAACTGAATCCGGGGATGGAAAGGAAAAACTTGCCGGATTTCGCCAGCGTCAGGCCGATCATGCGCTTGATGTGGCGCCGACTCCGAATGCCCGCCGAGGCGCACAAAAACAGGTGGTCGATTTGCAGGTGGTTGCGCTGCGTGAGCTTGATGGCAATGCGGCCCCCGTGCGAGTGGCCGAGCACCGAAACGATGGGGTGGGGCTGTTCGGTGCCGGGCAGATTGTTGTCGACCCATGTTTCCACCCAATCGGCGTAGTCATCGGTTGTCCACGCACGGTCGGGTTCGGGTTCGGCGCCGAAGCCGGGCAAGTCCGGTGTCAGAATGCGCAGGCCACTGCCTTCCAAAGCTTGTTTCAGCGGATCAAACGACTCTTTGGAGCCGCCCCAGCCGTGCAAACACAGTAACGTTCGTGCCATAGATCGGCAGTATACCTGGAAACAGGGCAATCCGATGTCAAATACCCTGTACATTTTGGACGACCTGGAGTAGCCTTTCCGCCCCTCGAATTCCGAGGGAAATAGCTCGTTCACAACGCCGCCTGCCTTGTGGCCCTTCAGTGCTTGATTCCGAGCATTGGCGGGCCATCAGGCAACGCATCCCGGCCCCGCAAGGGGCATGCGTCGGAAACGTCACTGCTCGGGAAGCAGTGAAAAGAGAAACCCTAGAAACGGAGGTGCACGATGAAACCCATCGTGACGCGTAGCCAGCACGCGAAACATTGCTGGCTCATCTGGAGCGAGGTGACAAGTTCGCTCCCGCGACCGATCGTCATCGGTCAGGACGACGAACCGCACGAAGGCGTGCATCTCGTCCACTGTCCCTGCAGCCAACGCGATGTCGAACTCGCATTGCGTGATCTGGAGTTGTATCCGGATCAGGCGATCGTCTGCAACGTCGGTCGGCTGGATGAAGAGATCACCATCCCCCCGGACGTTCAACGGCAGATCGATGGCATGTGGCAGCGGTTTGGCAACACGGGGCGCTTGTTCGGCACCATCGGTGATGGGGCGGCGTGGATGGCCCGGCAGTCGGAGCCGGCTACGGTCTGATTCTGTTCCGGGCGAAGGCGAACGAGCTGGGGGCGTGCGGGTAATACCGTACGCCTCCGGCTTTGTGATACCTGCATGTTGTGATTCTAGGGCTTCTGGTTGTCCCTCTCTGGCAAATTGAGGTGAAATCTGCTATAATTTTTAGATTTTCTAGTATCCTCTTTCCCATGCACATGTACCTCACATCAGACGAGCAGCGCGCAGCGCGAAAGGTTCTCGTAGACCACGGTAACGGCGTTACCGTTCAGGAAGAGTCCGTACGCTTCGACGATTCCGAAGACGCGCTGGCGGTTCGCCGGTCACTCGTTGCGTTCCAGAGTCCGACGCTGAAGGCACTGCTTCCCAAGCTTGCGAAGGCGACTTCCGAAGCAGAAGTGAAGGATATGCTGGGTTCTGTGAACATGGATGACTTGAGCGATGCCGACGTCGCTGAATTTTTCTTTTTGGTCGGCCCCGAATTTGTCAGTCTCCAGATTGCGTCATTGATCCTGGCTGCCTCCTCGCGTGCCGACGTTGAAGCCATTGCCGCACTGAGCGAAGTGCGCCACACCTTGCTCCAGAAGTTCACTGAGTAATTTCCTAGCCTCTTTCCTCCCATGCCCATGTCTACCGTTGAAATCGAACCGCGTCTCCCAGAGGCCCGCGTGAAGGAATGGCGTCGCCGTCACGATAGCACGGTGAAGTCGCTCGTTGCGCCCTCGGAAACGCAGGTGAAGACCCGTGTTGTTGAAAAGAAGGAAAAGAAGCCGGGCAAGAACATTTTGCGTCGTGGCTGGGATGCCATTCCCACGCCGGTGAAAGTTATTGGCGGCATTGCGCTGGCTGCATTTCTTTCGCAGTATTTCTTCAGGTACATGCGTGACCAGCATGGCGGGATTGGAAGGCGCACGGGAGAGGCTCAGGGTGGTGTGCATCGTGCGGTAGATAGCACTTCTCCAGTTGTTGGAGAAACTGGTCGCGGTGCGCCCACGGGAGATCCTGGCTCTGGAACTATTAATAACAATCCCGGCATTGGCGGCAGCAGTGATTTGCCTGCACGCCGTCGTCCTGGTGATGTTCGTCCCATGCAGCCACAACCACCCGCGCATTAAGTCAGTAGGTAAAGATAGTAGTTTTACAAAAACACACATACCCACCGTCGTATGCCCCCAGAAAACCCAGCACCCGTTGAGCTTCGGCTCTCGCCGCAGTCCCCAGGACCTGCTGAATTGGGCAAGCTTGCACGCGAGATCCGCAGCGTTACCGCAATGGGTAGCCCGGGTGATACGCTCATGCGAAGAATCGAGCGTCGCAGAAATCAAGGCGATCGGTTGCCAGTGGATGCGCGTACAGACTTCGATTTTGCGCGTGCGGAGGCACAAGAATCCGAAGCAAAATTGTTTCAGGCGATCCGGAATAACGAAAATGTTCAGTACCGCACCATGCAGGAATTGGCGGTGCTGCGCCAGACCGTAGATCGTGTCCGCGCCTGGTCCGACATTCAGCGAGATGGGCCGTTGCGTGAGCAGCAAATGCGCATGCTCCTGCCTGGATTGCAGGACCTGGGCCGCCGCGCAACGCTCATTCAGTACAATGACGCGCTGACGGATGAGCTTCTGACGACCGTTGAGAATTATGCGACGTTCTGGGCCAATAATCCGGGTGTTGCGCAGTATCTGCAACGACAGCAGCCCCCCACGCTGTGGCAGCAGTTGCAGCTGCAGGAACGCAAGGTGGAGGCAATGCTCAAGGAAATACAGGTACTTCTCCCCCAGACGGCTCGAGTAGCTGAAGCCCGGTTGTTGCGTTACCAGCTGAATGAAGATGCAACCGCAACTGCACTCAATGCCGTTCCGGTTGCGCGACGCGGATCGACTGTCGAGCAATTGCTGCGGGATTTTCCAGCGTTGTCCATTGTTCCGGAGTCCCAGCGGAGCTTTACCCCCCAACAGCTCATTGGTGATAACGGCTATCGTACGCTTGCCGAGCAAGTGCGTGACGCAGGCTTGGTCGCCGATATGACGCGCGAAACGACATTGCGCGCCGTATTCGAACGTCGTCTCCAGCGGGTGGAAAAGGGTATTCGAGATGCGTCGCCGCGAGTTGCGGAAATTCTTCCCAGTCGTCCGGCATGGGAGACTGAAGCGTACGGCTTACTTCAGCAGCTTGTTTTTCCCCAGAACGAACAGGCAGTTGGTGGTCGTCGAGTGGAATCACAAACTTTGCAGCAGCTGCGTGACAGATTCAGGAATACCAATGCGCCACTGAGTCGTTTGTACGAATTGCTGCCTGTCGAGCTCCGAAACGTCAAGATGGAGACTATCCGTGCGGATATTGAATCGCGTCATTTTTTGCGCGCCGGAGTGCCGGAAGAGCGTGCAACGGCATTGGAAATCACACTACTGCCAGAGAAGACGAGTCTTAAGAATCCAGATCGTGAAGTCGATACGGTTACGTGCACCATTCAGCAGTTGAGCGAGGCGTATCCGAATCAGCAGGTGCTCATGCAATTTTGCCAGCTTGTAACACCGCAAACTCTGGCGAAGCGCTTGCGCGATCTGAGCCCTGCCGAGCTTGATCAATTGCGTTCGGCACGACTTGGCGCCTATAGCGAGAACATTGAAAAGCGTTCGCGTGACATGTTCCGCATCGGACAGGTGTGGACGAACGTTCGAGGTCAAAGCGGTACCTACGAAACCCGTGTGGCGAACAATATGTATGCCGAGGTGCTCTTGGCGAAGGCGGACTCTCTTTGTGATCAAATTTTCACGAGTGGCAACGCAGGCGCCCTGCCTACCTTAATGGATAACTACAAATCGGCGCTTGCGGCCGAAATGACGTATCACCAGCAGGCGTTATCGATGAATGCGCAGGTCATGTCGCTTGTAGCCATTCAGCGTCACTTCGGTCCAATGACGAGATTGTCGAATTTCAACCGCATTCGACTCAACCCGCGAGAAGTGCAAGCTTTGCAACGCAACCTGCCGCCGCAAATTGCAGCCGAATTGGATGCGGAATGGGAGCGCTACGGCGTGGGATTGACGGAATATTTGGATGCCATTCAGGCAGTGGTCGATAAGTACGCCGATAATGTGAATCATACCAAGGAACGCATCATCCGCGCGGCCGACCATATTGCACAAAAGCTCAGCCAAGGTTGGCAGCTGGCAGATACCGTTACCTGGGCATTACCGGATTTGCTAACCTTTGGAAGGGCTCGCGGACTGGTGCGTGCTGCCGGAGCCACTTGGGTGGTCGATCGTGATGCCATTAAAAAATTGATCGAAGATACCCGCGGTGAATTCGTAACCTTGCGTGACGTTCTGACGAATTTCCAAGGCGATAGCCTCGCAGCGCAAACGAATGTACGCACGACGGTTGAGATACTGAAGCAGCTTGTTGAAGCGGTGCCGCCGAAGGATCTTGCTGCATCGGAAACGGATCCGGTCATTCCGGATATTGCCGCATGGATGGCGAATACGCCGGCTTGGTTGAGGCCGGAAGCGAAAAAAGCATATCAAGATGCTCTCGCCGTGAAAGACGGATTGATCAAAGGTCGGTCGAGCGATGAGCGGGCAATTCGCATTGCATCGGACCGCGTCCGCAATGCGGAGCAAGCGATTTTGCGGCTGTACCTTGCAGAGTGCTTGCGTCGGTATACTGCTGCGAAAGCTGCTCTGGAGGCGGCGAAAAAGGCCGGTCTCCCCGAACCCATTGAGAGGGCTCGCACGGCACTGGATGACGAATCTGCTTATGTGAGCGGTTTGTATCTTCATCTCATGCGTGAGCTTGAGGACCGCGACCTCCCGGCGGTTCAGACGCATGTCCGTGCGTTGATGGACTCCTTGGCTGAAAAGGTCGGTTTCCACGCGGGGCGTTTTCACGAGTACGACCAAGTGCAGACGATTGGTTGGTCTGCCTTGACCGGACTTGGTGCTACGTACCTTACCTATAACATTGCCGTACGCCCCGTACTTCAGGGCTTGGGTCGTGGAATTTACAATCGTTCGTTGGCGCTTGCCCGGCCGACATTTCGTGGGTATCTGCCGACGTTCACTCCTCTTGGTGGAGGAAGGCTATGGAACAACGCCATTCCTTGGACATTGGAGACGGTATGGAATAACACCGTGGGTCGCATACCCGGCTTGAATGTAGCGTCTGGTCCGGGTGGTCGTATTCCTGCCTCTGGTTCTATTGACTGGGCACGGTTGAATCCCGAAGTCCGCACCAACTACTTGCAGCAACTCGGACGTGAGGTGCAAGAAATCTCCCAGGAAGCCGCACGCCTTGGTCGCTTGCCGGCCAGCGACGCTACGCGCGCCAAAGCCTTGGCTGCATTGGAGCAGCGCGCAGTCGCTTTGCAGGAGCGCATGGCAGGCTTGGGAACGATCGAGTACCGACAACTTGCCAACAACATGTTCCCCGGTCGCACCACGCCGTTGACCGAGATTCAGCATGAGCTCATGTACCGCGCCCACCTGCACGGAGGCAACATTCGCCCCGATGCCGCGTGGTCGCACCCGACTATCGTCCAGAAGCAGCGCATCCTTATGGGTATTGACCCAGAAGACCCCACGCGCGGCATGCGGTTGAACGACGGAACTCGCTTGAACGCTCCGGCTCGCCCCGGAGAACCTGCCACCTTCCCCGAAGGCCACCCGCGTGCGGGTCAGCCTGCCGGTTTGACCATGGAAGAAGCCCGGCAGACCATGCGTACGGGTATGGCCGGTGAGCGCACTGCAGCTGCAGGCACCCATGTGCCGAACCCCAGGAGCATCGCACTTATGCCGCGCAATGCAAACATTGTGCGCGGATTGATGACCAACCCCAATGCACTGTTCTCCATGACGCGTGCGGAGATGCGCGCTCTCATTGTTGAATTGCGCACGCTCAATCCGAACCAAGCCAAGGCGCTCATGGACGAATTGAAGGCCGCTGCACGCACGAACCCCGAGCTGGCACGCGCGCTGCAGAACTCGCGCATGGCTCAGAATATGGAGCGTTTGGGAGCACAGGCTGCCGGCGAACTCGGATCGCTGCGCTTTGTGGGTATGGCCGTCTTCGAAGTCGCCGTTCTTGCATTCCAGATTTACATGTTCGTAGAGTCGGTACGCGCGTGGAACAAGGCGTTGGACGAGAGCCGAAAATCCATTGAGGAAATGAAAAAGCAGGTAGTTGCTGCCGGGTTCTATGATCAAGGAAACGATTCGTATCATCACCCAACGCTCAATGTCACCATCAATCTGAAAGACTTGGAGCGCGGCTTGGGTGCCGAGGCGCGAGAACGCTGGTGGAGCATGATTACTGCCGGCGGTGGATTAGCGGCATCGACTGCCATCTCGGTGCTTTCCATGACCAGCGTCATCGGAGGTCCGGTGACGATCGCCCTTATGGTCGGCGTGGTCATTGTGGAATTCATCATCAACAAAGTTGCAGAAAAAGTGAAAGAGAGAGAGCACAAAGAATTCCTTGCGAAGTGCCCTGCATGGCTGTTGATGGCGCTCGGTACGATTCAGACCGTGCACGACACGCCGGATGGCTTCTTAAAGAAATTGGAACTTGGTCGAGATGGAATAGAGGAGTCAGCCGCTCGTAAGTTGGTGTTTATGATTTGGTTACGTGACTTGCAGCGTTATGCGCCTGAGACGTATCGCGAGTTAACTGCAGATTTGACGTCGTGGGATACGCAGCAAAAATTCTTCGATGAGCAGTTTACGTCGCGCATTTATCCGGAATGGAAGCGTTGCTTATTCATGCGTCGTCATGGCAGGCGCCATAGTGGCACGCTTGCTGACGACAACCTGACGGCAGAGTTGGTAAGAGATTATTATCTGTGCGAGTATTTGCCGATTGCGGACATGATTCGTACCCAAGCGGGTGCAAACCAAGCGCAAATTCGTCAGGCCGTTGTGGATAGTGCCGTGGGTGCACTCCCCGGCATTCGACTGAATCGCCAATGGCAAATGCAGCAGCAATTCTTGGCAAACGGCGACTCTTTCGTGGGGGATATGGATCCGCCGGTGCAACTTTCTGCGCTCCTGGCGACTTCGGGGTCAGCCAGGTTGCCCGAGTTGCAGGCACGTACTGCAACAGCGCCAGGATTCCGCATGGGTCCGACGCTGTCACAGCATATCGAAACATGGGTCAGCAAGGAGTTCGGCACATGGCTGCTGAAGTCCCGTTTCGGCTCCACCGACGGCGCGGCAGTCGACGTTGGAGGAGGGGAGATGCTCGCGTTCGCATTCACCAATGGGAAGTGGCAGTGCAACCGCCGCGGTCAGCCTGCGCAGGACGTATCGGCAACCCTTGTGTTGCCGGGTTTGAATGGGCCGCAGCAGGCCCGCTTGCGGACCATTGCGCTCGGATTACTTCGTTCCGACAATCAGCAACCCGATGAGTGGTTGCGCCGTGAATATGGCCGAGTCGCCATTCTCCGACGCCCCGATACCGCAGTCGGTACGGCCGAAGGAGAGTTGAATGTGTTTGTGCGAACCGGCGTTTCCGTCACTTTCGCGTTCCGCGACGGGCAATGGAAGTGGAAGCAGCGTGCCGATGCACCGTTCCAGGCACTGACGATTGCGCCGACGCTGGATGCCCAATCGCTCGCGAATTTCCGTGAAGTGGTGCAGGACATCATGATGATCGATGTTCCCGTCACGCAGGCGACGATGCGTGTCTTCTTGGATCACTGCAAGACATCGAATCTTCGACCGCTGGCCACAATTGGCGAGCCTGCAATGTATGTGAACGCTCCAGAGGAGCTGTACGAATTCATTGAAGATCCCATCGTTCGCATGCGTACGCTACAGGCGGGAAGCGGAGTGCGTGGTACACGCGATACAGTTTCTTGGGCACCGGGTCATCGCCCAGAAAATGCTGACCAAGCATTTGCGGTGCAAACGCTCATTCGTGGCAACTGGGGCATTCCTCGCGCGCTCCTTGGCAATGATGCCCTTGGTTCTGCCATTCGGTACGAGCGTGCGGGAGGATTGTTTGCAAACGACGGCGAACAGCCACACATGCGGCGGATTACCACTGCTACCCAGGAATTACTGGATTCCATGCAAAGCAGCGAACGCCGTATTCAGGTTGGCGTACGTCCCGAGCTTGCCGATCATATTTTCAGCGCGGTTGCCGACCCGCTGGCGCGTCCGTTGGTCATGTCCGGCGAGCGCCGCCGCCAGGGTCCCATCCCGAATGACGATCAGCTGAAAGGCATCTACAAGACCATTACGGATCACACGCTCACGAACGACATGTTGCCCGCGAATGGTCCGGATCGCGTGTTCGATTCCATCCGCTCCACATTCAGCCGACGCAACCTGCGCGGTGTGGTGTTCGAGAGCGCGATGTTCAACGAAGGTGAGAGGCGCAACTCGGGATACAACCAGCCGGGCGGCGAAGAAGATGTCTTCGTTGTGAACGCATTGTTTGTATTCCACGATGGCCAGCGACAGTACACCTTGCGTCGAGGTGTGGTGTGCCGCCGCAACGGTGACGCGTGGCGTCCCGTGTATGGCGCAGCTATGGCAGATACACAGCAGTCGCTGCCCAACCAGGCGTCTCGGCATTTGCCGCTTGTGGACCAATACCGTCGCTACGACGTGACGAACTCCGTCATGCGTCGTTTCGACGAAGCATCGTTGCGCGAAAATGCGCCTGCCCAAAACTTTACCGCGCAACCTCAGCTTTCGGCGCAGTTGTTCCCCGGTCGTTCGAGCCGCCCGCTGATTTATGTTCGTCCGCAGACAGTGCCCATGGAAGTTGGCACGCCGGCATACGATCTCGTGCGCCGTCTTGTCGAGCGCCAGGAACAAGACCATGCGATGCAGTTGGAAAATCCGGCTGCGTACTTCATTGAATTCCGCGATACCGTCCTCGGTGCCGGCGGCGTGCAGCAGCAGGGTGCCGAGTTGATTACCGGTCGTCTAGAAGGCACGGCAGGGGAGAACGGCGAGTACCTGGTGCGCACCGGCGAAGAGCCGAACGTACGCTCGCTTGCACTCAAATGCGTTGCCGGTACCTGGAAATTCAAGAATGCGAGCAACCAGTGGGTGTCCGTACAACAAGATGTTGCGCCGGCGGACGTCGGCAATGATCGCGTGGCTGCAGGTCACTTCAACAGAAACGTGCTTTCGGCGTTGCGCTCGCTGCGCACCCGACAGACATTGGAAGCGCTTTCCACCATCGTACCGACCGGAGAGTTGCAGCCTGGAGTCGTCATTGCTCGTCAGGGTGCGGTGGCTACGTGCCAGAGTGAGTCCGAAAACGGCGCATGGAACACCTGGACCGTGGAATCCGGCGCACGCATCAACCGTATTCGTGATGGAGCTCAGGACCGTAGCATGTGGCTGCGTGATGCACGGTCTATCCGTAACGAAGACGTGGGTGCTATGAACGAAATGTTGCAGCGCGACCGCAGGGCGGATGTTGATCGCGTGACTGCAGATGCAATCGAGCAGCTTGTTGCGCATCATCGATTGAACAGCGAAGAAGATTTGCCGGATACGGGGTATGCCGATCTGCCGCCAGTCAACGGTTCCCAGCGATTGCAGCTGCACCGCACGGCAGGTCGCACGGTACTCTTCCAGGAGCGACTACCTTCGTACGATGCGCGCGCCGTACAGACGTATTTGCGCTTCGATACGACCGACGGTCCGCGTCTTTGGCCGCTCCGCGGCGTACAGTTTGCCTCCATACCGAACGATGCGGCGTTGCAACCGCATCGCAAGCTCATTGAAGAGCAACGAAGGGCCGCGGCACAAAGTTGGGGCGTGAATCCGGAGCAACTGACCTTGTCGTACTACCTTTCGCCAAGCGCCCAAGGCAATGATTCGTTCTTGGTTGCAGAAGTGCTGAGCGAAGGACGGCAATATGGTTTTGCGAGCGCGCAGCAAATCATGGAATTGCAGAATTTCAGCGCCCGTCGTGAAATCCTCTCGCTGCTCACAACACCCGTGTACCGCCAGGTCGACGGCGTCTGGGCGGTCGACGGACGTCTTTCGATTGAGCGCATTCTCCGTCAGTTCCCGGTGGAATTGGCCGATGGCCTGGATTGCCGCAATCAGCTTACAACTGCCCTATTGCCGCTCTTGGAGCGCGCGCCGGACAAGCAGATCTTCCTGCGTCGATTGTTCGATGTCCTCTACGCAAATGGCACCATTCATCGTACGTCCATCCAGCGCATTGCCGAGTCGCCGTTGCTACGACAAGCATCGACAACCTTGCTGCTTGCCGAACGGTCGGGCTCCGAACGCACCATTCCGCTTTCCAGCACCCTATTCCTGCAGGTTCGTTCCGGTTTCCCGGAGGGGTCCATGGTACTGTCGGTTGTGAATAAAAATGGGGAAGACGTCGAAGGTGCCACGGTACGCATGGAGCGTGTTCCAGGCGGCGATGCTGCAGCGACAGTCGTGAATCCAGCTGCTGCAGGGGAAGGAGAAAGAGGATCTGTGTACACGCTTGCTTCGTTGCGTGGCAACGTCGGCGGCGTGGTACACATTTCCGTCACGCAGTCGGTGCGCGGCAGCAGTACGCCGGTCATCACTCGCGTGCCTGTGGAATTGGTGACCTCACTGCCCGGCGATACCGATGCTGTCGTGGAAGCTTCCCGAACACTTGTGCAGCCCTCCGGTCCTCGCGAACTGATGCATACACAGGGCGAAGGATTCGACAGTCGCACCGTTGTGTTGCGACAGTCGTCGCCTCGCCGCGGTTCCCGAAATGTGAACAGTCAGCGATTCGGGACGCTCCTCAATTTCTCGTCGTCGGTCGTGTTGCAGCAACTCAACCGCAATGGCGTTACTGAGTTCGATGCATCATTCGACACCATCGGGTATCTGCGTGCATATCCGCCAGTCCCTCGTATAGAGGCTGAGAATTTGCTTGGCGTGGTCAGTGCTTCCATCGGCGAGGAAGACGGTCAAACATTGCAGGCACGATGGAATGCTTTACCTGCGGCGCTCCGTACGTACGCACGTCGAGAGCCGCTGGAACTTTCCATCGGCGATCTTTCGTCTGCAGCGGAAAAAATTCAATCCATGATCGATCACATGGATGCTGTTCGCCAGCGAAGAGACACCAGATTGCTTTCTCCCCGTGAGCAGCAATTGTTTGGCTTGCTGAACGAAATGGATGACGAGCTGAGCAAGATGAAGCGTTGGACGACCGTGCGCAGTTTATACACCACGCCGCGTCAGACAGTTGAACCCGGAGTCCGCGGCTTTAACCGTTCCGAGTTCGAAGCTCCGATTCAGGACTTGCTCAATCTGTACCTGCACGATCGGCGCAATACTGCCGAAGACGCTCCCAGCGCCAACCGACGTCGATTCGTGACCAACATCGCCGCGCTCTACCGTACGCTCAATCCCACACAGCGACAGGCGATGCTTACCCGCATCATGAACTCCCTGGATGCCGCCGCGTTGCAGCGCATCCGCTCGGCCAATAATTTGTCCGAAGAAGATTTGCGCATGTTCGCCGTGGATTCTTCCACGCTCGAAACAATCCGTGCCGGTGAATACTTGCGCGTGCGTCACAACGCCACCGAGCGCGATGGGGTATATACCGTTACGCTTTCCGGAAAGGCCGTTGAATTCACCTTCCGTGAGGGCATGATGCACTACCGCAAGAGCGGTGCATTCACATGGAAAGACATCACGCAGCCGCTGGTTCCCGCCGATGTAGGCGACTCCGCAGCTGCGGCGAATGCGTTCAATGCAGACGTGTTCCCAGACCTGCTTGCCGGTCTGGATTTCCTGCCGCGCGAGATTCTGAACCGCATTTACGGCGAAACCGAACTGCGCCGCATGCCGGGCGTAACAGAGGCCAATGGCATCTTCAGCGTTCCGATCGATGGCAAGACTGTGCGCGTCCGCTTCGCGTTCAACGGATGGGAATACATTTCCACGCGACCCGTTGCCAACGAGGGAGAAGTGGAGTGGCAGTATCGCCGCGGATTCGCATTATTTGAACGACTCAATAGTCCGCCGGTCGCCGTGCGCGGCAATGTCGCCAACGCCCCGATCACGGATCATATCGTCACTGTGCGACAACAGGGTGCCCGTGCGCCGCAGCCTGCTCTGGAGTACCGCATGAGTCGGCAGGGCTGGCAATTCAAGGCCGCAGGAAACGTTTGGAAGAGCGTTGCAGAATCTGTTGCCGCTGCCGATGTGGGCGGCAATGCAGTGGCGGCAACATACTTCACCACGCAGGTGTCCTTGGGATTGCAAAACTGGGTCGGCGCATACGTGCCGGTCCCTGTCGGCGATGTCGGTGGAGACCAGGCGGTTGCCGACCGTTTCACGCGCGCCTTTTCGTCGCTCTCGCGCAATTATGGCAACCTTAACGGCGGTGTGCTGAGTCGCATTCGCGGCGTGCAATTCCTGAATGCTTTCTCGAATCCCAAGCCGACCGAGGCCGAAGGCGTCATCACGCTGTCGCAACAGGGCATCGAGAGCCCGAAGCAACTGCGTCTGAAGTTCCAGGATGACCAATGGAAATACCGTGCTGCTGGGGAGAATGTGTGGAAGGGCGTGCATGAGCCGGTCATTGCCGAAGACGTCGATGGTTCCGCTACCGCAGCGGAATACTTCAATACGACGATTCTTCCGCGCTTGTCGCACTCCATGTTGCGTCGCACCAGTCTCGTTGCCGCCTACGAACAGATGGTCGGCGCAAGTCCGGACGAATACGCGCTCGGCCGATTGCGCATGCGCAGCCAGTCGCCGTTCTATCAACCGGCATTGCTTGCGCGCACCTCGCAAGAACGTGGCGACAATGACGATGCTGACGACATGGAACAGCAGCCAGACGATGTTGCAACACAAGCTCCCGGTGAACGTGGACGTTACTTTGTCCGCTACCTGAACGACTCGAGTCAGTACCTCATTGTTCCGGAGCAGCTTACAGCAGTTCGGGCACCGGGTGCGTTGGTTGCGGGAACACAAGGCCCCGTCGCTCCGCTGCGCTTCGGCGTTCGCAACGAAGGCGATACGCAAACCGAGTGGATTACCATAAACAGTCTGTCGCAGCTTTCCGATCCGTCCATTCCGAATATGCGTCGCACACTCATGCGTCGCATGCTCACTACTCCGCAGCCGCAATTTGTCCTAGAGCAGCTGCCTGCGCAACAGCAGACCGATGCCCGTGCGTTGCGCACGGCAATCGTGGCGCGGCAATCGACAGAATTGTCGCTGGGCGCCCTGAATCGCCACCTTGCAACGCTGCCTACGGACAACCGTCGTGCACGTGAACAAGTTGTATCACACATTGAGGCGGTGCTTGCCGAGCGTCCGTCTGCACCAAAATCCGCACGTTTGAATGTTGCTGGTTCGGCCATTGAATTGGTTGATCGTATTGCTACGAGCTACATCACGCTCGAGGTCGCAGATAGGCCGCTTGCCAATGACTTACGCGCTGCCATTGGCAACGCGGCAGAGGAAACGAAGGCACTGCAGGCAATCAACAAGCGTCTTGCCGATATGACCGAAGGCGGCGCAACAGCCAAGGCGAACTTCGTCGCCGCGATTGATCGCGTGCTGGAACTCACATCTCCTTCGTCGCCTCGTACCATTCGACTGACGCAGGCGGGCAACGCCGCCGAGCTGGCACCGCGCCGCAGCAATGCCATCGACTCACGGCCTCACCGTGCTTCGCTCTCGGCAATCCTGAATTTGTGCACAGCGGAGACGGGCGATGACGAAGCAGGCGTACTCACAGATTTCCGCGAGGCGCTCTTGCAGCTCTTGGAGCCCATGTATGTGCGAGCAGTGCGCAAAGACGTCTTCTTGGAACGGGTAGTTTCGGAATTGGAAACACGCCAATTCGTTCTTAACCGCGACACGCTTACGGCGCTGCGTCGCAATTTCCAGACCATGCAGCAGACAGAAGTCTTCGTGCCCAGACTGGTTCCCGGTGAGGCACGGGATATCGATCTTGGAGGCTGCATCCTTCGCGTGACTCCGAATGGTCGCGATGCAATGCGCTTCCAGGTCATTACGCCTCTGGGCGCGCCGCGCACGACCGCACTCCTTCTTCAAGAGGAGCGCGCCGATCGTCAGTGGGGCGCTTATGCCGGTCGTGACGGCGTGTTGCCGCAAAGCGAATGGGGCAAGCTGCTCTGCGCATCGGTGTATGTCGATGGCGTTGCAGTCGTGGAGTACATGCCGATTCGTATCGACCACGCCGCATCCAATGCCGCCCGCGAAAAGACGCAGGAAGAACTCTTGCGCAGCCGTTTGACCGCGGACACCACTGCTCTGCGCACCGAGGCCACACGCACAACGCCGAATATGCTGCTGTTGCAGCGCATGGTCGGCGATATCAATAACTACTTGCCGCAGGTGAAAGACGATGCCGGATCCGTACTCAATACCGCAACGCGCTTGCTCGCCGCGCTTGGATCAACCGCCTTCCCGTCGGGCAAAATGACCATTGCCGGTCAGCGTGGTCTTATCCTGCCAGAGGTCGTAGGTGCAGGAACTTCCGCAGCCCCTCAACTCCGTCTGGTATCCGCTGCCGTGCTGCGCGGTGAGCTCACGCGTCATTGGCAAAGCCTTACCGGTGCTGCCGAACCCATCGATGGTCTCCGCGCACGGATTCGCGAATTCAATGCGCGCCTGGAAGACATGCGCCGCATGGAACTTCCGTTCCTGACCGAGGACTACCGTTCGACCATGCTTGCCGCACACCCCGGCTACCGCTTGCTCGCGGATACCGTCCGCCAGCAGGTCACGCTGGCCTATGCTCCGCAGGAGGCATTGCCCACGTTGCAGAACTCACTCGCATTGCCGGAACGCCTGCTCAGCGTCGGCAGCACGACAACCATTGCGCGCACCGAACCCGGCCCGCCGCCGGAAGATGTTTCCGTCACCATCGCCGTGGAGGAAGACGGCGACCGTCCGCCGCGCCTGCGTTACACCTTCTCTGCAAACGTCGAAGGCGCCAACGATGCTGCGAAGTTGCGCGACGTGGGAGTGACCGCACAGCCGGTGCAGGCACAGTCTGGCGATGCGCCGAACGCACTCCGTGTCGCTGTGACGCTGAATACCGCCGCCGATCGCCCAGGTTCCTATGCAGTCACGTTCCCTGGCGCCACGGCATTGCGCTTCCTGGCGCGTGAAGACTTGCAGTGGATGCGCGACATCGACAGCCGCGACAACAGGGGGCAGTGGATTCGCCCGCGAGTCGGCGCTTTCTCGTATCTGTGCCAGGTTTCTGAAGGCACGACCCGTGCATACTACCGAGCCAACGGCGAAACTCGCGAACGTCTGACCGCCGATGGCTTGCGCTGGGAACCCGTACCCGAGACCGAGCGTGCCGCATTGCCGGCACTCCCAGCCCGGTAAGAACTGCTCCAGATTGCATTCCGTCTTCAGAGAAACCCCATCCTCGACGGGTGGGGTTTTTTGTTGGCATGGCGCAACAACCCCTGCCGCGAAGTAAGCCACATGCGATCTAGCTAGCGTCCGCCGCGATACTCGAATGTCAGGCTGTAGTCGTTCTCACCGAATTTCCTGAAGCCGGTGTAGTCGTACCCTGCCGCAAGCAGTATGCGCGACAACTGAGCTTCGAATATGCGCAGCTCGGCCGCGTTTTCGCGAATGGCCATGTAGCGTTCCTCCACGACTTTTCCAGCGGCACTCGAGGCATCCAGCGCACGCCGTACGTCCGTATCCTGAATACCGCGGCTCTCGATTTTCAGGTATGCCTGCAGCGCGGTTGCCAAATCACGGAAGGCGCCCATATCGGCGCGGCGCCTAAGTATCGCCAAGCCTTCTTCATGCCTTTGTTGGCCCTGCGGAGTTCTGCGCTCGGCTCGCGGTACGGATGGGGGCGTCGCTTCGGTCAGTCGCACTTGTACTTGCCGGTTGTTGCCGACTTCGAACTCGCTCAGTGCGTATCCCCGGCGTGCCAGTCTTGCGGAAATACCTTCCAGCACCGTGCGTGCCTCCGTGGTTTTCCCCGCCGTTTGCAAAGCCACAAAGAGCGTGTTGATCTCCGCGACAGCCGCAGTGACGGGTGTTTCCTGGTTATCGAATCCCTCTTCCACCGTTTCCGCCAGGCGTACAAGCCGGTGGCGCAGTACGCGCTCCGGCGGAATGCGCAGGCTTTCGTTGTACGTACGCAGCGTGGTTGCAGTACGCTCGCCCTCCATAGTGGCAAGCGTGCCTTGGATTTCCGTATTTCGATCGCCTCCGATTCTGCCAGCACGCTCCATTTGCCTGCCGATTTCTGCACGCGAATCCCTCTCACGGATTTCGTCTTCTATTTCGTTGCGATCTTCCCGTACCTGCAGTCTGCGCAATGTAATGCGGAAGCGGGGATTCAGCACCGCAGCGGTACGTGTTTGCATCTGCTCATCGGTGAGCGTGGTATGCGGCAACTGGCTGCTTTCCCAGCGATTCGGTCCTGTTTTTTCAAACACCCATCCGGCGTTTTCGCGTACGGCTGCATTTACCCGGCGGCGCTGGCCAACGGTTGCTCCGGCAATCGAGTAGTCGGCGTTGTACGTGGCGACTACACCCATACGCAGGAATTCAGTTTCAGTCTCTCGCCAGAGTGAACCGACTTCACCGCCATCGATTACATTCAATGAGCTGAGCGCCCAACCCATTTCATCCAAGGCTTGCTGCGGTGGCGGCGTGTCATCCACACGTAATTCGGGTGGCTGCTGTCGCGTTTTTCGGAAGTGCTCAAGAGCGGTGAAGCGGTTTTGTTCGAAATGCGTGCGTGGTCGGCGCACAAGAAAATTACGGGCTTGTTCCAATGTACGAATTTGTTCCTGTATGCGCCCGACACGTTGGTCGGCTTGCTCGCGCAGTGCAAAGTTGCGCAGGCCCGGCAGTCTTTCGCCATCCAAGTCGCTCGTGCGTCGCACCGTGCCGCGCGCAGTGGAAAGCTCCTTTCTATGCGGTTCCATGAGCCACTCGAAGTGGTCTGCGTAATGCCATCCGATGCCTTCCATGGAAAAGGAGCGGTTCTCGTCATTCAGCAGGTACAGAAAACGAAATCCGATTGTTTTCAGTTTGTCCTCGATCTCCTTCATTTGGTTGGCAAATTCCTGCAAGGCTTTCGTGCGCTCATCGCCGGTCAGCCGCATACATGCTGCATGTTGTTGCTCCGCCAGTTCTCCGACCCTGCGCCATAAGGCTCGGGCCATGATCGGCTCACGAATATCCAAGGAACGTTGACTGGGATTCACAGAAAAGTCTTTTTCCTGCTGCTCCAGAAACGTTCGATATTCCTTTACTTGGCTTTCGGTCAACTCACGCAAGTCACTTCGAAGCTCAGGCAGCGGCCGCTGCGGCACCTCTGGCGTTGCCTCTGAACGCTCGGGGCCGGAGCGTTGCTGGCAAAGCTGCTGTTCTCGAGTAGAAGTGCTGCCGAATGAGTGATGCGTTCGCTGTAACATTGGTGTAGAGTTTTCCTTCCATTATAGCATAAAAGCGGCTGTTTCGTTAGAGCGAATAGCCTTTGTACGGTATGCGGAAATACAGTGGCCACAGCACTGAAATCATGTCGCCGGGGGCGTTCATGGTACTGTGGCTCTGTTTTATGTCGCGGCTTTGGTTGTTTGTCGGCCTACTCGTACTGGCGTCATGCTCAATGCCACAGCGTGCCGAACCCACGGTCGTGCACGATCCCTCGCTCGTGTTCACCGATGTTGCACGTTGCGCAGAAGAAGGCCCTCGGCGTCAGGTGTGTTATGACGATTTCATTCAGCGCTATGCGGGAGACAAAACCACTCGCCAACTTCTGGCAGAGCTTCTTGCCGCTATGCATGTGAACGAAAACGTGAACAATGCGTGTCATAGCGTTGCGCATGCCATCGGCCGTCTCAACTACGAGCGGGCCGGAAATGCACAGGACGCCTTGGCTCAATGTGACTTCACCTGTTTTTCAGGCTGCTTGCACGGTTCGGTTGAGCGTATGTTTTTCACCGAGGAACAAATGGCAGCCGGCGAGGAGCATCCCGATCTGGAAAACGTGAAGGCCGCCATTCCGCGACTGTGCTTGGAGCAAGAGATGCCCGACACAACGCAGCACACGTTGGATCAGTGCGTGCACGGAGCCGGTCATGCGCTCATGTTTGCGCTCGAATACGACATGGCACAAGCATTTTCTCTCTGTGATCTCTTCCCGGAAGAGAAGCGGTATACCTGCTACACGGGCGTTGCTATGGAGAATATTTCGGCTTCCGATACGCGTCGCCGCCATTTGAATCCCGACAACGTGCTTTTCCCATGCGATACACTGGAAGGCCCTACTGCATCTGCATGTTGGTACTATCAGCCGACCTACATGATGGAACGCGGCATGACCATGGAGCAGATTTCCGAGCGATGCTTGTCGGTCGGTGCTCTGGCAGGGGATTGCATCGAAGGATATTCACGTGAGTTCGATTTGATCTTCATTCGGAAAGGTCACCCGGAGCATGCTGTGCGCTTTTGCGAAGAATTGAGCGGAGAGCATGTGCAGCGGTGCATCGACAGCACCGTCCGGTCGTCGGTGATTGCATTCAATGACGGCAGTTCGGCGTATGCATTTTGTTCGGCGTTGAATATTCCAGAGCATCGGACCTTCTGCATACGTTCTGCAGTCGGGTATTTCCAGGGAAAGCTCCAGTGGTCCAGGGAGCAATTACGGGCCGATTGCCACAACTTTGCCGGCCCAGAGAACGATATCTGTAGTCAGGCGCTTTCGATCTATGATTCGCTCTAGACGTTTCAAATGCACTTCAACGCAGAGGCATTATGCTGCATAATCGGCGGGCTCCATGTTTTGGAGTGATTTGCGCCAGCATGTGTCACGGTAGCTCAGCTGCCTAGCCCGGCTCCGCCGGGCGTGGTAAAAAGGGGACCGCTCGACCGCTGTTGTCATCATTGTTACCAGAAATCCGTGTCACGGTAGCTCAGCTGGTAGAGCATGGGACTCATAAGCCCAGGGTCGCCGGTTCAAGCCCGGCCCGTGACACCATGAATAATCCAATAACAGAAGCCAAAGTATTTCTCAGCCCGAAAGGGGATTCCTCTCGATCGTACGAAGTACCTGCATCTCGCAGCGGATTGTATTCGCCTAGAGTTTTTCGATTTCCTTTAAATCGTTGTCCGGCAGATAGAGGATGAGAAGACCGACGATAATGCCGCCTATTCCCGTGATGAGGTGTTGATTGCCAAAGAGAACGAGATCAAGGAAATCCAGGACATACCAGATGCCACGCCAAATCATGACAAGGCCAATGACGATGGAGATATTCTTTGCAAAGTATCGGATTGTTTCCCAGGTGCTTCTTTTCATAATAGCTATAGATTATCATAATCCTGCATGCAGTTCGCACTTCCACTTGGTCGAAAAGTATTGCCAAAAGCCCCCGCACTGCGAAAGGTCCTAGGACCCAGCTTTATTCTTCTGGGCCTTGGTCTTGGAAGCGGAGAAGTAGTTCTTTGGCCGTATATGGCCAGCAATCATGGCCTTGGAATTGTATGGGGAATACTGATTGGTATTACCATGCAGTTCTTTATCAATATGGAGGTGGAGCGATACGCCCTTATCAATGGAGAGAGCGTCTTTGTGGGCTTTGCTCGATTGTGGAGGTGGTATCCCATCTGGTTCATTGCCTCGACATTTCTGGGCTTCGGATGGCCGGGCATCGGCTTGTATGGGGCAACACTTTTTTCACATGTCCTAGGAGGAGTCGATCCCAAGCTACTGGGAGTGGGCATTTTCCTAGCGATTGGCGCCATACTGACACTCGGGAGCGTTCTCTATAAGACCGTGGAGACGCTGCAAAAATATCTTATCGGTATTGGAGTGCCATTCATTGCTATTCTCACGTATTACCTGGCAGATGCTTCCGATCTCAGCATGCTTGCGAAGGGGCTTGTTGGCATCGGTTCTCAGGGGGGCGTGCCCTATTTCTTTTTTCCGGAAGGACTTGTTTTTGGCACATTCTTGGGCGCGCTGGCCTATGCCGGAGCTGGCGGGAATTTGAACCTGGCTCAGTCGTGTTACGTGCGTGATAAAGGCTACGGAATGGGTGCATATGCCGATGCAATCACAGGAGTGGTGTCCGGCAAGGGGCAGAAGGTATCTTCGCTCACAGGAAATACGTTCGACGTCACTCCCGAAAGCTTGCGGGAGTTCCGGGCGTGGTGGGCGCTTATCAACAAGGAGCATGCACTTGTATTTTGGCTCCTCGGACTGTTTACCATGCTCACGCTCTCGCTCCTGGCATTCACAACAACCTTCGGGTTGGAGGGAAACGCCAGTGGCATCGCGTTTGTCGTAAATGAGGCGGCTGCAATCGGTCGGGAGACTTTGCCATTGTTCGGCTCGCTCTTCTTGGTTGTTACCGGGACGATGCTGTGCGCAACCCAGCTTACGGTGCTTGATTCAACAAGCCGGATTATCACCGAAAATGCCCTCCTCCTGGCGCCAAAGAAGACACACAACGTATCGCGCAGTTACTACGTGGTGCTCTGGTTGCAAATTCTTTTCGGCATCACAGTGTTTCTTTTGGGTTTCGATCAGCCCCTTACGCTGATCGTACTTGGTGCCATGGCCAATGCATTCAGCATGTTTGTGTACACAGGCATTCTTCTTTGGATGAATAACCGAATTCTTGCTCGCGAACTCAGGCCTGCACCCTGGAGAAACCTGGTCATGATCTGCACATTCCTGTTCTTCGGAGCATTTTGCATGGTGACTGCAGTGGAAAAATTTCTGTGAATCTTGTCATGACCACAGTGTTGTTCTTCGGTAAGAACTTTTTTGAGATGTTGTTTTATTTCATCAACAAAAACAACCCACAGATCATCGGTATTGCGCTCCAGAGTTGTTGCGGGGTCACGTTCTGATGCAGGAATACATAAGCCAACAAGAATGTGACGAAGATTTCACTGGCGGTCAGCGCGAGTGTTTTGGCAATGGGCAAGCGGTGCAGGGCTTCCAGCCACAGAATTTTCGACAGTCCTAAAAGGAAGATGCCATTCACCAACAACAGCCACCAGACACTGGTTATGTCGGCCATCGTCGGCGCGCGCTCCAGTGCGAATGCCAGCGCGAACAAGAAGGCGCATCCGACTGCGCTGCGTACGAACATCAGCGTTTCGCCGTTCACGGCGCGCCGCGCCCGTTGCGCGAACACGTTTCCCACTGGCGGGAAGAGGGTGGCGAGTAAAATGAGCAGGTCGCCGCCATTCAGCGCGCCGCTCCATTTCGGCAGGAGGATGAACAATGCTCCAGTGATCATGAGCAGCGCGCCGACTGCATGTAGCGGTACGAACCGCTCGTGTTTCCAGAGTATGTTCACGATGACGAACGTGAAGAAAATTTCCATGAGCGCCACCACCGCGCCGTTGCCCGGGGTCGTGAAGCGGAATCCGGTGAAGATGAGCCCGTAAAAAAGAATGCCGATGAACAACGTTGCCATGGCCATGTCTTTCCAGGCCGAACGCAGCCGCAGCTCATTCCAGCGTTTGCGTACGGTCAGAACAACCGCGAAGAAGACGGCGGCTACTGCAGTGGCGATTGCGGCCGAAAACAGTGGCGACAGGCGCGCGACAGTCACCGCAGTAAGCACCGGAAACGTGCTCCACAGCAGCGCCGATGACAGCGCGGCAAGTTCCCCTTTTCGGATTTCGGTCGGCATGCGCGGAGTATAGGGCAGAGGCTTATGAACTCCACTGATCCGCAACCGCAGTCCATTCATGAACGGGTTTCAGGCGCAGTACTTCACGTACCAGATCGCGCGGATACCGGTGCATCAAGAGTTCTACGGCGTTGGCTGCAGCCGGTACCAGGGTCGCAAGGTGTTGGCCGGCTTCGAGTGTGAAGATATCCAGCAGCGCTTTTCTTTCATTTGCTTCCCGCAGATGGCGCACACTCTGCTTGACGGGCTGGTAGGAGGCACCGGTACCCAAGAAGAGTCCCGGGAGATACACGTTTGGACGAAGCGACCAGGCAATGCACTCTTCCTTGACCATGTCTGCCACTCCCATGCGCGCGCAGAATTCCAAGCCGCTTTCTTTCCGCGGTGCTCTTCCGAGCGATGTACTCGGATGTTTTGCGAACGCATTCAAGGCATGTTCCTGTTCGTGGTCAAAGGTGCCGAATGCGTCCTTTCCTGCCGTCACTTCGACATTTTCCGCGGTGATGGATACGCTGTCGCCGCCCATTGTTGCAGGGAGTTTGTACAATCGCTGGGAGCCACGGCTCGTGCGAATTTCGTCACGACGTTCTTGCAGCGAGGGAGTCCGTTCATCGGGATACATGAGTTTTGCGCAGTCATCCTTTGTTGCGCACCGGAAGTGAATTGATCGTGGCGTGAACAAGGCACGGACTTTCCCAGTGGGTGCGTTGCCTGTTAATTCGCCGTAGAGCGCGTCATTCTTGCTCGCGAATGCGCGGCCCAACTCGCTCAGTCTTTCTGCTTGCTGCAAGACAGCTCGATATTGCGCTTGGAACCAACTGCATGTTTGGTACGGCAGTTCCAGAGCGTCCGTTTCGACATCGATTTGCCGGACCAGAGCCTGCTTCGAGAGATACATCTGCGGCGCAGTCGGAAGATCTGCATGGAACTTCCAGTCGCCCTTTCCGCGCATGCGCGCGCAGTATCGATGATACGTCGTACCGTCGGCATAGCGCATGGCGGATTCTATTTTGTGTCGAAGTCTCACTTGCATACCTGCGACGCCGAGCAGGGAGTTCGTTGCAACTTCGCATGTGCTGCCTACGGTGTAGCGGACAATTGGATTGGCTCGAACGCCGCTTAAAAAGCGTTCGGCGGCACTCCTCCAATCGTGGTCGGTGACGTGTTCATGCCCGAGTCCGGTGAGTGCTGCAAAATTCACGCCGCATAGAATTCACGATTTTGTCAAAATGTGCAAATTCTTCAAAGAATGTATCTGATTTTTCGCAGTAGCAAGCCCTTGCTCTACTTTACGACGCGCTCGTCCTTCAGAAGGTACCACAAGGCTGTTGCCATCATCAGTAGGCCGATGTCGCGAACGGCAATGTCGTTCCAGCCGGTTTGGGTCAGCACGGCAGTCAAATGGGCTGCGGCGAAGAACGAAGCGATACGCTGCACAATTAGCACCGGAAACAGCAGCGCGGCGGCAATGATGATTTCTGCAACTGCAGTAACCTGCATCCATTGGCTCAAGGTCAATGAAAATTGGCCATCCAGCCATGTCGGCATCCAATCGATCCAAAGAGTCGGGTGGATGAATTTATCTACTCCAAAATACGCAAAGACAAACGCCAAACCCGACAGAAGCGTCCAGCGAGAGATGTGTACGGAAGACATGGCTGTTATACTACCATCGTTCCAGGAATCATTCTATTTCGCACGTCCGTTGTCCGCATGATTTTCCGCATTCTTTCCTTGTTGTTGGCTGCATTCGTCGTCGTTTGGGCGCTGGGTCCTGGACGTACTCACGCACCTGCCGTGAATCCCGATCCGAACCATACGCATGCCGATTTCGCAGTGTGGGTCCGCGGCAAGCAAATCGACTTTTCGTTACCCAAGTACATGTCCGGGCTTTCCACGGACGCCGTGCACGATGAAACGCACAGCAAATATTTTCATCTGCACGATGCCAACGGACGCGTGATTCACCGTCACAAGCCCGATTTGAGTCTGGGTGAATTCTTTACATCTATCGGCTTCGGTTTCGGCTCGAAGGTGGAAGACGAGTGGTGCTGGTACGCCCTGCAAGAGAAGAGGCCGTTTGCAGCGTGCGAGAGCGGACCGATGAAGTTGTATGTAAATGGCAAACTGACTCCGGGGAATCCGGCCGACTATGTTTTTGCCGATAACGACAAATTGTTGTTGACCGATGCGCTCCTGCAAGACGACATTACGTATCAACTCGGTTTGTTGAGTAACGACGCATGTCTGTATTCGCGCACATGTCCCGAGCGCGGAGATCCGCCTACCGAAAACTGCATCGCCGACCCGGAGGTGCCGTGCAAAATCTGAGCGTGCGCTGCGCAGCCTGGCCAATCGCTTATTCGCCTGCTCGCTGATGAGTGGCCTGGAATAGTGGGCAGTGGTCAGTAGGCGGCGATGGTTGCCGGAAGATGCATGCGCTAGCCTTGCTTCACATGCACGTCGGCGCGATACATGCCCATGGAGCACGCCAGGACAAAATCTTTCTTCGGTGTCATGGGGCCCATCCAGTTCTCGCCTTGCTTAATGGACACGCTCATATTGAACTCAGGGGCGGTGAGCTGAGTCGCGCAGCCGGAAACGCCGTCTTGCGCCACTGCATAGACCCATGTGGGCTTGTCGGGATCGATGGTGAACGAGGCGGGGGAATAGCCGTGGCTGCTTACTTGTAAACTGATGATTTGCTGGCCGTTTTCGTCGATGGTGACATTGGGGTCTGAGCTTGCATACGCTGCGCCGGAATTTCCACTGAAGAATTGCATGGGATTATGGCCGCTGAGCACCAATCCATTGCTCAGGTTGACGAATGCCAGGAGAACGACAACCGCGCCGGAAAACTTAAAGAACAGCCGTCCGAATGTTCCTTCGGCAAACGCGCTGAGCGCACTGATGCCAAGCAACGCAGGAAGCGTGCCGAGCGCAAAGGCGAACATGATGACCGCTCCGGAAAGAAAGCTGCCTGATCCGAGTGCTAAAAGCTGTACGGATTGCGTGAAGCCGCAAGGAATGAAGAATGTCAGTGCGCCGAGCAGCGCTGCGGCGACAGGATGATTCGATTTCGACAATCCACGGATGCGTTGCATCATCGCCTTCGGAAGCGGAATGGTGCAGAAGTTTTTCGGTATGATGTGCAGAATTTTCAGGCCGAGCGCCAACATCACCAGTGCAAGCAGGACGGTGATCATGCCCGTTGTCTTCAGTGAAAGTCCGACGTTTTGGCCGATCATGCCGATGACTCCGCCAAGTACAAAATATCCCGCCAAACGACCGATGTTAAACAGTGCGAGCGGAACGAATTTCGCCGTATGCGACAGATTGTCGCGGCCTTCGCACCATGCGGCAGAGACGGAAAGCAGCAATCCTCCGACAAGCGCCAGACAACTGGAAACAGATGCCGTGACGCCGACGAGAAAGATTGTTCCCAGGCTCACCACACTGCCTTCCTCCAGTGCAAATGACGGCGATCCGATTCGGTTATAGAGGAAATACAACGCACTGGCTGCCAGCAACATGGCACAGGCTTCCAGTGCATTCTTCAGCACATCACGATCTTCTGCGTGGCAATTTTCGCAAGATACGTTCGCCTTTTCCGCTCGCCTCGTGGTCGCTGCAGTGCGTTTTGCCATGACCCTGTCAGTATACGCTCTTTTGGATACATGCGTCATTGTATTTCCTCAGAGAATCGTTCGTTTCCGAATCGCAGCGACGCCATGGTAGAGTGCGGCCGTATGGGCAAGCGAGTCTGGCCACCAGTGACTATGGCAACCCAGCATCCGGACAACGCTTCGGTGCCGTGGTGGAGAGAGGATGCCTTTGTGCCGACGCAGGATGAAATAGAAGAAATGACGCTGTTGTTCGAGGAGCTGCCCATCGACGAGTACATGTGGGATTGGGAAGGGAAATACGTCGATGAAGCAGTAGGGGAGAAGTTGTTCTCTCGTGCCCAGAAGCTTTTGGAAAAGAGGCCACTGGGCCAAGAGCTGCATCTTACCTATCGCATCCCCGCATTCGACGGCAGCAACATGCATCGTATGGCGCGCGCCTTCATGAATGTGCTGTCTTTGGCTGACTTAGGCAAAGACATCGGCCTGTCGCGTCCGCCGGTTACCGAAATGTTTTTGCCGCTCACTACGTCCTGCACCCAGCCGATGGCCGTACGCAAGGCTTTTCAGGAAATCGCCGGGTACCACCGCGCCATTTTTCACAAAGGCAAAAAGCCGGATGATCAGCTGCTGAAACTATTCGAGGTAACGCCGTTGGTCGAAGATGTGCCGTCGCTATTGGGCATAGAAAAAATCGTCCGCCCGTATTGGGAATCTCTGGTGAAAGAAAAGAAAGACATGAGCGAACGCGGCCAGCGTATCTTTATGGCGCGTTCCGACCCGGCCATGAACGCCGGCTTGGTTCCCGCAGTCTTGGCGGTGAAGTCCGCACTCAGTATTACAGCGGACGTGGGCAAATCACTCGGTATCAAGGTGCACCCCGTCATCGGCACCGGTTCGTTGCCGTTCCGCGGCAGCGTGAACCCGCTCTATACCAAGCCGTTCCTGGAGCAATACGCCGGTGTCGCCACGTATTCCATTCAGTCGGGTTTCCGCTACGACTACGAGCTGAAAGACGTGCGCAAGGCGCTCAAGGCCATTCGCGAACAGGCGCCCAAGCTAAAACCCGTGCACGTACCGCCTGCCGACCTAAAGGCCATTACGCAGCTTGCGGCCATGTTCACGGCCATGTGGCGCCCTGCTATCGAGAGCATTGCCCCGCTTATCAACCAGGTCGCCGCCTACGTACCGCAACGTCGTGAGCGTCTGCAGCACATCGGCTTGTTCGGGTACAGCCGTGGCATCGGCAAAGTCCGGTTGCCGCGTGCGATCGGCTTTACTGCCGCGCTGTACTCGGTTGGCGTTCCACCGGAGTTCATAACAACCGGACGCGGATTACGCATGGCGAAACAGAAAGGTCTCTACGAGGTGATCGATAAGTATTACCCTGCGCTGCGGGCCGATTTGCAGCATGCCGGAAAGTATTTGAATCGCGAGAACCTGGATGCGCTCGCCCGCACGTCGCAGACGTTCAAGGACGTACGTGAGGATATTGCCGCCATTGAGGAAATCCTCGGCATTGAACTCGGCCCCGAAAAGCCGCATCACTTCATTCACCGCAATTTCACGTCCACCATCTTCCGTCGCTTGAATGACAAGAGCCTGCTGCGAGAGGAGGCGCTGAAGCGAGAGATTGTTGAGGCGGGATTCATCCGCCGGAGCCTGGGTTAACCGCGCCAGACCAAGTACCCCGTGTACAGTACATAGCTTGCAAGCATCAACCAGCCGTCGACACGATTGATGATGTGCCCCTCACGCTGCTTCCAAAAAAGAATCCTTCGGTAGCCGGTGTGACTGGAGAGGAACAACAGCAAGGTTGCTGCAATCGCCACCAGTAGGTCGATGCTCATTTCGGGGCGGAATGGCAGCGGTCGGATGATTGCGCTGATACCGAGGATCCAAAAGATATTGAAGATGTTACTGCCGACAACGTTGCCCACTGCGATGTCTGCTTTCTTTTTCATTGCCGCAACCACCGATGTTGCCAGTTCGGGGATGGAGGTGCCTACAGCCACTACCGTAAGGCCGATGAGGGACTGAGATACACCAAGTGCCATCGCGATTCCAGTGGCGCCGTCGACGGTCAGTTTGCCGCCGACGATCAAGAGTCCCAGACCACCCAAGATCATGACGCATGCCTTTGGCAGACCCATTTTCTTGGATTCGTCCGGACTGCCGTCGTCTACGCGTGACATGCCGAAGGTGTACCACAGGAAAATCAGGAAGAACGCGATCAGGGACAAGCCGTCACTGCGCGTCAACTCAGCAAAGCTCAAGCCGTCGATAATATGGTCGTTTGCCATGACGAGTACCAGCACCGCGGCGAGTAGCGAAAAAGGGATTTCTTTCCATACGGTCGAGGTTTGCACCGTCATGGGAGTGATGATTGCCGCGATACCAAGAATGAGCAGGATATTGGCGATATTGCTGCCGACAATGTTGCCGATAGCGATGTCTGTGCTGCCGTTCAGCGCGCTGAGCAGGTTCACAGAGAGCTCCGGCATGGATGTGCCGAATGCCACTACCGTAAGACCGATAGCGAGTTCCGAAACCCCGATGCGCCTGGCAAGCGACGAGGCGCCTTCTACCAGCCAGTCGGCGCCCTTCACGACAATAAACAGACCGGCGACCAAGAACAGAATGGATTGGAACATGGTGTGAAGAGTAGCAAGCGTGAGCCTACTGTGCCATTGCCCGATTGAAGCCAATAGTGTCTCTGCTATACTTTCGACATGACGAAAAGTGATCAAAAACAGCCGCACGGCAAAGTCCCTACATCGCAAAAAGGTGATGGCGATGACTTGTTGGAGAAAGTGAAGAAGGCTCAGGCTGAAGCAGCTCAAGACGGTGCCTTTCAAAGCAAGATCGACGAACTTACCCAGCAGGTCGCCAAACTCACCGAAATCGCCGGTCGTGCCCAAGCCGAGTTGCAGAACGCGAAAATCCGCATGGAACGCGAGAGCGGCGAGTTGAAGAAGTACGCCGCCGAGTTGTCGTTGCGCAAACTCTTGCCGACCATCGACAACTTCCAGCGCGCATTCAAACACCTGCCCCAAGAGCTCGCTTCGCACGAATGGGTAAAGGGCATGACTGCCATCGAGCAAGAATTCATGCGCGTGGTCACTGAAATGGGCCTGAAGAAATTCGATGCCAAAAACGAGGCCGCAAACCCCGATCGCCATGAAGTGCTGATGACTGCTCCCGGTGAGGCTGGCAAAGTGCTGGAGGTCTTCGAGGACGGCTACGAGTTCGGAGGAAGGGTCATCCGCCCGGCCAAAGTGAAGGTGGGCAACGGAGAACCGGAGCCGGCAAAATAGGCCGCATTTTCGGCATGCAATTGAGCAGAAGCAGTTTTGCGCTGCCGAAGAACTTGCATTGTTGTAGAAAATAACTACATTTTTTCCATGCCAATTCTTGCCGCAAATTCACGGACTCTTGAGCAACGTGCCGAGGCAATAGAGGAACAGTTTCCATCGCCGACCGTGGAGGTGACGTTCGATGTCGTGCGACGGGTGTTGATTCTTCTACGGAACAATCCTTTGCTTACCGATGATCAAGTTCTGGTTGTCATACGCCGAAAGGTGAATCCGATTGCGGACTACTGGAGCATGGAGAATTTGTGATGCGTCCTAGGAAATTCCGAGTGCGTAGCGCTTGAACTGGTCGCCGCGGTCTTCGAAGTTCTTGTACATGTCGTAGCTGGGCGAGGCGGGGGACAGCAGCACAATTTTTCCTTCCATGGTGTTCTTGCGGGCCAGTTCCACGCCCTTCTGCATTCCATCGGCTTCATGGAAGCACACGTCGGCATGCGCGTCGCCCACCGCTTCGCGGATGCGCGGGCCGCTTTCGCCGAACAATACGATAGTGCGAACTTTGGATTTGGCGATGCGTGCAGCCAGCGAATGGAAGTCGTAGCCACGGTCCTGGCCGCCGAGCAGCATGGTCACCACGTCGTCGCCCAATGCGTCCAGAGCGGCGATGGCCGATTCGGGGGTGGTGGAGATCGCATCATCGACCCACTCGATTCCGTCGGTCTTGCCGAGCGATTCCAGGCGATGAGGCAGTCCTTTGAAGTTCTGAATGACCGGCAATGCCGTTTGCAGCGAGATCCCCAACAATGCAGCCACCTTGTAGGCACCGCCGATATTCGTGAGGTTATGCTCTCCGCGCAGCTTGGTTTCCGCCAGTGCCACCGGAGCATCGGCCTTGGAATAGGCGATGTGCGTTCCCGGGCTTTCCAGCGCCATAGCTTTAGTCTCGGGGAATGCGTCGCTGTAGAACACGCTGTCGCTTGCACCTTGGAACCGGGCAATGTGGGCCTTGGCTTCCTTGTAGGCTTCCAATGATCCGTGATAATCCAAGTGCTCCGGAAAGAATGCGGTGATGACGGCAATTTGCGGGCTCGTCGTGAGATCCATGAGTTGATAACTGCTCATTTCCTGAACAAAAATTGTATTCAACTTGGCGTGTTCCAGGTAGTCCAGGGCAGGAATGCCGATGTTGCCGACAAGAAACGGCTGCGAGTTATGGGCTTCGAGCTTCGAGTGTGCTTTCAGTAGTTCATAGATCAGTGTTGTCGTTGTGCTCTTGCCTTTCGATCCCGTGACGCCGATCACCGTGGATCCGGCGGCTTTTACGGTATCGAGAAAAATTTGTGTCGCAGAGGTGAGCTGCGAGCGATGAGCTTCAAGCTTTGGGTTCGGCGGAATGCCGGGGGACTTGATGATGACATCGAAGCCGTTGAGGTTCTCCAGGTAGCCGGGGCCGACTCGCAGTTCGCAGCCTTCGGCCTTCAGCTCCGCATTGCCGTCCGCGATCGTCACTTTGGCCGTTGGTGCATACTTCTTCAACGCGCGCAGCGTGGCTTGCCCCTCGCGGCCGAAGCCAAGAATGCAGACAGTCTTCCCATCGAGCTCTTGAATGCGCATTAGCTGGGGAGCAGGGGAAGAAACTGTGTCGGAACCAAGTGTCTGGTACCGAGTTCGAACTGCTTGGCGATCAATTGCTTCGGCTTCTTGATCTTCTTGAAGACGTCCGATTTCAGGAACATCTGCATTGCTGCGGTGTCGTCCAGGTCGCCGCGCTCATGCGCCAGGAGGAATGCCGCAATGGTCTCTTCGGGCGTACCGACGCATTCAAATGGCTTGGTGCCCTCTATGCCGAGCAGCTGCCTGTAGAGCGGCAACAACTCGTGTTCGTCGAACATGTTTTTCTCGAAGATAACATCCAACGTTTTGCGGTCCACATGGGCGGCCATCAGCGCGAACACGAAGGCGCACTTGGGGCAGTCACCACACCAACGCCCTTCCGGACCGTCACCGGCAATCTTCCAGTTCTTGTTGCAGCTGGTGAACGAGGTGAAGTACTGCGGGTACTGCGCGAACAACTTGGTCACGTGCAGTTCGGTGAGCGGGCGCAGTAGGCTGAAGTACTCGGCATCGTGCAGCATCCATTCGCGGGCATAGTCGGCAATCAGTTTCTCGGCGGCGAAGCTCTTGCTCCATTGGTGATTGATTTCGCGGTCCTGGAAGACCACGTTCCCGTAATCGGCACTGCCTTCGTTGCTCATGACAACCGCGTCGTAGCCGTACAACAGCGCAATCACGATGGAGAGAATCGACAGGTACGCGGTAATGGGCACATGGCCGTTCAGCGCGCCCAGCGCATTCAGTTCGAATAGGCGGGGCGACAAGGAGCGCTTTACCGTCATCATTGGTAAGCCGGCGATCAGCGCCACCTCGTCCACAATCGGGTGCGGCTCCATGCGCAGCAACGTGCAGCGCGCGCCGGACTTCTTCAGCAGTTCCAGCGTTACGATGGAATCTTTCCCGCCGCCAATGGGAATGAGCAGGCGCTTCTCCGGACGATTGACCACATTGCGACGCTTCCAGTTAATGGGCTTGCTGGCCATACCTTCCGGGAAGGGGAATCGCACCAATGAACGGAAGTCGATGTTGTTTTTAAAGAAAAATTCCCCCAGGCCGTTTTCGTATACGGCAGTCCAGAACTGGGCTTGGCGTTTGTTGAGGTGGCCGGTGCGGATCTTGATCTCTCTTGGGCAACAGGTTTTGTAGTAGCTGATGCCGCCAATGAGGTGCATGGCGAACAGTACGGCATCCAGCTCGTGGGTATCCAGCGCGGCTTCATCCAAGCCTTCTTTCGGCAACTGGATCGTTTCAGTGAACGTCTCGCGGCCGTCGAGCGAGTATTCCAGAATGATCCGGCAGGTGTTGCGGTTGAATTCGTAGCGCTCAAAGATGAACGTTGAGTACTTTTCCATTGCCCGGGCAGTATAGCGCATTTTTTACAAGGTGCTGATGGTGTTCAGAGGACTGCATTTGGCTTGCCGTAGCCGGGACGTGGCGTCCCGGAGTGTTCGGCTTGGCACGCTGTCATCTGCGACGCGACGTCGCAGGTACGAAGAGTTGAGACTCTGTTTTCTCCAATAAACCTACCTATCTGCAGGCAAGCGTACAGGCTCTTCTTTCAGGCGTGCCAGTTTCCCAGTACAATGCCGGTGTGCCGGAGTGGCGGAATTGGTAGACGCGCACGACTCAAAATCGTGTACCGCAAGGTGTGAGGGTTCGAGTCCCTCCCCCGGCACCATGACACTCAACAGCGAACCCACTCATGATCCAGCCCGACTTTGATTACCTTCGGCGGGTTTGTCGGCATGTAGCGCCGATGGCTTTGCTTCGTGAACCCAAGTTCCTGGCCGCTCAGGACGTATTCTTCTCCGTGGTCGAAAAGCTGGGTGGCAGTGTGGACTTCGACATCGCCGACATGCGCGAGGTGCATGCGGTTGCCGCACTGGGTGATGTAAAGGGCCTGCGCGTGCTCGACATCGGCTGCGGCTCCACAGAACCGTACGTGCTGGAGGACACGTTCCGCGACCGCTATCCGCCATTCTTCGCCGAGATGCTGGCGCAGAAAGGCGCATCGGTCACCGGCACCGATATCCGGCCGAATCCCACTGCCGGATACAAACATCTGGTGTTGGATTCCACCAAGCCAGAGTGGGTGGATTCGCTCAAGCCGCCGCACGACATCGTGGCGTGCTTGAGTTTGTTCAATGCACCCGGCAGTCCGTTCGAGCATGATTCCGCGCTGTGTGATCGCTTGCTGCAACAGATGCGTGGTTTGATTACCGATGGGGGATTGCTCATTGTCACGCTGCGTGATGACTTGTCGACAGATGAGAAGCGCGTGAAAGCCTACGCCGAAGCGCAGGGCCTTGCGGTCCTGCACTGCGACAAGAATTGTGCGTGGTTGCGGGTGCTTTAGCGGTCTTGGTTTTCCAGTTTGATTGCCGCCTCGGGTGTGGAAACAACTTTGCTCATGACAAACAGTTTGAGGATGGCATACGCCAGACATGCGTAGACGGCCATTGCGAGAAGCGTGGTCCATTCCAGAATGCTGCCTTCCACATGGCTGATGCGGAATACGTTCAAAAACGGCGCGGCCATGGGCTGTGTGAGCGAGTAGATGAAGTTGGTGAAGCCGGCCGCCGCATTCGCGCCCATGGCCTTCAGGACAAAGCGGAATCCGAGCAGGATTTCCATGAGTCCCAAGATGTACCACACGACCTGCGTGGCGCGGTAGAGAGGCTTTGTGCTCGATGCGGTGAATGCTGTTGTTTGCATAGTAAGAGTGGGGGAGTGGCGCGCGAAAGGTCGCATGCATCTGTGGTGACGTTCGAATGGGGCAGCCTCTTACCACAACGCATTCGATCGTTTTCTTGCATTCGCGTTGCGTTGCCTTACCCTCGCGGCCGTGACCTTTTGCAACATGGGCAAGATTGTGACTGAGACAGGCGATGTGCTCATGGTTGTGGGTAGGTCGCCTGTCTCACACCAAAGACGGGCTCGTGCCCCAAGGTTTGGGGTAAGGACGAGGGCAGTGTTCGATGTACCAGACGGTGTTGGCATTGTGGCTCAATCTCTTCAGTGAGTTGAGCGACAACGATTTCCTGACCTACGCATTCCGATGCAAGGTCCCCGAACTGAAAACAGCTCTTCTGCGACATGCGATTGCCCAGCGCTCGCTGTCGAATGTGCAACTCGAATGGATGAGTCGATCCGACAACGAGGCAGTCTCGCTGGAGGCATTGGCTCAATTGGCTAAGAAGAGTGACTTGTCTGCAGATGATTTGTTCCTGCTGACGATGTCGGCTTCGTCACACAGTGCTGCCGCAGCGGAAAAACTGCTGCAGCATTGCGATGTTCGAGCCTCTCAACTCATGCACATTGCGTGTGTGATTCCTGCGCTCCAGCATGCGGCTTGGAATGCATTCCTTCTCCTGAAGCCAACCGCATCATTGTTGCGCGAGGCCATTCAGAGAACGAAGAATCTTTTGCTTGCAATCCGCGCAGCCGAAGCGTTGCTTGGGTTGCCGGAGACATCGGATCAGATTGAGCGAAGTATCTTTGTGATGCGTTACGTGCCACCCCTTCGGTTTGATCTTTGGCAGCAGATCCAATCCGAGTCTTTGTCCGAAGAAATGCTGTTGTCCATCTGCAAATATGTCGATTGCACTTTTGTGAGAGCCGAGGCGTGGCAACGATTGCAGGCAATTATTTCCCTCCAAGGATTGATCGACCTGATTGCCTGCCAAGAAGCAGCACAACTGCATGCTGACGCATACGAGGTACTGGCAAAGCTGCCCGTCACGCTCGACGCGCTGATCGACACAGCGTTCGATGTCCCGGTTACCTTCGACCCTGAAGAAATCTAATCTTGCCGTGTTTCCGGTTACGCCCACCCCAGTCGCAACGTTGCTGCTGGGGTTCTTTCATCGTGATTCCGTTGCGTGTGCTGCCTGAGCAATGCGGACCGCATGACGCGTGCTAGACGCTTGTTTTATCGTCGATCGTCTGGCGCATGGCACGGATCATTTCGGCGACGTTCTTTGGTACCAGGCGCATCGACAATGTTTCCGGATCGTACATGTCGAACGGGACATGGCGACCGCCTTCTACCTCCGATAACGGTGCATGGGTTATTTGACCGTTGCGATATGCAACCAGATGGCCGTATTGGTCGGCGCTGGCAAGCATGCCGGCATACGCACCGAGACGAGAGGCGAAGACTGCGTCGTGAGCAACGGGGGCGCCATTGCGGGCGTAGTAATTCACAACTTGGGACTGCGTGCCCAGGCCAGTGGCCTTCTTAATCATGCTTGCCAATCGCTCTGCGGCCCCGCCGAGCTTTCCGTGGCCGAAGGCGTCTTTCTCAGCGTTTGGATCCTCACCAAAGTAGCCTTCGGAAATGGCGATGACTGCGCAGTTCGCCGGACGTCCGTTTGCCGCGGGTTCGGAGTACACCTGGCGCACTCTTTCCAGAAGATATTCTTCTTTGATTTCTACCTCCGGAATGAGAGTGATATCCGCACCACCTGCTTCTCCGGCGTGCAGGGTGATCCAGCCTGCGTTTCTGCCCATCACTTCCACCACGGCAACGCGGCTCATGGATGCTGCGTCGGTTCGCATGTCGCGAATCTGTTCGGCGGCACGGTTCACCGCCGACTCGAAGCCGAAGGTTTTGTCGGTGCCCTCGACGTCGTTATCGATGGTTTTAGGAACGCCGATGGCACGAATGATTCCTGCTTCCTGCAGTTCGCGCGCTTGGCCGAGCGTATCGTCGCCTCCAATCGCAATCAGTCCGGTCAGTCCGTAGGCGCGCACAGTCTCTGCGACTTTGTCGTAGTGCTCTGGCTTAATTTTGGTTCGGGAGCTGCGCAAAACGGTACCGCCTTGACTGAGCAGGTCATGCAACTCGCGCCGAGTCATGCCCGATAAATCCACAATATCCTCACGTACGTTGAGCAGGCCTTTCCAGCCTTCCGGCAAACCAACCGCCTGATGTCCTTCTTGGACTAAGACGCGTGCAGCGGTGGAAAGCACCGCATTCAAGCCTGGGGCAATGCCGCCGCCAGTGAAAATGCCAACTCGTTGTTTGGTAGAGGAGGGAGTATTCATGGCCCCTTTATTGCATGCTTGACTGCAGTTGCGCAATCAATTCTATTCGCCAAAACAACTTTATGGCTTTGCAGCGCAGAAAAAAGGGTTGTCTACAACGCGATTGCAACACTCTCCGGATGTTTTGGGTCGATTTTCACCGGTATGTCGGAACCAGGTTGCAGTTGTGCGAGTACGCTCGGCTTGAGTGTGGTGTGCAGTGTGACTTCGTAGGGTTGCCAGTGCTCTTTCCGGACCATGAGCTTCACCATCATGACCGGGTCATCACCGACAGATGCTTTGGTCGAATTCACCGATACGACCACAGCCTGTCCGCTCACGCCCCAACGCAACACTTTGGCATGCCGTACGGTGTCGGAGTCCGTTGTTGCCAAGTCGGGAAACATGCCGCCAAACTTGTGCAGACCCCACAGCACCCCTGCCACTCCCAAGCAAATGACCACAATCACGAGCGCGCTTTGCATGTCCGCAGTGTAGGGGATTGCCCTCAATGCACCAGCATGCATTCCCTAATTTGCAGCCGCATCACCACACCAACGCAATCGTGCTTGGGTTCTTCACATCGACGCGTACCGACAGCTCACAGCCGGGTTGCACACGAGGTATGGCTACGAGTTCCACAATGGTTTCAATCGTTGCCTCATAGGGCTTTTGCCCTTCCCGCTGTATCTCCAGCGTCATGTGTACCATGGGGTTTTCATTCACGAATGTGCCTGTTTGCTGGATGGACAAAACGCGTGCCTTTGCCGGTTCACCATGTTCCGCAACTGCCTTTTGCTTCTGCACATTATGGCCGATCTTGCCGAGATCAAAAATCCCCTCCAGCAAATCGTAGAGGCCAAAGAGCAGTAAGCCTCCCACCAGACAGACAACAATGATAGTGACGAGAGTGTTGATCATTCTCGCATTCTAGTTCATGGCAAGTCCTATGCAATATGCAGGCGTCGTTCGCATGTTGTCGTAGCAGTGCGCGCGCTATGCTGCAGGTACGAATGCGCATTGCCTCGTTGTCACCGGCCACCACGGAAATTCTCTTCGCCATCGGTGCTGGTACACAGATCGTGTGCGTCGACCAATTCAGCGACACGCCGTCGGATGCCGCGACCATCCCACACCTGAAAGATCACCAGCGAATCGATGCCGATGCGCTCTTTCAGTACAAGCCGGAAGTCGTTTTCACGGCAACACTCGTTCAGGAAAAATTGGCTGCCATGCTGAAAGCAACGCAGCAGTTCGCCGTCATTCACCAGGACCCGCGTACGCTGGGCGACATCGACGAATGCATTCGGTCGATTGGACTGCTGCTCGGGAAAGAAAAGGAGGCCAACCAATTGGTCATGGACATGCACAACGGTTTTGCCGACGTACGCAAGAAAGGGAAGTTGCTGGGGTCGAAGCCCAAAGTGTATGTGGAAGAGTGGCACAACCCGCCGATGGTGAGCGGCAACTGGGTGCCCGACGTGGTGGCTCTTGCCGGCGGTCGGTCGTTGGCATTGCCGCCAAAAAGCGCCAGCCGTGAAGTCTCGCTGGCTGAAATCCAAGCGTTCGATCCGGATCTGATCGTACTCAGCATCTGCGGTGCCGGACGTTTTGCGGAAAAAAAGTTGCTGATGGAACGTGCGGGCTGGGGTGAGTTACGTGCGGCGAAGAGTAATAACGTGTTCGTGATCGATGATTCGCTGCTGAATCGTCCTGGCCCGCGTTTGGTAGAAGGTGCGCAGAGACTGTATGGGTGGATGTTTCAGGTGTTGCACTAGGAGGAATCCGAAGAAGCCAAAGAGTCCGAGGAGTACGACGAAAGGCAACAATCATCGGAATCGTCGGCTTCCTCGGTTTCTTCGGATTCCTCCAGCATTTACATTTTTCTTTTCACTCGGCATGATTCACCCATGTACGACATCCTTATTGTTGGCTTGGGTTGCGGCGGTTACACCGCTGCCGTGTATGCGGCTCGGTATAAGCTGAAGGTGTTCATTGTGGGCGCCGACGAAGGTGGTATGGGTCAGACTGCGGCCGAAGTCGGCAACTGGCCGGGCACGGTGGAAATCCGCGGGCCGGACCTCATGGAGAACTTCAAGAAGCACGCACTGAGCTTCGGTGATTTGGTCACGCACAAAATCAGCCGCGTGAACAAGATCGACAAAATCGACGGCGGATTCCGCTTCACGCTCGGTGACGGCACCACCGTCGAGGGCAAGACGATCATCTTCGCCACCGGCTCCAACAAGCGCCATCTCGGTGCGCCGGGCGAAACTGAATTCTCGGGCAAGGGCGTAACATACTGCGCCACCTGCGACGCGTTCTTCTATCGCAACAAGACCGTAGCCGTGCTGGGCGGAGGCGATAGCGCCGTGGAAGGTGCGGCAATTGCCGCTCAGGTCGCCAAGACCGTGTACCTAGTGCACCGCCGCAACGAGTTCCGCGCCGAGCCGTACTGGGTGGATAAGGTGAAGTCGAAGGAGAACATCGTTCTGGTGTTGGAGCGCAACGTCACGCAAATCGTAGGCGACAAGAAAGTGACGGGAATCAAGCTCGATAAACCGTTCAACGGGTCCGACCTGCTTGCCGTGGATGGCGTGTTCATTGAAATCGGTTCCACGCCGGCGGTGGATTTGCCGAAACAGCTGGGCTGCGCGTTGGATGACAAAGGTTTTCTGAAGGTCGACGAAGCGCAGCGCACCACGGTGCCGGGCGTGTTCGGCGCTGGTGACGTTACCAGCGGCAGCAACCACTTCGCACAGTTCACCACCGCAGCGGGGGAGGCGACGGTTGCCGCCAACAGCGCGTTCAACTACTTGCAGTCGGGACACTAAATCGCGACTCCCAGTGCGCGCAGATCGGTTTTGAGTTGCTCGGGGTCCTTGAAGGCGATTGTATGCACTCCGAGTGCCTTGGCCGGTTCAAGCAGCGGCGGTTTGTCATCGATGTACACGCACTCCTGCGCAGGAGTGGCAGTCAGTTTGAGCGCGGCTTCGTACATCTTGGGGTGAGGTTTGCGAACACCAACCAGGTTCGAGAACACGCCTGCCTTAAAGCGCCCCAGGAAGTGATAGCGCGATTCCAGATACTCCACGCGGTCGGGGGCGTTGTCCGAAAGGAAGAGTAGTTCATACCCGCCGCCACGCAGTGCTTCGATAATGTCGATGGTTCCCTCTATCGGCACATAGCCTTCCAGCCACGAGGCTTTCACGTCTTCCAGCTTCGAAGAATCTAGCTTCCAGAATGCCATCGCCTCAGACCAGAACTGCGCAGGCGTTGCTTCACCGGTGCGGTAGTGCCTCCCCAGCTCGCCGTCCACGATGTGCCGCACTTGTTGTTCGTCCACCGAGAAGCGTTCCTGCATCTTGCGGACGAATTGCCGCACGCCTTCGGTGAAATAGACGCCGCCGAGATCGAAGATGACGGTTCGGATGTTGGGCATGTCCTCAGTATAGCCACCGTATCTTTTGAAGGGTACAGCGCTACACTGCATGCGCCATGTGGCTCACCTTTATTTTGCTGTCGTCGTTCGGCTGGGCGCTCGTCAACGTGCTCGACTCACTTCTGGTGCGCCATTACGAGAAGCATCCGGTTGTGCTGATGTGGAGCCAGTCGCTGTTCAGCGTGGTTGTACTGGCGATTCTGGCGTGTTTCTACGACTTGCATACCTCGTGGTGGCCGCTGCTGTTCGCCATGGGCCTGTGTGCGTACCTGGCTGACCTGTTCTTCTTTTGGGTGCTCGGTCATTTAGACGTATCCATTACCAATGCTGCGTGGCCGATTCTTTCCATCTTTCTCAGTATTGCCGGGTTCGCACTGTTCCAGGAATCGTGGACGTTGCTGCAGGCGGCAGGAGCGGCACTTATTCTTGCGGGCGTATTCTTCCTGTCGTTTCATCATGCGGAATCCGGTTCGCTGTTGCGGACACTCGGCACCCTGGTACTGCTCGCGGCGCTCTACATTCCCACGTACGTTGCCAAAAAAGCCGCGCTGCTGGCCGGGCAAGATGTGGTGGCGGTGTTTTTCTGGCTGATCGTCGGACGTGAGACCATCGCATTGCTGTTACCGTGCCTCGTGCCCGCGTATCGCAAACGCATCAAGCATCTCGTGAAGGTCATGGATTGGAAATTCTTCGCTATTGGAGGCGCGGTCATTGCCTGTTTCCTGTTCGGCGAATTCACCGGCGGATTGTCGTACCTGTACGGACCCATTTCCTTGGTGTCGGTTGTCAGCAATATTCAGCCGTTCATGGTCATCGGACTGGCTGCGCTCATGGCATGGATTCTGCCATCATATGCCCCCAAAGAGCTGTTATCGGCCCGTTCGGTGCGTGTGAAGCTGGTCAGTTTCGGAATCGTGTTCCTGGGTCTTGCGCTCCTGACTCTTCCAAAGTAAAGTAGCGCGGCTATGCCACGAGGTAAGGGTACTGTTTACGCCGGCTACTGCACAACCGAAGGATGCGGAAAGCGCATCTGCACTGTGCGCATCCTCAAATCCAAGAAAGCTGACTTCCGCGAGTTGCACAAGTACTGCCCGAACTGCAAGAAGCGCGTGAAAGTGAAGCTGAAGGAAGAGAAGCACTCCAGCTAATGTCCTATGGGACGAGGTGGTGTTTTTCGTATGCGCCGAATCTTGGCTTCGCGGCGGCACACGCTATAGTGGAGGTCATGGAGCAGAAAGAAAAACGTTACCGCAGTGCCGTATCGGCATTGGTGCTCAAGCCCGTGGAGGTCTGCGTTCCAGGCGGAGAGTGTGCGACTATCCACCAAATTCTGCTTTTGCATAAGCCACGTATTCACGATGCCTGGCAGTTGCCGCAAGGTGGAGTGGAGGCCGGTGAAAGCATCGAACAAGCTGCAGCGCGCGAAGTGCACGAAGAAGCCGGCTTGAAGCTGGGTGAAGTCTTACTGAGCAGTTGTCATAGTTATTCATACGATTTTCCACCCGAATTCGTCCAGCGTTACAATCCCATCAATACCGGTCAAAAGCTGTGCTTTGTGGCGTTTTGCACGCAAAAGGACATTGTCGTGCAGGTTGATCGTAATGAAGTGGATGCGTATGTGTGGGTGTTACCGGAACAGTTGCCGCAGTACATTACGCGCAAGGCCTACTTGGATGTAATCCATGAGGTGCTGAAGGAGTGTGGGCAGAAGATAGTAGGCAGTAGACAGTAGGCAGTAGGTAGTTGTCAGATGACAGCCGCTTCCTGACCACTAACTTTTTTGTTTTCCGTATCCTTCTCCCTCCTGCGAATCGTGGGTAAGCTTCGGCCGTGCGCATTACCACGTTGCTCCTCGATCGCTTTCGTTCACATCGCTTGCTCGAGCTATCGTTTAGCAAGCCCGGCATAGAGGCATTCGTGGGCGAGAACGGCACTGGCAAGACCAACTTGGCCGAGGCGATCTCGTTTTTGTCCCTCGGCCGCTCTGCATTGGGCGGCGAGATCGAGGATGTGGCGCGCTGGGGCGAGATCTTCTTTAAAGTGCGGGCGGCAACCGTGTCGGATGCAGGGGAAGAGCGAGCGCTGGAAGTGGTCTGTCAGTTATCACCGCGCAAATCCAAAGCGTTCTTCATCAACGACGTGCGCGTGCCGTTCGCCGAGTTCGTCGGTGCCTTGCCGTCGGTGGTATTTCTACCGCAAGACTTGGGACTGTTCTCCGGTGGCCCCGACCGCCGCCGCAGTCTGCTGGATGGATTATTGGCCCAATTGGACCCCAAGTTTCTGCCGCTGCGCATGGAATATGAGCGGTTGTTGAAGCAGCGCAACGCGCTCCTGAAGCGCATCGCCGAGGGCGAAGCCAAAGAAACCGAGCTGGAACCATGGGACGCAGACTTGGCCAAGTGCGGTGCCGTGTTGCAGTGCAAACGTCTCAACATCGTGTCCGGCTGGAACGAAGGCTTCCCGGAACATCTGCGCTCGCTTGGCGAAGCATGGAAGGACGTTCGCATCGAATACGTGCGTAAAACAACAGCCACCGAGGAACAGGTATTGGCCAAAGAGTTGGTGGAGCAATTGCTGCACTACCGTTCACGCGATTGTATCGTGGGTTCTACCACGGTGGGTCCGCACCGCGACGACTGGCGCGTGTCGGCCGATGGCCGTGACATCAGTTCGTTCGCTTCGCGCGGCCAGCAACGGGCGAGCTTGCTGGCGCTGCTATTCACCTGCATGGATCAGTTCCGCACCATCAAGAAAGAACAGCCCGTCATTATCCTGGATGATGTGTTCTCCGAACTGGATGACCGTCACCAGCATGCGTTGCTGACGTCACTTTCCGGCTGCCAGGTGTTTCTGACGGCCACCCACCTTCCCGGCGACATCGGGGCGCCTGTTCACCGTTGGCAGGTTTCCGCCAAAGGAGTTGTTGCCGGTGGCTAACGGTTGATGCACGAACGCGCCGTAGATCGCGAGCGCCAATGCATCGGCGGCATCGACCGGAGTCGGTCGTTCGTCGAGTTTCAGCGTGCGCATGACCATGTCCTGCACCTGGCGTTTGTCGGCGCGGCCGTCGCCCGTGACGCAGAGCTTCAGTTGCAGCGGCGTCGGTTCCAGTACCGGAATGCCGTGCTTCGCCAAGGTGGCAAGAATAACACCGCGTCCTTGTGCGACATCGATTGCTGTTTGTTTGTTGGTTGCGAAGAACAGGCGTTCGACTACAGCCAGGTCGGGCTTGGCTTCTTTCAGGTACGTGGAGAGGTCATTGCCTAATTCGTTCAAGCGTTCGGCCAGCGGCATGCCGGCCGGTGTGGTAATGGCCAGCCAGTCGAGCGAATGCACTTGGCGTCGCGCATCGCGTTCCACCAATCCCACACCGATGGTGGCCAGGCCGGGGTCGACACCAAGGATGCGCATGGAGCGACCCTACGCGGCTGCTTTTCGCTTCGTCAAGTCACGGCGGTCGCGATCGCCGTGATAAGCCACGAGGATGGAAGAAGCTTGTCCTTTTGCCAAATCTCCGTATCGTATTCTGTATCTATGCCCGCTTCCGCTGCTTCACCAGAACGCGAGACACGACTGCGCAGTCGTTTGCCTGAGCAGCGCGAGAGGAAAATTCTTGCACCTGCCGAAAGTAAAAAATTGAAGAAGGGTATGAGCCCGAAAATGAAAGCGTTGCTGGCAACTGGCATTGCTGTGGTAGGCGCAACGGCAGTCGGAGGCGTGGTTGCGAAGCAGCGCTTCGATGCCATGGCCCCCGGTGAACAGCTAGATTTTGCAAACTCCATGGTCGGTCGTACCAACTGGTTTCCGTGGCTGAGCGGCCGCATCCGTGGCATGCGTGACGCCGGAATCATGCGAGGACTGAATGACCCGAATACCACTATGACGACGGCCGAAAAGTTGGCGTTGGCGAATCGCATTCTTGCGACGAGAGATCTTTCGCCGAACGTTCGTGCCGCAGTTATTGCGCAGACCAATGACGGTGTGCGACAGGGTGTGACAGATCTGTCTCGGAATGCTCAACGGTTTATTGGTGGTTTGGGCTCCAGGCTGAGGATTGGAGGCGGCGGCATGGACGGACTGTTACGAGACGTGCAGCGTACCAACAAGCATGTACAGGATTCCGGTATGTTTAGCGCAGCAGGGCCGGATCGCGTGCCGCCCCCGACACGCTAATCCCATGCAGCTCAGCCTTCCTCGGAAGGCTAGTTTCTGCTATACTGAGAGGAAAACACTTCCTTTCATGACCTTGCGATCACATCGTCATTTTGTGGCCGTTCCTCTGACATTGGCATTGCTGATGCTGGTACTTTCGTCGCATCCGGGCATGGACAGGAGTCAGGCGATGGATTCACAGTCAGTCGGCATTCTTCAAGACGGTGACATAGTAGAGTCCAACTCACGGATTTTGGAATTTACCGGGACCCCCGGCATTCATGGCGTACTCGATGTTCACAGCATGCTGGAACGCAACGGTGCCACGACACACTTGCGCAGCGGTACGGTGGTTGTGCGCACCAGCGGCTATTTGCGCATGCAGATAGGGGATGCAGTGACAGTCGACGGAGTACGTACCGGTTGGTACGCGTTCCACGACGATGCCAATGCATTGGTTGTGGCGCTTTCGGCACCGATCGCAGTAACGGTTCGCGGCGAATTGACGATCCTCACGGCCGGAGAGCAACTTCGGGTACCGACGGATCACAATCTGTCTTTGCAGCGATCGTTGGTTCCACAGCGTTGGCTGCAGGATTACGCGGCTCGCATGGAAGCGTTATCGGAAGAGGGTGTAGATTTGCGTACCGTCATTGCAGATGACTCTCCGCTGCGGCTACTGCGCGACGCCATGGATGCCAAAGACTATGCCAAGGCACTGGTCTTCGTTCGTGACGCAACGTACGAACAGGTATTGTCGTCCGAGCTCCATCGTCCGGCAGTGTCCGCCATCGTGGCGGAAATCGGCCGCATGCGCCGAGCCGATGCGGACGCAATCGCCGTAGCGCTCCATTGCGTGCGAAGCATAAGCGGGGACGTACCGATGGATCGACTGCTCAGCATTTCGTACGGCCTTGGACTGACTCCCGGCGCAGACGAAAGGACGGAGTCCGTCCTTGCCGATGCCTTCACGGTCGGTGACGATGCCGTGCGCTGGGCCCAACTGCTTGCCGATATTGAACATGCATCCGTTCTGCCATTGCCGGACGTCTTCGTGACTCGTTGGCAGCGCCTTGTGGAACGTGCTGTGACCGCAGACCCTTCATCGGCTTTGCCGTTACTCTCCGGGGCCAGCTCGCTGCCGCCACTCATTGAAGATCGTGGTTTTCCACGTCATGCACGACTCTGGGAAGACGCCATTCGCCAGAGCGTTGCATTCGCTACGCCGTTGCTCAGCGATGCAGAGCGTGCTGCTGTAGCGAAAGCACTGCACGATGCCGAAGTCCGTGCGTTGCCTACGCCTGCACGCGTTGCCGCCAAAGCGTCGTCCAGCGCACCTGCTGTTTCCACTCGTACGCCGGAAGAGCTCATTGGCATGACCAAGCAGGCGGTACTAGAACACGGCGGCATGTTAACGCCTACGACTTCGTTTGTGATTCCTGCGAATCAAGCGGATGCCGTGCGCGTGATTGGCGTGTACTTTGCCACCCGTAAAGGCGATTTATCGTTTGAATTCACGTATCACCCCATGAGCGCAACGCTCGATCGTATCGTCGTAGCAGATCAGCTGCTGCCGAATACGCTGACACTGGAGCAGTTCCTTGCAGGGCTCTAAAACAAAAAGGCCCCCCGTTCGGTGAGGCCTCTTTGCGACGTTGAAGTCTGATTATTTGGCGCAACCGCCTGTGCAGGCAGTATTGCCGCACTTGCAACCACCGCTGCAGCACTTGCAGCTCATGACGAGCTTGTACACGCCGGCCAGACCCACAAGGGCGTAGACAACGGCTTCGACGGTCATCCACTGACCGAGCAGCATGTGTACCAGGTTCCATTCGGAACCCTTGCCCATAAGCATGCTGATACCGACGAGTCCCCAGTTCAGGGCACCGACGACAACGAGCAGGCAGGCAACCATGCCGATGGGACACTTCTTACTACACATAGGAAAATGTGGGGAAATGAAACTTTGGTTATTACATTCTTTCAGGGTGCTTTTTGCAAGATTTTCGCTTGTACAAAACAGTTTATCTATGACGAAATCTCATTTTGTGCACATTTTTTGAACAGACGTTTTTCAGCATTTGGTGTCAGCTTTTTCGGATATTTTCCATACACGTTTTCGGCGCTGCTGTTCTTGCAGCACTAAAAGACGACCGAGATCTCCAGGATCTTGTCGTTCTCCGGCATGCCTGATGGATTGTCGTTTCTCAGAATGAGTGTTCCGTTCTTCGCCGTCGTCGTGAACGTGAGTTGTGCGGAGAAGGGGACGAAGTCTTCAGTCATCCATTCCCCTTGAGCCTGTGCCGTCGTTTGGGCCAACGTTGCGCCTCGTTCATCCACAAGTCGCACCGGGAACGAGCCTTCGAAGTACCAATTGCCCCGCGCCTCACCGGTTACAAACATACCGCTCGTGAGTGTGTCGCCATTTTTGACGTTCAACTTCTGAAGCAGTGCCTCCGTGTCCGTTGTACTGGAAGTCATACTGCTTGCAGCAGAAGATGCTGAAGCAGCTCCATTGGAAGGCTGTGAGGGTATGCAGGCAGCCAATCCGAGCGTGGTGGCCAAGAGCAAAGATACAGTGGAAAGCGCGCGCATGGTTCTTTGGGTGGAAATTGGACCAAGTCTAGCACGGATGAGTATTTACAAATTGTAAAAATATGTTTAAATATGATTTATATGAATGAAAAAGAGTTCTCCATGACTGACGACCTGCGCCTAGGTGCCGGTGGCGTAGGTGTGGAGCAGGCTCTGGCGGATCTTGCGTCAGCCGAAGGATTGCACGCGTTCTTTCAGACGTTCGATGCGTCCAGAATGGCAGGAATCGAGACGCGTGTGACTGCCATCAATGCTGCATTGGGGGCAGATCCGCCTCCTCCGGCAGTCTTGGGAGTAAGTCGCTCCGTCTGGCGCACCATGCGCGGTGTGCATCACGGACTTACCAAGTGGAACTCGGCGAAGATCCGCGAGGCCGTGGCGCTGGCCGATGTCGCGAATACGGTCGATGAAGGCGGTGTGCTACACGTTCACGACGTGTGTGGTGGCAAAGGTGCCGTCGCGCTGTACGTGGCATTTCTGCGTGAAAAGCTTGGCGCGGCCACCACTGGAACGTGCTGGGAACTGGAACCCGGACGACAGGAAGGTCATGAATGGATCCGTCGTTGGCTGCAGCTTACGTCGCCATTGGGGTTCCAGGCTTCGGATGTCGTTCATGCCGATGTATCGCGTAAGCCCGCGGGCAAAACCCACGCGCTAGCCAAGCATGCTTGCGGCGCGCTGACGGATTTCGTGTTCGCCAACGTTGCCAGGCTGCCTACAGAGCAGAGGCCGGATGTGACGGCGGTGATGACGTGCTGCCACTCGTATCTGCAGGGAACGGAGCCGTTCTGGCCAGACAGTGTTCCGGCTGAAATGCGCCTGGAGATTGCCCGTCGCGCCGACCCTCAGAAAGAACCTGATCCGTACATCCGCGATGTGGTGGGCGTAGTCTGCCGCCGCGTGGTCGACGCACTGCGCGCCAAGCTGCTTGGTGCGGACTTACGCGAAGCATTGCCGTTCGGCAAAGAGAGTCAGCGCAATCACGTGCTTTGCAAGTCTTAAGCCCCCAACCCTCGTGTACCGGGGAGATTGTCGGTATTCGGCCTGCGGTGCGCGCGGCCGTAGTTCATGGCTTTGTCGTCGATCCAACCGCCGATGAATTTGCCGACGATGATGAGCGTGATGGAGAGCGGCATCCATTGAAAGAACGGCACAAAGTATCGGTGGAATTGCTCCCACTTGTCCGGGTGGCTGTACCACGACTGCGAATCCGTGAAGAACGGCACATTCATGGTTTTAAAGAACCACTCCAGCGACATGTAGTTGAACGTGGTGTAGAGGAACCAGATGACGGCCTGGTACACAATGATCCCCACACCGCCGATGCCGGCTACGCCGTAGTTAAAGAACCCGGCCAGCAAGTCGGTCACGCGTTCCCAGGCGGGGGCTTGGTATTGGCTCATGGGAAATAGGATAGCAGGTCCTGTATTGGTTTTCTTATGCTCTTAGAAAGTTTCAGTAATAAGGGTTATAATTCAGAATATGGAATATGTAAATATTAGCTCTTGCCACAGCTTTGACGCCGGGAAATTGGCAATGAGATGTCCGTATTGTGGAAATGATGGCACTTTTGATCCTGTTGGGTTAAGAGACGTCGGAATGGTGGGGCAATATCCGAGCATAACTCGAAAATTTGGTCACAGAATGTGTCCGAATCCAAAATGCTACGCGCATGTTTTTTGTTTATTAAATGGCAGCAATGAGATACTTGCAGTAGTTCCTTCTAGGAGAATTGATTTCAATAAAGAAAATATTCCTCCCGCAATAATTGCGACTCTTTCCGAAGCAATTACCTGTCACGCGGAGGGTTGCCATAAAGCAGCGGCCATGATGGTTCGGAGGACACTAGAAGAATTGTGTGAATTACATTCTGCTAAAGGGAAAGATCTAAAAGCGCGGATTGCAGCTCTGAGGGATTCAGTTACATTACCAAAGCCCCTACTCGAAGGAATGGATGACTTAAGATTACTGGGCAATGATGCTGCACACATTGAGGCAAAAATTTTTGAGGATGTTGGTTCAGACGAAGTGTCATTAGCAATAGATGTAACAAAAGAGATTCTGAAAGCGATTTATCAATATGACACTTTAATTGGGAGATTGGCCGCGTTTAAAAAGAAGGTGGCATCTCCGGAGGTGGGTGATGTACCCAAGGCGAAGTAACCCTTCCGCATTTGCATGCGACCCTCCATTTGATTACTCCTGTGGAGAGTGGTGACGGCACTGAACTGTTCAGGCGATAAAGGTCGAAGGGGCAGGAGAAAACAAAAATTTTGCTAACATGTTTGTGTGAGTAGGAATTAATGGTGGGCGACGGCAGACTTGAACTGCCGACCTCGACATTATCAGTGTCGCGCTCTAACCAGCTGAGCTAGTCGCCCATGTCTTGTGTTGCAAAGGGTCTCTCGGACGATCGCGCGGCGGCTTTTTGATTACGACGGCTTCCTTCGGAAGCCTAGGCCAGCTGAGCTAGTCGCCCATGGTAATAACGTCGATGAGTTAAGGAACCTAGTCTCTGTAGCCAACAGAGGGTACGAAAGAGTGGGGGATTGGTCAACTGGAACCCCTCGGCTTAACTGTACATCTTCGTCACGCTCTGGCCAGTCACTACGTTATTGATCACTTCCGCGAGCAGCGGGGCAATGGACAGTACAGTAAGGCCCTTGAACGTCTTTCCTTCGGTCGGCATGGTGTCGGTGACGATGACTTCTTTGAACCCTGCCTTGCTCAGGTTTTCCACGGCTTTGCCGGAGAACACCGGGTGCGTGACTGCGGCATAGACGTCTTTGTTGGCATTGCGCTGAATAAGCGCCTCACGAGCGGGTGCCAGCGTGCTGCCGGTATCAATCATATCGTCGAAGATAATGCACGTCCGTCCGTCGATGTCGCCGGCTACCTCCAGAATCTGCGCCTTGTGGTGCGCTTCGCGGTGCTTGTGCATGACAGCCAACTCCGCGCCAATCAAATCGGCGAACTTCTTGGCGCGCTTAGCGCCGCCGGCGTCTGGGGCTACCACGGTCACATCCTTCAAATTCTTTTCCTTTACGTATTTGGCCAGCACCATGCGGGCGTCCAGTGCGTCGACCGGTACCTGGAAGAAGCCTTGAATTTGATCCGAGTGCAAATCGACCGTAATCACGTGGTCGGCGCCGGATGCTTCCAGCAAGTGGGCAATCAGCTTGGCCGAGATCGGCTCGCGCGGCAGGGCAACGCGGTCCTGACGGGCGTATGGGAAATGCGGCAAAATCACATGAACGGCCTTGGCGAAACTGAGCTTGGCGGCCTGAATCATCAGAAACAGCTCCATCATGTCTTCATTCGGGTTGGCGCCGGTCTGCAGCAGGAACACCTCTTTCCCGCGAATGGACTCCTCGTAGCGTACGTAGCGCTCGCCGCAGTTGAAGTGCTTCAGCGTAATCTTCCCGAGCGTCGTGTTCAGCTCTTTGGCGAGAGCTTTGGCAAGTGCCGGGTGGGATGATCCTGCGAAGAAATGCATGTCGAGCTATAGTATAGCTCATGCACGTGCGGTTTTCCATTGTCCGCGGCACTCCGGTCGTCGATGAGCAGACCCAGCAGACGCTTGGCGGCATCTCTGGGGTGTTGCTGCACCCGGATACCGGCAACGTAGTCGGCTTCTTCGTTGTTGGCATGGGGTACCTCGAAGGGCAGGAGCTTTTCCTGCTTGCCGCCGATATTCTGTCGTGGGGAACCAAGGTGCACATTCGTAGTGAAGACCGCCTCACTCCGCCACAGGATCTCATTCGCCTTGTGGCGCTTTTGGAACATCCCCGTCCGATCTTGGGCCAGAAGATTGTTACGCAGCGTGCAAAGCGCACACTCGGCACATGCTCCGATGTCCAGTTCGATACCAAGCATTTTCAATTGGAATGGCTATTCCCGCGTAGGTTTTTCATGGAAGGAAGACCAATACCCGCCAGCGACATTATTGAAGTCACGCAAAAAGCGATCATCGTTCGTGAGCCGCTGAAGCCTCGCAGCGTGCTTGCGGATGAAATTGCCGAAGCACCTGCCAAGATTCTCAGCGAAGTTGTTCCGGCAACACCGAGCACTCGTATGTAGCAATAGGAATTTCTTCGCTACTAAAAAACGCTCTCCGTAGCCTTGGCTATAGAGAGCGTTTTTGAATGCGTACTGAGTACCTCCTTACTTAATGAGGTCGTTGACGAACACCACGATCACGCGAGCCAAGAGCACCACGATGATACCCACAATAACGTAGATGATGGTCTTCTTTGCCTTGTCCTTCTCTCCTTCGTCACCACCCGAGATGATCAGGCGGATACCGGCGATAACCACGAACACCACACCAATGATGGTGATGAAGTCCAACACGTTCTTCAAGAGATCCACGATCGTTGTCTTAATGTCGGCTTGGCCGGACAAACCAGGAACTCCGGGGGGCTTGGGCAGTGCGGCGAACACGCGCTCGACAAGCATCTGTGAAGACAGCAGTGCGGCGGATGCCGTTGCGGTGACTTTCGTGAGAACGTTCTTCATTGATTGGGGGAGTAAGATTTTCGCTCATTATTCCTCCCGGCTCCCGTGGAGGCAAGTGCATTTCAGTCCCGATGTGCGAATCCGGCAGCGATAATCAGAAAGGCAGGTAATGTGAACCAAATGTCCTGATTCAGGATCATAAGCTGCATTAGGGCACTTCCTTGTAAAATAGGTTGGGCTGCAACGTCACTCAACGAGCTTGCCGAGATGATGCCATTCGTTGTGGCGTATGTAAGGATGGTCGACACAATCAGTCCCGCCGTTGCAAAACCGAACAGCGCCGTGAAGACCACATTCATGGTGGTGCCCGACTCGCGATTGTACGTAAGATCGATGCCGCTGCGAATGGCGAACAAGATAATAAAGAGGGCGAACAGAAAAATTTTGACCACCGACAATACGGTGAAGTTGAAGGCCACGCCCATGACTTGCATCAGTGCCGTGGATTCACCCGTAAGACGCACAATCACATTGCCAATGCCCTGCGTGGCAATAATGGAAATATAGGTGGCGAGAATCACCTTCATGGCTTGGTTTTTCCCGATGATGAAACTGTACGACGTAATAATGGCGAAGAACACGACGACGAACAGATCCCAGCTGAGGGTGAGCGACATGGGGGAAAGAGTACAAGGGAGAAGGGTGTAGTAAAAGGCCCCTCGTGGAGGAATTCGATGAATCCGAAGAAACCGACGACTCCGAGGAACAGGTAATAGCTTCAAGTCTTTCACCGGACTCTTCGGCTTCCTCGGTTTCCTCAGAGTTGCACCCGTAACATCCACCCGCCTTGTACGTTTCTCTTCAGGTACACTCGCCCCCGATGCGTCACGGATTCCTCCTTATTAACAAACCGCGCGGTCCCACCAGCCACGATGCAGTCGCGGCGGTGCGCCGCAGCTTGTCCGAACGCAGCATCGGTCATTTGGGAACGCTGGATCCATTGGCCGACGGCTTGTTGGTGCTGGGGGTCGGCGCCAAAGCGCTGAAGGTCATCGAGCTCTTTAAAGACTTGGGAAAGGAATACCTGGCCGAGTTGAAGCTCGGCGCCACAAGTACCACGTACGATGCCGAGGGCGCGATTACTGTGACAAAGCTGAAGGCCGGTTGGTCGGCGCCCGACGACAGCTCGCGCATCCAGACGCTCATCAACGATCGTTTCACCGGCAGGCTCAGCCAGGTGCCGCCCCAATATTCGGCCATCAGCATCGGCGGGCAGCGTGCATACAAACTGGCGCAGCGCGGCGAGACGGTCGATATGCCGGCGCGTCAGGTGGAGATCGAATCCTGCACGGTCACGCGCTATGCATACCCGGAAATGCAGCTGCGTGTGAGATGTGGTTCCGGCACCTACATCCGTTCGCTGGCGCACGATTTGGGGCAGTCCTTGCACTGTGGCGCGTACTTGTCGGCGCTCACGCGTACCAAGGTGGGGGAGTGGGATGTGAAGAACGCCGTGTTGCCTTCCGATGCCAAGTGGACCGATGTGTTGCCGCTGAAAGATGTGCTTCCGGGCTTTCCCGCGTTCAAACTTTCCGACGCCGAATGGGAGCACATCCGCAACGGGCGTGCCATTCCTGGCACCGTGACGGGCGAGCCGCTCATCGCGTGGCATGACGGGTTGCCGGTGGCCATTCTGGAAAAGAACCCCAAAACCGAAGGCACGCTGAAGCCCCGGAAGGTCTTCGCATGACAAATTATCTTGACTCTGCACAAGTTCGTAGCAGACTGCGTTTCTATGAGTATCGCTGTTCCAGCAGGCAAAGAATGGGAGATGACGTTCCGGCCGGGAGGCGGGAATGAACTGGCCTTTGCACGGCTGATTGAAGTGAAAGGCGAGCTGGAAGCGGCCGGCGCCGAGTTCCCGACGACGCTGATCATGCCCTTGCTTGCCGGCGAGAGGGCGCTGCTGGGGAACAGCGGCATGCGGGTGGTCATTACGTTGTCCCAGGTCCGTGATGACGCCGCACATACGCTCACCGTTCACTCCGGCGTGACGCTCACGCCGGTGCCCACCGCCGAAGGCGAAGTGCCGGTTGTCACGATGAGCGCGAGAATGGAGCGCCACTACGGGCCGCGTACCGAAACAGTCGAGTCCATCTTGGCCCAACTTGCGGATAAGCAGGTGGCGGAGACGGATCAGGCCGCAACGCGCCTGAATGAGGAGCCGCAGCCCGGCGCGGAGCGCACGCAGTAGGGGTTGAAGCGCAGCGGGCTTTGCAGTACGATTTCCCGGCTCCTTACGTTTCGAACTACCCTGGATCGGTAGCTCAGTTGGTAGAGCAGGAGACTCTTAATCTCTTGGTCGTGGGTTCAAGTCCCACCCGATCCACCATTTACACTCACAACACACCGTCCGTTGCTCGAGAGGAGAATTCTTCATCTCTTGGTCGTGGGTTCAAGCATGCCACGCACCGGAGCGTAGCGACTGGTGCCGTGGTCCCACCCGATCCACTCTTCATGGAATCCTGATGTCAGTGATTCTTGACAATATACTTCATCAGTTCATAATACCAAAAGTCAGTTCGTACCCTTCGGATTGGCTACGTTCATTCTTTGGAATCGTCGCCCGAAAGAGAGTGGTTTGGAAGACAGGATCAACTTTGCGATAGGCAAAGGCGAGTACTCCGCACTGGTCAAACAGCGCTGGCCGCAACAATCGATTGTCTGCAATTTCTGCAGGCAAGACGCGTTCGCGGTCGCCATTGACGTTACGCAGATAACGCTGGAGACACGCAAAGAAGTCGTCGACATCGACGCAACCTCGGAACACGGACTCCGGGTAAAGACATTCCTGCAAAAAACGCTGGGTGTCTCGCGAGGCATTTGCCTCGATTGCATCACGAAACGGATCATTCGAATGATGTCGGTGTAGCGAATCTTCTCTCTGTACGGGGAGAATGACATTGGCTCGTCTGCCCGACGAGCCTTTTTCATGCATGCACATGCTGGCTTGACCGCAGCCAGGTTCGGTTCACCGTGCGTCTGCTATCGCGTGCACTTGGGGTATACTGCGTCACGCCTTTTCCCGTCCCACGCATGAAAGCCAAGCCGAATATCTCGCTCATCGTCGGCATCGCCATCCCCATCTTTATGGTGATCTTCGTCGCTGCCAGCATTTACGTACCGGGATTGTTCATAAAGCCTACGGTCAACTTTCTGTATGTGAACGGCAATAACGATTCTTACTCTTGTGCATGGGTCTACGAAACGCATGGCGGAGTTGTGACGCGGATTGAACAGCCTAATAGCCTGAAAGATCCGGGGTATATCCGTTCGGATTGCGAACAAGAATTGTATGTGTACGACGTGGAGAAGAATGAGAGTTTGCCAATCACATTCGAGGAGGCTCAGCGCCTGCGACTAGATGAGTCGCCGATCTCATCGGATGGTTTCGAGTTGGTGCGCGGCAACAGCGGCGGGGGAGACTTCTTGTTCCTGTTCGACATGGGCCGTGACTACAATTCGGTGTACCTGAAGGGCCACAATGTCAGTCGCAAAGCGAACATCAGGCCGTCCGGTGACGTGGAATATACGTACCTCAATTATCAACTCCTCGGCTGGATCATTCCCTAATTTCGTATGCAAAAACAAGCACTTCTCGACGCCGTCGCTGACGGAATTCGGCACAAGACTGTCACCAAACGCGATGTGCTGGACGCCATCGACCGTGGACACGATGCGAATGCCGTATCGCATCTGCAGCTGTCCGAAATTCTATATTACATCGGCGGAGCGATTGTCTTCTTGGGCATTTCGATTTTGATCGGTCAGAATTGGACGGAGCTGAATGCGTTCACCAAAATCCTCGTCACGCTGGGTTCGGGTATTGCGGCATATTTCGTAGGGTTGGCATTTATCCGCGACAAGCGTACCGAGCGTGTGGGTCAGGCGTTCTTTTTCCTGTCCGCTTTGGTCTTGCCGCTTGGATTGTTCGTTACGTTCGATCAAGCTGGATACGAGACTTCATCCGCATTCACCAACGTACTGATGTCCGGTGCGTTGTCGGCCATGTATCTCGCCTCGTACGCCGCCTTCCGCAAGGGCGTTCTGCTCCTGTTCGGTATCTTCTTCTGTACGTGGCTGTTCTTCGCCGTTACGAGTGCGCTCATCTCCGGCAACGCAGTGTTTGGCGACTGGTGGCGCTTCTACGCCTACCGCGTACTTGTCGCCGGATTGTCGTACATGCTGCTCGGCCACTACTTCCAGCACTCCGGCAAAGAGGAGTTTACCGGTCCGCTGTATGGCTTCGGCGTCTTCGGTTTCTTGGGTGCCGCGTTGGTGCTGGGTGGCTGGACGCCGGATGCCTCCATTGTTTGGGAGCTACTGTTTCCCGGCCTGGTCTTCGGCGCCATGTTCCTGAGTGTGTATTTACGTGCCAAATCGTTCCTGGTATTTGGGGCAATCTACCTCATGATCTACATTTTGAAGATCACCGGTGAGTATTTCCAGGACGGATTGGGTTGGCCGCTTGCCTTGGTATTGGCCGGATTGGCGCTCATCGCCGTCGGGTACGTTGCCGTGTACGTGAACAACAAGTACTTGAACAAGTGACGGTTCCTGTATGATTACATCATGGTTGTTCGACGCGTACTGTGTCATTCGGTGGTAGTGCTTTATCTGGCTGTGACATTGTGTGCTTTGCACTTCACGTTGTTCCGGAGGCTACCTCCAATTGGACGGAATATCGTGTTGTTGAGCTATGCAATGACAGCTCCGTTTCAGGGGTACGCCACAGAGGTATATGAATTATCCGCAGAAGGTATGTACAGCGATGGCTCACTGCAGGAATTGCCACTGGAGCGTTACTATCCGTATCCGTATGGAGAACGAGTTGTGCGTGGTTATCTGAATTTGACGCAGCTATTTCATGGGACTGAAGAGAGATTGGCTGCATATCAGCGGCTTTCTCAGCTGCTCGCCGATCGTGAGCGCTTGCGTGGAAACGATTACGAGCTCGTCCGTTTGTACTGGAAGATATGGCCGGTATCCCCCGATGGACTTTTTGCGTTGCAGCAGGCTCTGACGCTCAGACGTGAACCCGTTTCCCTCAATAACGAATGACACACTTGCGCGCCGCATGGAAAGCATGGGATCGGTGGTGGTTGGGCGACATTTCTCCGCATGGTCTTGCGATTGTGCGTATTGCAGTTGGCGTGTTCTTGTTCGGATATTGGCTGTTGAAACTTCCGGCAGTTCCGCAGCTTTTTTCGAATCAGGGGGTGGCAACACCTTTGTTTTCGCGTGGTGCACCTGCCATTATTTTGTGGAGCTTGCAGCTTCCCTCAGTTGCGATAGCTCTTTGTTTGTATGTGCTGCTGCTTGCATGCTTACTTGGATTTGCGCTGGGTATTCGTTCTCAGGTTATGGCTGCCGCCTCGTTTGCGCTCTCGGCGTATTTCTGGGCGCTGTCATTGCATTTGTTTGGTACATCGTTCGATATATTATTTCTCTTCTTCTTGCTCGCATTTGTTTTCAGTGACAGTGGTGGAACCTATTCACTCGATATGCGCTTACGACATGGATCATGGGTCGCCTGGAGACCCGTATGCGCACTGACGCAGCGCTTGATTATGCTGCAACTGACATCAACGTATATAGGAGTGTGTTGGCAAAAATTCGTATTGGCCGACTGGCAAGGCGGTGAAGTTTTGTATTACAATATGCAGAGCATTTGGGCTACGCCACTCGCATTCCTATTTGTACGTCTTGTGCCATGGATGTGGGTGTACGATGTACTCGTACGCTCCATTGAATTTCTGCAGTTTGTTATTCCCATTGGTCTTTGGGTACCGCAATTACGTCCCTTTGGCGTAAGTGCAGGAATAGCATTTCATCTGTTGATACTTGTGTTCTTGGGCATGGGATGGTTTCTAGCAATGTTGCCCGGTTATATCTTCTTTGTGCACCCCGATCATGTGCGCAGCGCATTGTTTCAACGATTTCCATCGTTTGCTGGTCGGGAGGTGCGGTAGTATCGTGCCGTGGGCAAACACTACTTTTATTTGGCGCGATGTTCGGACGGTACGTTGTACGCCGGAACATGTGTGAATCTCCAGGCGCGTGAAGCCATGCATAACTCCGGCAAGGGTGCGAAGTACACGCGGGCACGACTGCCGGTGACATTCGTCTACAACGAAGCGTACCTCACACTATCGGAGGCACGGCGGCGCGAAGCGGAGGTGAAGCGTTGGCCCAGAAGTGAAAAGAGCGCGTTGTTGGTACGGCAGAGCAGGCGCAAGAAAAAGGCGGCCTGAGCCGCCCTTTTGTCGTGCAAGGAGAATGCGGTCTTATTTCTGTTCGTTCAGCATTGCAGCAGCGGACGAAGCCATCTCCTGGAATTTCTTGCTGTAACCGTCTGAAAGCCTTTTGGCTTCCGCAATCTGTTCCTTGGTGACCTGAGGCGTGAGTGAGTCAATCGCAGTCTTGGCCTGCGTGTTTCCTTGCTTCAGCGCCAGGTCGAACCACATGTACGACTGCACGCCGTCTGCCGGAACGCCTTCGCCCTTGGCGTACATGACGCCCAGGTTGAATTGTGCCTCGTTGAAGTTTTGCTCCGCGGCCTGGCGAAAGAGCGTCATGGCTTTCGAGAAATCCTGCTTCACACCCTCGCCGCGGTAGTACACCACGCCCAAATTGAACTGCGAGCGGGCATTGCCGGCCTTGGCTGCTTTTTCAAACCACTCGCGAGCTTTCACGAAGTCTTTGGTGACGCCTTCACCGGTGTAGTACATGACGCCAAGATTGAACTGTGACTTCACTTCGCCCTGTGCGGCTGCCTTTTCGAACCATTTGCGGGCCAGTGCAAAGTCGCGGGGGATGCCTTGTCCGTCGTGATACAGCGCGCCGAGTTCAAACTGCGCGTTTTCATCTCCGGCATTAGCCTTCACTTCGAGCGATGCCTTGGTTTCCACAGGCTTTGCGCTTCCGGTGCCGGTTGTGGCGGGAGTGGGCGTAGCAGGGGCGGGAGTGCCGGACGAACATGCCCAGAGAGAAAGAGACAGAGAGCCGATGATGATGGTGGTGAGTGTGCGACGCATACCAGGCTAGTGTACCGCTCTTCGCCTTGGAGCAAAACGGTCAATGCAGCCGGCGCTTCCTAGGGTGCGCATTTTCAACTTGCGCCAGAAACTCATCCGTTTATACTTCGCGCGTATTTCCTCTTTTCTTACCCGCCCCTATGGAACTGTTGCTCCCTCTTTCCATTTTTGGTGACGATGACGATGACGATGCGTTCGGTGCAGGAAAGGAAGAAGGTGGTTTTGAACTGGACGATGACAGTTTGGATTTCGCATCCGACGAAGATAGCAGCGATGAAGATGCAGACGAAAAGAACCCGCTCGGCATCGAAGGTATCGGCGAAGATTTCTAGTCTGCCTTCTTTCCATCCAAGTTCTCCATGGATTCCATCGCATTGCGCTGGATGGTCCTCCAGTCGTAGGGGAACTTAAAGGTTTCAAGTGCGCGAACGACGCTGGCAAAGCACTGCCAGTGCGTTGCCTCCTGGTACACGAATGCATTCCCGCTTTCCTGAACGGGGTTGTAGTCTTCCAGTGTGTCGCACGGCATGGCGGCCGGAATCACGCCGTAGCGTAGAGCATTGTTGATGTCGTCGGGGTCCTGTTGCTCGGCAAAGAACAACGCGATGTCCGATCCTGCAAGCATGCGGCGCAGGTTCATTTCATCGTCCGGAATGATCTTGATGCGATGACCGTGGCCCTTGGCAAGCTTGGTAAACAGTTCGCCGTACTTGGACGAACCTCGTCCGCGAATGAGCAGTGCCACCGGAAGTTCCAGAATACCGTCGAGTACCTTTTCCATCAGCTCACCGCCGAGCGCGTCGGTCATACCGGTCGAGATACACAGGATTGCCTGCTTCGGTTCCACCGGCCAGCCGAGTTGCTCCTGCAGTGCCTTTTTATTTTCCAACTTATGCTCAATCGTCCGGGCGCAATATTTGCGCGGGATCTTATTGTCATACGCAGGGGAGAGTTGTGTCATGTGAGTGTTTGTGTGTTCTTCTTAGTATACCGTTTTTTTGGCTTCTGCGCTCGTAGGCCCTATTGCGCCGACCGATAATTGTTGCATAGTATTCTTTACATTCCGTTGTCGTGACAACCGCACCGTGGGCAAGGATACTGCAGCGTATGAAACACCTGGTCATCATCGACCCCGCTTCGTCCCGCAGGGCGGGACTACGCCGGGGTCTCCAGCGTGAGATATCTTTTCTCGTCACCTACTCATGAAACATCTTGTCATCATCGACGGACACCACCTTCTGTATAGGGCGTACTGGGCCATTCCGCGGAACATGAAGAACTCCAAAGGAGAGCAAGTGAATATGGCATTTGGCTATGCCTCCATGCTCATGAACATCTTGAAGGCAGAGCAGCCCGACAGCTTGCTCCTGTGCTTCGATGCCGATGAAAAAACATTTCGTCATGAGCAATACGAGGCGTACAAGGCCGGCCGCTCACCCACGCCGGAGGATTTCTACCCGCAGGTGCCTGGTGTCTTTCGTATGCTGGATGCCATGGGTATCAAGCGGGTGGAGGGTGGCGGCTTCGAGGCAGATGACTTTGCGTGTGCGTACGCTCGGGCTGCCGAAAAACAGGGCGACCGCGTGACGATCGTTTCGGGCGACCGCGACTTGTTTCAGCTTGCCTCCGACAAGATCAGGGTTGCCATCCCTCATAAGGGATACCAAGTACCCGAGTATTTGGGGCCAAAAGAAGTGGAAACCAAGTATGGCGTTACCCCGGCGCAAATTCCCTCCTATAAAGGATTGGTAGGGGACTCGTCGGATAACCTGCATGGCGTTCTGGGAATCGGTCCCAAGGCAGCAGCTGCATTGCTGCAGAAATACGGCACATTGCAGAACTTGTACGACCATTTGCCGGAAGTGAAGGAGTCCTGGCGGACGAAGCTGGAGAAGGATCGGGAGTCGGCTTTTTTCTGTGCAAAAATGGCTGAGTTGATTTGTGATCTTCCTTTCCCAGTTCCGTTGTCGGAATTGGCACTGAGCGCATTGCCGACTGCCGACATCTTGAGTGTTTTCAAAGACTTCGAATTCACCTTACTAACCAAACGGCTGATCGCGTTGACGGAGTTGCCCTACGGCAAGGCGCATTTCCTGCCTGCGCCGGCTCAAACGGAGGCAATTGCGCCAACAAAGAATCGCAAGCATCAGGGCTCGCCAGATGTTGCATCGTCACAACTTTCTTTGCTCTAGCGCAAGCCACTGTATATTTTTTGTGTACACACTTTTTTTGATGAACAAATAAAGTGTTTTGTCGGAACATTTTGTTGATGCATTGGACGAATTCAAAAAGTTGCATGCATGGCTTTTTTCAGGGCTCTGAATACCAAAGGTGAACAAGGTCCTATTGCAGCCATTCTTGGCGGGTCACTAGACTGCGTTTGTATTTGTCGTGTGTCCGAGTGTGGTCTCACGCGATCGACTTTGTTTCCCTCACTTCTCCCTCTCTATCATGGCCAAAGAAAGCGTTGTTTCCAGTCTCGATGTCGGCAGTGCAAAAATCCGCACGGTCGTGGCCGTTGTTGACGGTGCTGAGGGTGGACAAGTTCCCAGCGTGATCGGCGTCGGTATTTCGCCGTCACTCGGTATGCGCAAGGGGCACGTCATCGACATCGAAGAGACCATCCACAACATCATTTCAGCCCTGGAGGATGCCGAACGCATGGCCGGAGTGCCCATCAACCACGTGTTCATCGGCATGAGCGGCGCGCACATCGAAGCCTTCGATAGCCGCGGCGTCATTGCCATCTCGGGCTCCGAGATCACGGTGGATGACATTGCCCGCGTGCTGGAGGCAGCTCAGGCTGTGAGCATTCCGAGCAACCGCCGCATTTTGCACATTGAGCCTAAGTCGTACGCTGTGGACGAACAGCGCGGCATTAAGAACCCGGTCGGCATGACCGGCATCCGCCTGGAGGTGGAGGCCCACATCATTACCGGTCAGATCCAGCACGTGAAGAACTTGGAGAAGTGCATCGACCAGGCTGGTGTGGACATCGACGCTTTGGTCCCGGCAACCATCGCCATCTCGGAGGCCGTGCTCACCAAGCGCCAGAAGGAATTGGGAGTTGTCACCATCGACATCGGCGCCGGTTCCACCAGCGTGGCCGTGTTCGAAGAGGGGACCATTCTGCACTCCGTCTGTTTGCCGGTCGGTGGCGAGAACGTCACCAACGACATCGCCATCGGACTGCGCACCAGCATCGACACCGCCGAGAAGATCAAGATCGAGTTCGGCTCCGTGCTCCCGGCCGAAATCCAGGAGCGCGAGATGATCGACCTGAGCACCGTTTCCAAAATGGACACCCAGACTGTCTCCAAGAAATACATGGCCGAGATCATGCAGGCCCGTTACTACGAGATCTTCTCTCTTGTAAAAGAAGAGCTGAAGCGCGTCGGCCGCGACGGATTGCTGCCAGCTGGAGCTTTGCTTACCGGTGCTGCAGTCAAGGCTCCCGGCGTATTGGATATCGCCCGTGAAGTACTCGGCCTGCCGGTGCAGATGGGCTTCCCGGTTGAAGTTGGCGGCGTCATCGAAAAAGTCGACGACCCGGCGTATGCCACCGCGCTCGGCACCTTGCTCTGGGGTGTGCGCGAAGGCAGCCGCAAGGGTGGCTTCGGCTTCTCGATGGGCAGCATCGACATGAAGCGCACGTTCGGTCAGGTCGGTTCCTGGCTCAAGAATCTTCTTCCGTAAATCAAACCCACCCTCCTCCTTTTACTCACCTCGTCCCTCTTCCCCCCGTCCCCATGTCAGACACGTTGCGCTCACTGTTCTCCGGTTCGAAGCCCTCTTCCTCCGGCGGCAACAGCTTCACTCCGCCCCCGGCCAAGTCCGGTGACGGCTCCGCATCCACGGGAAGCGGTTACCAGGAAGTCCGTCCGGACATTGCTCCCAACGCGGTCATTCGCGTGGTCGGCGTCGGCGGCGGCGGCTCCAATGCTGTCTCCCGCATGATCTCCAGCAAGGTCGGCGGTGTGGAGTTCATTGCCGTCAACACCGACGCTCAGGCGTTGTTCCACAGCCCGGCCACCACCAAGGTGAACATTGGACGCGGAACGACCCGCGGCCTTGGCGCAGGTGCCAACCCGGACATCGGTTTGCAGTCTGCCAAGGAGAGCTCGGAGGAAATCAAGAAGGCTCTGGAGGGAGCCGACCTGGTGTTCATCACCGCCGGTCTTGGCGGTGGCACCGGATCTGGTGCTGCTCCGTACATCGCCGAGCTTGCTCGTTCCATGGGCGTGCTCACGGTGGGTGTTGTGACCAAGCCGTTCAGCTTCGAGGGTCTGCGCCGCCGCAAGCAGGCGGACGAGGCTCTGGAGGCTTTGCGTGGCAAGGTCGATACCCTCATCACGATTCCGAACGACAAAATTCTCTCGCTCATCGACAAGACCACTCCGCTGACCGAGGCCTTCCAGATCGTGGATGAAATCCTCCGCCACGGTATCGAGGGTATCGCCAGCCTGATCACGGTCCATGGATTGGTGAACGTCGACTTCGCCGACGTGCGCTCCGTCATGCAGGATGCCGGTTCCGCCCTTATGGGTATCGGTTACGGCACCGGCGACAGCCGTGCAGCCGAGGCCGCACGCGCAGCTATCGACAGCCCGCTTCTGGAGCTCTCCATCAGCGGCGCCAAGGGTATTCTCTTCAACATTACTGGTGGTAACGACATGAGCATGTTCGAGGTCGACGAAGCAGCGCGCATCGTCACCGAGGCTGCTGATCCGGAAGCCAACATCATCTTCGGTGCCGTGATCGACGATGCCTACACCGGACAGGTGAAGTGCACGGTCATCGCTACCGGATTCGACGAGCGCAAAGTGGACCAGATGAGCGCCGCAGCCACCCCGCTGCTCCGCCAGCTGCCGTCGTACAAGAAGCAACAAGACACCAACAAGAGCGAGAACCCGGCCCGCGGCGGCAACGATGACGCTGTCATCAAGTTGTCGGGCACGCAGCTCAACGAAGAGGAGCTGGAGGTTCCTACCTTCATGCGCAAGAAGATCGGCGGCAACAAGTAGGCCGCCTCCAACATATGCCACACGGGAAATGTGGAGAAAACCGACCGGAAGGTCGGTTTTTTCTTGGCATGACGGTCCTCACCCCTAACCCCTCTCCATTGCGATGGAGAGGGGAAGACGGTGTTAAAAAACTACGCATTGTACTCCCTTCTCCACCGCAGTGGAGAAGGGCGGGGGATGAGGAGCGTAAAAAAGATCGTGTACACTTACCGCATGCAAGTCTCCATCCAACGCGTCGACGTCACCCTCCCGTTGCCCGAATACCATTCGGCAGGCGCCGCCGCGTTCGACTTCGTGACGCGCGAAACGACCGTTATCCAGCCGCGAGCCATGGGCCTGGTGCCCGGGAACATCATCGTGAAGGTGCCGGAGGGCTACGCACTGCTCATTTTGCCTCGCTCATCGCTGCCGCGCAAAAAAGGCCTGATCTGCCCGCATTCGCTGGGCCTGATCGACCAGGACTACCACGGCCCCAAGGACGAGATCTTCGTGCAGGTGCAGAACGTGACGGACGCCCCAGTGACCGTGGAGAGAGGGGAGCGCATCGCGCAGGGGCTGTTCGTGAAAATCGATCGTGCCGAATGGAAGGAGACCGACGGACACGGTGCGGAAAGCCGTGGGGGGTTTGGGAGTACGGGGTGAATCTTAGACCGGATCGTTGACTGCTTCCTCCACCTTTTGGCCGAAAGGCGTAAGGCTGGTGACACCATTTTCGGTCTTTTTCATATTGCCGCCTAAGCCAGCGATAATGTCTTCTTTCAGAAGGATCTTCCGACGCAATAATTCTCTGAGAATATTGCGGTTTTCGATATCGTTTTCTTCGGGAAACTGCAGCGTGGAAGCTGCGTTGGAACAAATGCGAGTGCGGAACCAGTTTTTGAGTTTGATCTGCATTTCCGAGCGGTAGCGTTCTTTGGCAATCGGATCAGCTTTTTTCAGATCATCGTAACGATTGATGACCATTGCGAAAAAGTTGGCGGATTTGGCCTGGTGAGTCGGACGACCGGTAGAGTCGCGGGTTCCGATTTCTTCCAAAATACGGCTGCCGGCTAGCAGGATGTCCGAGCCGTCTGGAGAGAAAAAGTCATCGTCTGTTTTAGCCGCGCTGGCGGTGGTATTGGCATACTTCATCCACCATTTTCGATAGTCATCGAAGTCGCTTTGAAAAATGGAAATTGTCACGTCGCCATCGCGATACGTCTGACCGGCCATAATCTTTGCCACGGCTTCCTCTTTCGTTTTTTCCTTAATGCCACCGGGCAGCCTTGCAAGGCGACCTTCAATTTTCTTTATGGTCCTGGTCATAACGTTGTTATCCCAGTTGGCACCGTCTTTCCATTCCATGAGCGGATCACGCAGAATCTTGAACATCGTCAACGACCAGGCCGACTGACCAATGCCGATGTTCCCCAAGTCATCCAGCAAACCTTTATCCAAAATTTCCAACAATTGTGGATCTTTGCGCAATTCATTGACGAACGTTGTAAGCGCCCAGACGTGGCTATACGCGTACTTGGCCTTTTGCTGAATGCGTTCGAAAATGCCCTTAATGGCGAACAGGTTGCGCTCTGCGAGTTCGTGCTTCAAGTCTTCGATCATGGGCGGGATATCCGGACGCTTATCCACTTTGGCGTAGCCGCGTTTCTCCTCCTTCTTCTTGCCTTCCTCATAGTGCTGCACCAAGTCGCTGTACGCCTCTGGGCCGAATTCCTTAATGAAATTCACGCCATAGACGTCGTTGCCGTAGACAGGGCTTAAGTCATAGAGCCAGCCTTTCTCGGCGGCGAATTCCAACACGGCGCGCTTTTCGTTAATGTTGCCCAGTCTCCAGAACAAGCCGTTCTGTTTACCAATCAGGCGGTCGTAGTTCAAACCGGCGGTCTTCAAGTAGTCTGCGAATTCGCTGGTTTGCTTTTCGTTGGCGGCGCGTGCCTGTTTTTTCAGTGTGTATTCAATCGGTTTGGCGATCCAGGCTCCTTGAGCCAAGTTATCGGCAATTCGGTGAGCTTTGCGCTCCTTGCCCTGCTCCCACTTTTGTAAAATGGCATCCTTGAAGATGCCGATAATCTTTACTGCGTCACTCCAAGAAACCCACTCCACACCGTTGCCGCTGGTGAACAGTTTTTCTTTGAGCATTTTCCAAGGACTTTTGTTTTCATTGCCCCGTGCTTCCTTTGGGCGCTCTTTGGTCATGAACGTATTGACCTCCTTGATTGCCGTCTCGATGCCGGCCACATACTTGGCGAGGGCTTTTTGGGCCTCAATTTTGTTTGTGGTGTCGTCGGGCCCGAAATTCATTTCTTTGCGAAAGAATTCCTTTTCTTTTTCTGTCAGCCCGCCTTGTTTTTCCGGCAAATCCCAGCGCTCGAGGGCGTCTGTGTATTTTGCTGCCTTTGCCAGATCGCTTTCGCATTCGCCCAAAAAAGACTCGATGGTGCCTATATCCTGTTCATCTTGCTTGCGCTGCGCCGTGTCGAGCCGCTTGGTCGCTGCACGAACACTCGGAAGCGTGGCACGGATTGATTCGCAACTTCCCTGCGATTCGGTAATTTTCCCCTTTATGTCGCCAAGGCTCTGAAGTTTTCCCTCCTTTTCATCCATGGTGTCGCCGATTTTTTGTTTTACTGTTTTCTTCTCTTCAGCGTTGGTGCGCACCGCATCGGCTTCGTATTCGGCGGCCGTTTTGTCGGCGTAGCGGCTGCGTTCGGTGCTGGTTTCCAGGCGTTCGCGCACGCCGTCGTAGTGCACGTCTACTTCCGTGGCGATGCTGCGCAATGCTAGCGCCAAGCCGCCGGAAGCGCCTGCGGCAGCCAAAATTTGGTGAATGCGCCAACTGTTGGCTTCGTTGTCATCTTGGCTTTCGCGGACGTAGGGCATTTTCTCTCCACCCATGTAAATGGCCAGTGCTTCTTCCAGAATTTCACTGTCTTTCATGTCGGCGCTGCGGTGCCCGAAGACGTTTAGCACCAGGCCTTTCAACTCCTCCCAGTTGCCGGCGGTCTCCAGCTCGGCTTGCATCTGCTCGAAGAATCTTGCGTTGGCTTTGCGCTCCTTGCGCACTGCGAAGTGCGTCAGTTCGTGGGCAACGCTGCGCGGTCCACGTACGGGGTCGGCGGCTTCCTGGTCATCGATGTTGAAGTACACCGTGTTGCGAAACTGGAACGCCGACGGGGGATTCTCTTTCATGGCGGCAGCCTCCTCGGGGCTGCGGGTCGTGTCGCGGTCGATCATCGCGTTGTACTGCTCAAGGTATTCGGCGCGGTTGAGGTACTGGCAGCCCGGCTCGTCGAATTCACGCGTTTCGGAATGCTTGGCGCGCTCCGCTTCAATTGCGGCGGCCATGCCCGGCACCGCCTGAATTGCCCAGGTAATGACGTCGGTTTTGTCGAAGCTTGGGGGCACCGGCGTCTGGTTACGTGCGAAGATGCCACGTAGCGTAGCCTCATGTTCGTCGTAGACAGCCTCGAAGCCGGCAACGTCGCCTTTGGCGACCTGGGCCAATGCCTGGGTCAATTCAGATACGTCCACGTGCTCCGCGGAAATATGTGCGTACTCAGTGAGCTGCTTCTCCCGGGTTGCTGTGTCTATACGGGTCTGAAGTTCAGGCAGTTGCTCCAATGCCCATTTCAGCTGGGCATACGGCTGGCCGTCGAAGCGCGTCTGCAACGTTTGCGGAGCGAGCAGCTTGGCGAGCGTGGCTTCGTATTTGGAGAGAGCGGCGGAGGTCTCGATGGCGCTTTGCCAATTCAGCGTCGCCAGTTCATCGACCATCAGGCGGACCTGAGCGTTGTCGAGTTGCGCATCACGTTGTTTGCTCAGCGTCTCTTCAGCCTGCTTCTTGCGGTCAGCAAGCACTTCATCCACTTCCGGCAGGTAACGAAGCCTCAGAGCGAGATCGGTTTTATTTGCCACTCCGGTCTCCGGCAGGTTCAAAATCTTGCGAATGAGTGCGGCGCGGCGGTCGTAGAACGCGGCAATGGCCGCATCCTGTTTCCAATCGACCTGCTCCAGGTCGTCCAGCATGGCGCGCGTTTCACGCGACATTTCCAATACACTGCCCTCTTTGGCGTCGCTTGCGGTGAGCACGCGAGTCACCGCGGTGCGGATGTCTTCTCGCAGTACATCGGGTTCCTGCGATTGCATCACGTCTACGTGCTTTACCGTTAGAGCTTCAGCCTCGGCTTCAGTAAGCGTATTGATGTTGATGCCGGCGGCATCGTTCAAAAATCCCAGGTGGCTGCGCGTTTCACGACCGATTTTGCGGGCAACTTGTTCGGGCGTTTTGCTGAGCTCAATCAGCCCCTTCTTGGCATCTGCATCGGAGGAATTTTCTCCAGCTACCGTAGTCTCTTTACGCAAATAGACCAGTCGCTGCTCCGCGAGGGGAGAGTGCTTGGTTGCAAGACGGGCGTTGGCGAAGTGCCTCAGCATCTAAAGTTTACAGAAACGGATAATGGCGTCAAGTAGTTTTTCACGTTTTTCCGGGTTCTGAGGCAGGTAGCGCGCCATCGTATCGCGCACGGTCAGCGGATTCACGGAGCCGGTGTGAATGATCAAGTCGGCCCTGTGAGACTTCTTGCTTTCAATGTGCAATTCACAGTGGTCTGGGCTGGCGAGCATCCAGAAATCCTTCCACTCCACCCAAGGATGCATGATGCCGTCGAACTCAATTCCCAGTTCGGAAATGCGAATGGAATGCAGGGGGTGTTTTTCATTGCGGACCAGGTAGAACAAACCAGCCAAAATCGCGATCGTGACGGCGAATGACCACGCTCCAGTCAGGATTCCGTACACAATGAGCCCCATCGTTACGATGCTGGCACCCACATACCATCCGTGGCTGCGCTCATGGTTGATGCGCGAGGGGGCTTGCCATTCAAGCAAGGCCGAACGAAGTTCTGTTTGCATATGTGTTTGCGGGAAATCTATTAAGTATAGCCGAAAAGTCGGATTTTTTCCATGCGTGAATATTGTCAAAAGTATGTAATTGTTTTTTTGTGTACGTTCCTCATCCCCAGCCCTTCTCTACTACGGTGGAGAAGGGGGGTACAACGTGCATTGTTCGTCAATTTTCATCCCCCTCTCCATCGCGATGGAGAGGGGTTAGGGGTGAGGACCGTTGTGCGATGCGCCTTAAAACATCCTGCAAGTTTTTAGATATTTCCTCATTCCTGAATCGAATTATGGTAAATCCAGCACTCTGCAGGCGCTGCTCTCGGTGCTGATCGTATTGCTGAAGTTGTTCGTGGATGTCTCCATCTACCTCAACAATGAGTCGAAGTTCCATACAACAAAAGTCAGCAACAAATTGTCCGAGTGGGACCTGTCTTCGAAATTTGATTCTGGCGCATCTACGATCGCGAATTGCATGCCATAGTACACGCTCCGATCGCGTCATCCGTCGGCGCAATCTTCGTGCAAAATGAATGCTGTCGAGGGATTGGTGCGTAATGAAGTGCCGTGGTTCCATTCAAGATTTTAGCTATACGCAATCACAATCGCCTCCACCCGCTCCACCCCCGCCGCTTTCAGTACCGCGGCGCACGCTTGCAGCGTGGAGCCGGTGGTAAACAGGTCATCGACCAAGATGACGCGCTTAGGAGCCGGGCTTTCTCCGGCGTAGCAAAACGCATTCTGCAGCGCATGCAAACGTTCGTCGCGCGTACGCCATGCCTGGTGACCCGTCGGCCGTGTGCGGCGTAGGAGCGGCAGTACTTGCCAGTGTTGTTTGCGGCCAATGACATGCGCCAACAATGCAGATTGATTGAATCCGCGCGAAAATCGTCGTGTCCAGTGCAGGGGGACAGGGCACACGATCGGCGCATCGATACCATCAGCACGCAGATCCGGTAGCAACCCAGGAAGACTGCGAACGATGAGTCCGGCCAGCAATGCACCAAGTTCATCGACGCGGCCGTACTTAAACGTGCGAATTGCTTTCTGGAAGAGGGGAGACGCGTCGTACTTTCCTGCCGCCACCACGCGGTCCAAATCTCCGATGCCGCGTTGCCGCAAAATGTCGCGTGGAAGCATGAGCGGGAACAGCTGAAAACTTTCTAATTCTTCGGGTGTGACCCACGTGCCTTCGGCGCCGGTGAGCGAGCGGCGCGGAAAGAGCAGATCCAGGAGGAAATCGAGCATGGATGAAGATAACCATCTTGGATTTCCTCATAAAAGGGTCTGCCATCGGCATCTCGAAGGCATTGGCAGAAAATGGCTTCCAAAAGCTCTATTCCTGGTTCTTCGATCCTCTGGAACCAGTGTTATGCCGCAATGATCGCATTCCAGTCACCACTCGTGATTAGTTCCATGAGCAATTCCCGCAGATGCAGCGGAAGATCGTTCACATCGCCGGTGTACCCGATGCGCTGTGCCAGGTGCGTACCCACGGTGTCACCGAGCGCACGTTGCACTTCGTACAGCGATCGGCCATAGACCGGCCGGTAACTTTCGCTGAAGGCTTTGTTTGCAGCACCTCTGGTCGGGTGCTGTTCCAGGTCGTCGAAGCGCTGTTTGATCGGCACGGGCGTCGTGTCCGTCAGCATGGCATCTACATACCAGATGACTTTCTCTTCGTCCGTTTGCGGCCCTTCGGCAGAGGCCGGAAGGTTTGCACCAGTCAGTGCAATCACGTCTGCCGGATACCCCCTGGCCGCCAATTTTTGCTGGTCCTCTTTTTTGACCGCATCGATTACGTCGCGGACTGCCTGTGTGGTACCAGCTCTTTTTCGTGCCAGTGTTTCATGCTTCTTGTACCAATCGTGCAAAATCATGGCGTTCGTAACGGCTTTAATGCGATCCGGCGGCAGTCCCATACGAGTTGCGAGCAGTGCTGCGAACGCACCGGCAACCAGGCAGTGCTCGCCCACGTTGCGCCACGCTTCGATGTCTTTCTTACTGCCGAGCGTTTTGCCTTCTTCCCAATGCGCGCGAAAGGTCTCTTTGTGATCAAGAGAGAACTTCCAAAAAAACGGACGACGTTGCTTCGGCGGCGGTGCGCACTCGTTCATAAAATATATAATGATTTATACTTTTATTTTGTCAAATACGGCTTTGGCACACGACGTAATGGTGAGATGGCCAATGGAGTGCATTTGCCCTACCATTGACAATTTCATTAAAAGTATTAAAATACCGTTCATTCTTTTTCTCTTACAACTATGTCTTTGCGCAGCACATTCCGTTGGCTAACCGCCGCAGATGAGCGCGAAACTTTGTCTGAGTTGAACGCGAAGATTGCCGAACGGGAGTCGGCGCAGAAGCAGCCGAAGCGGGGAGTCGTAGAGCAGCGCGATGCCGTGCGTAAGACTATTGTTTTGCGCCTAGGGACAGAGTTGGTGATTGTCGGCGTGCTTATTGCCGGTACCGCTGCCAAGATCGTCAGCGTCCTTTCGGGCAAGCCTGAACAAGGTGCTCAGCCCGGGTTGGTGGAAGGTGGTGCGGCAAAGCCTCTGGAAAATATCGACTTCGACGCTCCCGGTATGATGAAGCAATTCGTGTTCATCAATCTGCCCAAGGACCAAAAAGACGTCGATGCGTTGCACGACAAGATTGGCGAGGCGCTGAAGCTTGCATTGCAGAATAAGGAAGTGGCCGAAACATTCCGCACCTCCGATATCGACATTATCCTGACACCCAATGTTTCGACGACGGCGCAGGCCGCAGTGGAGCGCATAGGCGCCGCGGGTGCTGCAGGTAACGGCGTGGATTTCCGTACGTGGGCCGGCGATGCCATTACCATCAGCACCAAGCAGCGCGGCGCAGCGGACATGAAGCACATGATGATTGTCGACGAGAAGTTAGTGGGGGATCCGTTGAAACTGGCGGTTGCCATGGACCATGAGCTGGGTCATGTGCGCGAACGCAAGGGTGGCAACGTGCTGCGGGACGTCTCGAAAGAAGAGATTGATGTGTTTACGGGGTCCATCGCACGCTTGCGAATACTCGTACAGCGTCTTCGGGCAACCAATGGTGCAAATGACCCGATTGCTCGTCGCCTGGAAACGGAAATCATTCCGCACGAAGAAGGTCTGTTGCGCGGATGGCGTAGCATGCCGAAAAAGCGGTAAGCGCATATTCTGCTTTGCAGCTGCCATAGCAGAGGCGAGGGAATATCCCACTTCGCGTAGACTGCGCGCACCTCTCCAGAGTGAGTGAAGTGTGGTGAGTACTACTGGATTGTAGCAATTATAAACTGGAGCAGTCGTCTGTTGATGCAGGCTCCCTGTTGAAGACGGTCGGCTTGCCATTCACGACAAGCGTTACATCCTTTGCATTATTGGCATGCCTGCAAATACTTCTCGCAATATCTTTATACACTCTCGTCTCTGGATATGGCGGAACATTGAGTTCATCAAAAGACCAACTCGTGAAATCCAACACGCTTCTGTTTGCTTCGGTTTGTAGAACGTATTGTTGTATTTCCGTTGGCAATTTCTGTCTTACAGAATCGCTTATATACAGTTGTGCGCTGTTCGTATTTCCAGAATACAGTGCGGAGGAAAGGTAAGAATCCCAAAGATTGCAGAAACTCAGGGCGGGCATCACAACAAAAAGAACAAGTATAATTTTTTGAAATGGAAAATTTTTCACCCATAGAACATCTCGGAAAGAAACATTTTCTGCTCCCCAAAAAAGAATAATCACAAAGAGTGCCATTGCAATATTCCACGGCCAGACGATGCTATTCCAGTTATGTCCCAACGGACCAAGGGTGAAAAGGACAAAGCCAAGCATGAAGAGTGCGAGCACAATTGCGTGTTTTCTATAGTGCTTCGTCAATAATCCAAGCCCAATTCCCATTTCAAGAAATGGAACTATTGCGCCGAGAGAAAGAGGAAAAATTCGTAGTGGAGCAGGAAATATTGTTGCGATAGGTTCAACCATCCACGGAAATACTCCGCCCATAAAATATGGATTCACTTTCTGCAATCCACCGAAAAAATACATGCTCGCCACAATCAATCTGCTTGTATTGAGTATTGCTTGTCGCTTTTCCGTATTGGAATACTTCCAGGAAAATGCACTGAGTGTGGCGAGCATGAAGAAGTATTGATAAAACCATGGTTGCCAACGCATTTGGTCAAAGCATGAAAAAATTGCTGCAAGAACTACGGCTGAGAAAAGAAGTTTCTGCGGCTTGGGAAAAACAAGTATCGCTGCCAAAAGAGCAATGAGCAGCACAAATACAATTGTTTCAATAGACGGAGGAAGTATTGGCAAAGCATCGAATACTGGAGCGCGTGGAAAAAATCTTCCATCAGTCCAAAGTTTTCTTGAAAGCAATAGCCCGGCAATAAGGCCTCCGGCAACAACAATTTTGAGCCAGAACATTCTGCTTTTTGCGAGAAGCTTTCCATCGTAGTCGATGGCCTTCTTTTGTTTCCTGCTTTGATTCGACTGAAGATTCATGAAAAGTATGTATGCATGTCATTCTATCGTTTTTTGCTTTGTAAGGTAATTGCGATGATTTTGGCAGTTGGGAATCGTCCGCATTCTTCCTCAGGCCGCTTCTGGCGGACAGGAGTGATTCGCCATACGGAATCACTGTGACGCTAAAAAAGCCCCGGTCTTTCGAAGTGGTGGACGATACTGGATTCGAACCAGTGACCTTCACAATGTCAATGTGACGCTCTAACCAGCTGAGCTAATCGTCCGGAGCCCGAAAAGAGTACGGACAATCTGTAATGCGGTCAATTGCCAATACGCTGCAGTGCAGTGTTGATCTTGGTGCAGGATCTGCGATACTGATCCACCATGGTCCAAATGCTGCGAAGCTCCTCGGCGCATACGCGTCCGTCAGATGCGTACTGGATTCAGCGTCTGCAAGAAGGGCAGAGCGGTTCATCTATTTGGCTTGGAAAAGGCGAGCGCCAGATTCTCTCCATTGCAGGGCCGGTCGGGGAACGCATCGTACGCCTCCTCGAGCAGGCGCATTCGCATGTCATCAGTTCGCTTGCCTATTGCTGTCATGATCTCGCTGAACATATCTTTGGCGAATCGGGGAGCTTTCGGCGAATGCGTATCGCAGTACCACGCGGCCAGGTTATGGGTCCCGAGCTTGCCGCGCAGCGATTCGGTCTGCCGTGCGGTATTCAATTTCAGAACCCGCAAGATACTCATGCGCCGGTTCTTCATAGTGCAGTGCTGCTTGGTATGGATTCCGGCCTGCCGGCTGAGTTGCCTGCCTGCGAACGTGCAATCGTTCTGCAGAAACCTGGCCGCGAAGAACTGGAAATCGTCACGCTTGCTGCTGCAGTGCGTCGCTATGCCGACAAGCTGCGCGACATCACCTATTACAGTGTGTAAAAAAAGTGAAACGAAGCCGTCGAAGAACTGCATGATCATGTTCTGTTAGCCCTGCAAGTCGAAGTGTGTGGAAAACTTTGAAGATATCCACACCCCGTGTTACGTTCGCCGCCTCGGTAAAAATCGAGGCTTTCCTTCCGCTGCTCAGCATGACCATCTTGATCTCCGCCATTGCGTTCGTCGTCTTGCTGACGCTGCTCATTATCATCCACGAACTCGGACACTATCTCTCCGCTGTTTTCTTTAAGGTCGAGGTAGAGGAATTCGGTTTCGGATTACCGCCGAAGGCCACGACGCTGTTTACCAGCGGCAAGACGAAATTCACGTTGAACTGGGTGCCGTTCGGTGGATTCGTTCGTTTGAAGGGCGAGAATGAAATCGATCTGGAGAAGCGCTACGCCCAGGGCAGTTTCGCCAAGGCCAGCATCTTCTCGCGCTTGGTGATTCTGTTTGCCGGCGTGGCCATGAACTTCGTTTTGGCGTTCATATTGCTCACGTTTGGTTTCTCGGTAGGGAAGTGGGTGCCGAACTTCTACCAAACGATCGAGCAAATGGAGCAGGCTGCTTCCGAGGGTGAAATCTTCCTGAAGACCGGCGTGTACGTGAATGATGTGGCGCCAGACGGCACTGCGGCAGCCGCAGGCATTACGAAGGACTCCGCAATCGTCTCGGTCGACGGAATGGTGGTGGAGAAGCCCGAGCAGCTCATCGAATTGCAGAAGGGCAAAGCACAGGTGACGTACGAGGTGAAGGCATCGCGTCATGCGCCGATCGAAACAGTCGTCGTGAAGTTGGCAGACGGTAAGTCCGGCGTGGCGATCTCGGCATATGCCGCCGAGTTGTCCGCACCGAACCGCTCGGTAGGCAAAGCGGTGATGCTTGCATTCAAAGAAACCGAATTCATGACCGTGCAGACGGTGCTCGGCATGGGGAACTTGGTTCGCAGCCTGGTGACGCGCGGGCATGTTCCGGAAGGAATCACGGGCATCATTGGCATTGCAGTGCTTACACACAGCTCGGTACAAGAAGGATTCATGACCTACCTCCGCTTGGTTGCGCTGCTCAGCTTGAGCCTGGCGATCTTGAACGTGTTGCCACTGCCGGCACTCGACGGTGGACGCATTTTGTTCGTGTTGGCCGAGATGGTTCTGCGTCGTCCGTTGAACCAGCAGTTCGAGCTCATGGTGAACGCCATCGGATTCTTCGTGTTGATCGGACTCATCCTGATCATCACGTTCAATGACGTCATCCACCTGTTCTAGCCTTCCCTTGGACCCTCGTTTCGTCGTTCCCTTATGACCTCAACCGTCGATCTCACCCTTTGGCTCTCCGTCCTTCAGAAAATCGAACCACAGCTGCAGCGCAGCCAGTTTATTACCTGGTTTAAGGACACCACGATTTTGGGTCGCGAGAAAAATACGGTTGTAGTCGGCTTGCCCCTGCCGATGTTCCTGAACTGGCACTTGGAGCACTATCGCGGCATTACGTTGAATGCGCTCAAAGAAATGGACGATAGCATCGAGCAGATCGTGTATCAGGTCGATGTAGGCCTGAAGGATGATCCGCAGAGAACGCTGCGATTGCTCGAAAATTTTCCGGAGAAAAAGAAGAGCCGCAAGTTGCCCAATCGTGCCGAGATCAAATTGGCCGAAGGTCTGACGAGCAAGCTCTTAAACCCGCGCTACACGCTGGAGAATTTCGTGGTGGGCCCGAATAACCGCCTCGCACACGCGGCGTGTATGTCGGTCGCCATGCAGCCGGGCGGCAAGTACAATCCGCTCTTTTTGTACGGCGGTGTCGGTCTGGGTAAAACCCATCTGTTGCAGGCGGTCGGCAACGCGATTTTGAAGACCATGTCGCAGGCGACCATCATCTACACCACCACCGAGGACTTCACGAACCAGGTCATTGAAGCAATTCAGCATCAGAAAATGGAGCAATTCCGCCGCCGCTACCGCGAGGTGGACGTCTTTATCATCGACGACGTGCAGTTCTTGGCCAACAAGGAGCGCACGCAGGAAGAGTTGTTTCACACGTTCAACACGCTCATCGAAGAGCACAAGCAGGTCATCATCAGTTCCGACCGCCCGCCCAAGGAGCTCAACATCCTGCAAGATCGCCTGGTGTCGCGCTTCGAGCGCGGCATGATTGCCGACGTGGGTACGCCGGACTACGAGACGCGTTTGGCGATTTTGTCCGAGAAAGTGAAGGAGTACGAGCTGTTCATCGACGCCAAGGTCATGGAGTACATCGCAGAACATGCCGATAAAAACGTGCGTCAACTGGAGGGCATCCTCATGCAGGCCGTGGCGCAGTACGAGCTGGAGCACCGCATGCCGACCGTCGGCAGCATCTCGGAGATCATGCGCAAACTCATTAACGATCCGACATCGCCCAAAGAAGACGATGTAGGTTTCCTGCACCAGGCTGCACGCGCCGTGTCGTTCCAGGATGTACTCGAAGGCGTCAGCAAATTTTATTCAGTGTCGGTGCCGGACATGATCGGACAATCACGCGTGCGCGAAATCCTCATCCCGCGCCAAATCGTCATGTTCCTGGCCAAGCGCTACCTGCGCATGAGCTATGTGCGTTTGGGCGAATCATTCAGTCACCGCGACCACACCACCGTCATGCACGCGGTGGATAAAATCGAGAAGCGCATTGTGGAAGATCCACAGTTGCTGCGCGAAGTGCGCGCCATCGAGCGGGAAGTGGGACTGGCGAAATAACGGACGCTCGGCAATTGTGAATCCTGCTAGTTGTTCGGATGACGATTCGATCCGGCGGCTTCATTCCCCAGGAGCCGTTCGAGTTCCTGAAGCTCCTCCGACGTGGGTTCCACCCAGTCATCCGGGGGTGGCGATGGGTTGCTTTCCGGGGGCGGAGGCTGGTTTCCGACGAAGTCAGCAACATGCTGTATGACATGTGCGACGGCTGCTTCCTTTGGTGTTTGGGTGTCTCTGCAGAGATTCACCACCGCCTGCTTCATGCGGTGTACGATAGCTTCCGCCGCGTGAGATTCGGCAAATGTATTTGCGGCGTGCCGCATACGTTGCGATTCGCCGGAGCTGAAATGAATACTGCGCGGTGCTTCTGCCATTTCTTTAATAAAATAACATAAAACACTGAATTGTACATATCCGTAGCGGCGCTGAGTAAAGGGCGTAACATCGTTTGTATCGAAGTGCGGGCGATCGAGAGGGGGGTGGGACTTGCGAAATAAGGACGCCGGAGACGCCGGGGAGTCCAGGGAAACCGGAGTTTGCCAACTCGGATTTTTCCGCATGCCAGTGCGACCCATCTCCGGCGTCCCCGGCGTCTCCGGACTCCTGCTCGTTGTCGTAGCAGCCTAAAAAGCGTATACTGTGCTCGTGAAGCTCATCGTCGTCACCACGACTACGACCACCACGACCTCCTCGGAGGGCGGGTGCTAGCGTGAACGACGAAACGCTACGAACCCTCTCTCCGCACGGAGCTGGGGGCACTTCGCCGTAGCTCTCTCCCTCTGCTACTCTCCATTCATTCTCCCATTCCCATGAAACACGAAGCTTACGACAACCTGATCGCTCTTCTCGACAAAAACGGCGCGAAGTACCGGCTCATCGACCATGCACCCGAAGGACGCACGGACGTCGTCAGTGGCATGCGCGGCAACAAGCTGGAACAAGCCGCCAAATGCATCGTGATGATGGTGAAACTGGGGAAGAAGGAAACAAAGTACGTGTTGGCGGTCATTCCTGGGGATGCCAAGTTGGATATGAACGGCATCAAGGCCATGCTTGGCGGAACCTACGCCTCGTTCGCCACGCCCGAGATCGCCGAGAAGCTGGCTGGCAGCGTGATCGGTACCGTCTTGCCGTTCTCGTTCACTCCGGAATTGGAGCTCATTGTGGATCCGCTTCTCCTGAAGCACGACGAGATCTACTTCAACGCAGCACGCTTGGACAAATCCATGGCGCTGAACGTGAAGGATTACGAAAAACTGGCCAAGCCGCGCATCGAATCCATCGCCAAATACGATTCTGCTGGTGCCGCTGCTCCAACCAAAGGAGCTGTTCCCACGGCTGCCAAAGACGAACCGAAGGTCGACGACCTCTACAAGCTGCGCCATTCGTTGGCTCACGTGTTGGCCCAGGCCGTGCTGAAACTGTGGCCGGATACTCAGGTGACCATCGGTCCGCCAATCGACTACGGCTGTTACTACGACTTCCTGTTCAAGAAGCCCATTTCCGATACCGAGTTCGAGAAGATCGAGAAAGAGATGCGCAAAATCATCGCGCAGGGCCAAACGTTCCGCTGTGACGAATTGTCTGCCGCCGATGCCAAGAGCTTCTGGAAGAAGAACAAGCAGCCATTCAAGGTGGAACTCATCGAGGACTTGGAAAAGAACGGCACCACTTCGGTGACGCACTACGCAAACGTGGATGCCAAGGGCAATGAAATGTTCGTGGACTTGTGCCGTGGCGGTCACGTGGAGAACTTGAATCACATCCCAGCCGACGGCTTTAAGATCACCTCGCTCGCCGGTGCGTACTGGCGTGGTGACGAGAAGCGTGAGCAGCTCACCCGCATCTACGTGGCGGCATTCCCCAGCAAGCAGGAGTTGGAGGACTACTTGAAGATGATGGAAGAAGCCAAGAAGCGCGACCATCGCAAACTTGGCAAGGAACTGGATTTGTTCACGTTCTCCGACATGGTCGGACCGGGCTTGCCGCTGTGGACTCCTCGCGGAACCATTATGGTCGACGAACTGGAGCGCTTGGCCAAGGAAACCGAGGCCGCCGGCGGTTACTCGCGCGTGCGCACCCCGCACATCGCCAAGGGCAAGCTGTACGCCCAGACCGGTCACCTGGCGCACTACAAGACGTCCATGTTTCCGCCTATGAAGCTCGACGGCGAGGAAGAAGAGTACTACCTGAAGCCGATGAACTGTCCGCACCACCACCAGATCTTCGCCTGTCAGCCGCGCAGCTATAAAGACCTGCCCATCCGTTTGGCTGAGTACGGCCACTGCTACCGCTACGAAGATTCCGGCTCGTTATTCGGCCTTATGCGCGTGCGCTCCATGTGTATGAACGACGCACACATTTACTGCATGGAGGAGCAGTTCGAGAACGAGTTCAACGCCGTCATCGACTTGTACCTGAAGTACTTCAAGCTGTTCGACATCCAGAAGTACGTCATGCGCCTGTCGCTGCATGACAAGGGAGAACTCGGCAAAAAGTATGTGAACAAGCCCGATCTGTGGCTGAAGACCGAGGAAATGGTGCGCAACGCCATGAAGAAGAAAGGCGTGAACTTCGTGGAAGTGCCGGATGAAGCCGCGTTCTACGGTCCCAAGATCGACGTGCAGATCTGGAGCATCATCGGTCGTGAGTTCACGCTGGCCACCAACCAGGTTGACTTCGATGTGCCGGGCAAAGTCGGACTGAAGTACATCGACAAAGACGGCAAGGAGCAAGTGCCGCTGTGCATTCACAGGGCACCGCTTTCTACCCACGAACGTCTAATGGGCTTCCTCATCGAGCAGTTCGCCGGACACTTCCCGTTGTGGCTGGCGCCGGTGCAGATTTCCATTATTCCGGTTGCCGGTCCTCATGAGGCGTATGCCAAAGCGCTGGATGCCGAGCTGCAGAAGCACGGCATGCGCACCCAGTATCTGGGAATCGAGGATTCACTTGGTAAGCGCGTGCGCGACAGCGAGAAAATGAAAGTCCCGTACGTGCTCGTGCTGGGCGAAAAAGAAGTGGAAGCCAAGTCGGTTGCCGTGCGTAACACGCTCACAAAGAAGCAGGCAGTTCTTTCTAAAGCCGATTTCATTGCAAAGACGGCTGAGGATATACAGAAGCGAAGGTTGCAGTGTTCGATTGGATAGAAATTCGGTGATTCCAAAGACTTCGGACTTCCGGAGTTTTTGGTTGAAGGCTGTGGTGGAGTTAGTATCCTAGGTTGGTTGCATAGGTCACGTTGACGCGAGCATGATCTCCTTTGCGTTCTAGCAGCTTTATTGTCACGTCAGTTCCCTCCCATTTCAGAGGCAATTCTTCCCCAGGAAGCATCGGACTGTGAAGCAGTGCATCGAAGCCAGTATCACCTCGGCGCATTCCCATGGAAATGGCGTACGCGGTACCCATGTTTGCCCTGCCAGCCCCCTCCTGAAGCCAATTCCCCGTACTGCTGATCTCGATGCCGTTCTCTGTAAAATCATTCATGGATTCAAGAGCCTCATTCCGCTGACCGAATGACAGAGCATCAACCGTTTGCGTATTGGGTGCTATGACGTACAGAAATTTGGGTTCACCGTATGCTTTGATTGCTACTTGGAGGATGAGGGACTTATTGGGGTCGGAAGTTCGGTCATCGGCATCGGAATACACGTCATAATCTCCCGATTCGGTGATCAACGTCGTTTGTGAGCCTTTCAACCATCCCAGTGCGGCACGATTGATTGGGTGCATGTATCCATTGAGGTTGGGCCTACCCATTACCGTGTAGAGGGTCGGTCCACTTCCGCAATTTTCGAATAATTCCTGCTGCGCATCCATGGGGTTGCATGTGGCACTGGTTCTATCGTGGTCGAAGCCGAGCCCATGGGTAAATTCATGCATGATAATGTCACTATCAGGAGAATCATTTGTAATACCCGGGGTGAACGTTACACGCTCGCATTGAGGACATTCTCCCTCTGACCCGAACGATGGACCGCCTTCTTGTCTCCAGCAGATGCGAAAACGTTCGATCATACTTTGGTATGCGGTAAAGATGATCCCATCGTATCCATCGTTATCATAGTTTTGGGCATCGATGCCCAGTGTCGCGAGAAACGACTTTAGCAGGGGAATGCTTTCAGTGTTGCAGTCCAGTTGGGACGTGTCGTATGGAGGCACATACACCGCATCGCGGACATCGAAGGACACCCGCGCGTTTCCGTTGGAATTATTAAAGATTGCCAGTTTCAAACGGTTGAGCTGAATGTCAAATCTATCGTTCTTGCTGCCCCACGGATAACTGAGCTCGGCTGATTCCGGAGTTGTGGTGGTCTTGCCGCGGATAACAAGAATCCGCTTTTCGCCGGTCCAGGCTTGCGAATGGACCTTGGAGAGGATGACCGGCCGAACGTTGCCTGTGGCTATGCCGTTGAGTTGCCAAGTCATCCGAAAACCTTCCGTTCCAGTGCTTTTTACCATGACAGTTTGGTATTTGAAGCTAAACTGGTCGTAGTCGTCCGTGAGCAGTTCTGGGGCGACAAGTCCTTCCGGTAGCTCTCCGTTGGTCACGATATTTGAGAGTTGCCAGCCTTGTCCGTTCTGCACGGCATCCGCTTCTATGGTGAGAGATGGTTTGGTCTGCGTGATGCCTTTCAAGTGAAACTGTCCGCGCTGACGGTTGATAAGTCGTCGCAAATCATTGGTTGCAAGAATGTTCGATGGGACACTGTTCACGTAGGTTTCCACAGTGTCGACGACGGTTTGCATCGGTAGATCCTGCACCGTACAGGTTGATGAGCAGCCATCGCCGTCTATCGTATTGCCGTCATCGCACTCTTCCCATTCGTTCACGCGCTTATTGCCACATGAGCATTCCACGGGGGTTTGCAGCGTGGAAACGTTGTCGGCCAGCGTGGTTTCCTGCACCGCATTGCTGATCGTTGTGGTGCTTTGCATGCTCAATCCGCAAGGGCGCGTGGCGAACGAAGCCGGTACGTCGTATTTGACCGTAAAGCGCCTGGTGGTAAGTGGAGCCGCATCCCATCCTTGCCCGCAGATGATTTTTCCATCTGAAAGGCTGCAATCGCTGCCATCCGGATGAAAAGCGAGTTCGGAGGGAGCAGTGTATACGATGATCGTGTCTTTTGCCGGTGCCGACCCCTGGTTAGTGGCATCGATGTAGTATGTGAACACGGTGCCTGGTTGCATGACGGGCTCAGGGGTTTGCAGTTGCACCGAAAGCTCGGTGCAAGGCGCGGCAGCATTTACTATCGTGCTGGTGTTATCGGCCATATTGGTATCCGCGGCGGTACTCTGGACCATTACTGTGCTTTGCACGTTCGCGCCGCACGTGAATGTCGGCGGTGTGTCGTATGTGACGGTAAACCGCTTCGTAGCGACGGCGGGATCCCATCCTTTTCCGCATATAGTTTGTCCATTGATGCTGCTGCAATCGTCGTTTTCCTGACGAAAAATAAAACCAGCGGGAGGAATGTGTGTGGCGGTGAAGCCCGTCGCGCGGTTCGGCCCCTGATTAGCTACGTCGATGTAATACGTGAATACCGTTCCGGCTTGTATGGCCGTCTCAGGAGTTTGTATTTGCACTGAAAGTTCGGCGGTGCAGGGGGTTGCGGCGGTGAGAAGCGTAGACACGTTATCCGCTGCGTTAGTGTCCGGAATGATATTCTGGACCATCGCCACGGACGGTGCGGTCTTGCCACAGATGAAATCGGCCGGGACGTCGTATTTGACTGTATACCGTCTCGATTCGAGCGGAGCCAGATTCCCTCCTGTTTTACAAATTATTTTGCCATTGGCAATGCTGCAGTCGCTGCCGTCAGGATGAAAAACGAGTCCGGTCGGAGGAATGTGCGTGGCGAAGAAACCCGCTGTCGTGTTCGGCCCATGGTTGATCGCATCGATATAGTACGTAAATGACTTTCCTGCTTGAATAGTTGGTTGGGCGGCCTTCAGCTGCACTGAGAGCTCGGCGCATGGAATGATAATGTGTGCGAGTCGGGAATCGTTCGCCGGATTCGTATCGGTATATAGGTAGCGAGGTAGTGTATTAATTGTCAGTTGGTATTGTACTGGCAACGGTTTTTTGCATGGAGGATTGCCCACGACACGTCCAATGAGCGTAACACTACGCTCTTGGCCCGGCTGTAGCTGCCTGAAGGTGCAGCTTCCCGAAGAGCAATTGCCATCGGCGCTTTGTGGCTCTCCAAATTGATTATCGAATACCACGCCTTGACCCTCTCCATTGAGGGCAGATTGGTATGTGGAGAAGACGTCATCCGCAGTAGCGTGCGGACCGGCATTCTTCACGCTAATACGGTACCGTAGGAGGCGCATGCCTTGTGGAAGTGGCGCGCCATCGGGTGAAGGAAACGCATAGAGAGTTTCTGCAGTTACACTGATGCCAACGTCAGCTTTGCGCTCTTGACGTTTGATGAGCGCTGCATCCGCCGCAACAGGAGCATCGGTACTTCCGCCGGTTAACTCCACGGTGATCTTGTTGTTTGATGACAAGAACGTGCCAAGCTTTCTCCACGGTACGCCGAACGCCAGATTCTCTGTAGCTGATTGCACGTTCTGATCCACGACGACAGTCGTTGAGCTATTGTCTCCATAGATGATTTTGTACGTCGCTGTCTTCGAGAGCTTGGGGGCTTTTTGCCACGTGACATATACGTCGTACGGGATGGTGGTCAGAACGCCAGCAAAGCCCCACGTGGCTTTTCTGCTCTGTGTACCTGAGCCCAATCTTTGCTTTTGTTTATAACCTCCGTTCGCCACTGTCCATGCTCCTTGCAATGCGAACAGCGGCGCTGCGCGCGTATCATCGATCACGCCGTCGGCCTGTTCCAGGCCCAGCAGATCTCCACGCAGGCTTCCTGGTGCCAGAAGCACAACACCGACCGAAGCGACGGATACTACGGCCATCACCACAAACGAAGAGTATTTCTTGAGAGACACTATTGATGTTGGTATTTAATAAATTATACAATAAAAATATTATTTATGCAAGTTAGCTCTTTAGCAGAGAGGGCTAGCGGTGCGACAACGCGATCTTCAGTCCCAAGGCGATGAGGAGCGCGCCCATCACGCGCTCGAACGCGCCCTGGATGCGCTCGAACTTGGCGCGGATGACGCTCATGGAAAGAACGCTGGCGACGAACGCGAACCAGGCGAACGTGGCGAAGCTCATCCAGAGTCCGTAGCCGATTTGCACGAGCAGGGGAGTGGACGGGTCGATGACCTGGGTGAAGAGTGCCAAGAAGAACAGCGTCACTTTCGGATTCAGTACGTTGCACAGGAAGCCTTGGCGCAACGCGGCTAACGGCGAGATGTCGCGGCGGGCTTTCATTTCCACGGCGGCCTGCTTTGCGGCGGCGGCCTTGTGCGTGAGGGCCTTAAAGCCGATGTACATAAGGTACAACGCGCCGATCCACTTGATGGTGTTGTAGAGCAGGATGGATTGCGAAATGAGCAGTCCGATGCCGAGCAGCGAGTACGTGCAGTGGACCAGGATTCCCAGTCCCAGGCCCAGCGCGGTGAGCATGCCGCTGCGACGAGACAGACACAGGCTATTGCGGGAAATGAGCGCGAAATCGGGGCCTGGACTCATGAGTCCCAGGAAATGAATGACGACGATGGCGAGGAAGGCGGACATGCCCGCCAGCATACGCCCCCAAGGACGCCGGGGAAACCGGAGAAGCCAGAGAAGCTGAAGATTCCCAGGGAGACCCATCTCCGGCTTCTCTGGCGTCGCCGGACTCCTTGCTCGTTTGTTGTTCATCGTCATCAGCCACTGCTATTCTTACACGCGCATGTTCGAAGCATTTGAAATCGGCCCGGCAGTCATCTGGATGCGACTGTTGTTCTTGCTTATTGGTGTATGGGTCAGCAGCGAGTTCTTTTTTCGTCTCTCTGCTGCGGCGAACCTGAGTTTACAGGGTGTGAAGGACAATGCGCGCTGGTATGCGCTGGCGTTTTTTATCGGCGGTCGCCTGATGGCCGTCGTGTCCAGTTACCAGTCGTACCTGAAGCAGCCGATGCGCGTCCTTATTTTTTGGGACGGGCAGTTCAGCTTCATTGGTGCGGCGGTCGGCGTCGCCATCGTGCTGTTCATCACCACGCGCAACCAACGCGCTACGTTCTTGCAGTGGCTCGACGTTCTGCTGCCTGCCATGACGCTGGGATTGGCGTTCGACTGGGTCGGCATGTTTGCCGGCGCACAGGCCTACGGCAAACCCACCAATATGCCGTGGGGTGTCATTATCGATACGTTCAACGTCCGCTACGCAGTGCCCATTCATCCGGTGCAGCTGTACTACGCCGTGTTCTATTTCGCTCTTACGTTCTTATTGCTCATCATTCGCAAGAACGCCAAACGCGCCGGGTCCGAAACGCTGTTCGGCATCGTGGCGTCCGGCATCGCCGTATTTTTGTTCGAGTTCATGCGCGGCGACTTCGGAATTCCAGTCTTTGCAAAGTTTACAGACTTCATCTTCCTGGCGTGTCTGTTCACCAGCCTGGGAGTGCTCGCCGCCATTGAGTTGAAACTGACCGAGCGTGCCAACGCGATTTACGGAATGCTCGTCGCATTGCTCACGCTAGCGTATGTCGTGGGAAGACAATGGATCTCATTCGGTGAATTTCAGCTGCGCTTCAGTCAGGTGCTTGCGATTCTTGCGCTGTTGGCGACGGTGGTATACGTTGTTGTCCATCGACGGAAGTATCCGCATTTGTAAGCTTTCCCCGCATTTCCCGTGCCAGTGTCGTTTCCGAGTTTCGAAGGTTTCTCGCAGCTCTTTGCTGCAAATCCGTCGCTTGTCGCCATGCAAATCTGCATGATCGCCGCCGGCGTGTTGCTGGTGTATCTCGTCCTGTATGCAACGCGCGACATTCTGCTGCGCACGCATTCGTTCCTGTATCAAATCGCCGTCATCATCCTGGTGTCGGTTCTGCCGGTGGTCGGCTTTCTGTTGTATCTTCTCATTCGTCCGTCGACCACCAATCGTCAGCGCAAGATGGAGCACGATGTCCACGAAGTGCTGAAGCGTTTGTCGCACCAGCATCAGCCCAAAAAGCCTCAGCATCCGCAGCAGCACAAGCACGGCAACAAGTCCAAAGGCGCACAGGCGTAGACAACCTTCGAACTTCGCACTATCGTTTGACCCTTCTCCTCCTCTTATGAAGCAATTCTTCTCCCAATGGTTCTGGCCCAATCCGGGCGGATGGCACTATGCAGATACGAAAGTGCAGATTGTGCTCGCGGCTTGTGTGCTGCTCATCGCATTGTCGTTCGTACTCAAGTATTACCGTAGTCGCGTGAAAAACCCGGTGACCCGCAAGCTCTCGGCAAGTTGGTCAGGTGCCGCAATGACATTCGGCGTCATTGCATTGGTATTGACGGTCAGTCGTGTCGAGACGATTCAGTTCGTTTCCATGCGCGCATTATGGGTTGTCTGGGCATTGTCGTTGGCTCTCTATGTAGCCTTGCAGTTCATGGCATTCCGCAATCGTCATTACGTGGTTATGGAAAAGAGGAGCACCTTCGATGGCCGCGATAAGTATCTGCCAAGGAAGAAACGCTAAACCGCGAAATACCAGATTCCAGTTCCCAAATCCCAGCTGTCGATACCGGCGGCTGTTTTTGGAATTTGCTTTCTTTGGATTTGGGTATTTGCTTATCGCCCGTTACCTTCTCTTGACATAGATTCCTCTGGCAGGGAGAATCCCGTTCCTGTGCCGCTCAAGCACCATACAGAAACGGCGTTGATGCTCATTCTGGGCATTGTGATGGTCGCAACCGGCTTCGTTTGCGCACTGCTTCCTGCATTTCCGGCGGGCATTCTTTATTGGTGCATCGCATTCGCGCTGACGGTACTGTATCCGTTATTACTCGCCTCGTTCTTCAAATCCAATCGCGCCGACTACGAGTTCCGCTTGTTGCACTGGGTTCCGGCAGGCATGACCGTGCTGTGGCTGCTGTTCGAATTGTTGTCGTACCGTTTCGAAGTCGCCCACACCGCTCAACTTGGGTTCTTCGCGCTCTGGTCGCTGCCATTGGTAGCACTCGGCATTATCTTGTCCATTGTGTTCTCGGCACATGTCATTCGCCGCCGCAATGTTCGCATTTCATTCCTCACGCTGTTGCTGGTCGGCTTTTCCGGCTTGGCATACGTGGCACAGGTGAATCATTGGAATGCTCCGTTGCAAGCCGCGCTCTTCCCGCAAGGCGGTATCAACAGCGTCGCCGCAACCGGTTACAAGAGCTTGGCCGGATTGTTCAATACCATGCGCTTTCCGGGTGGAGAGCATTCCGTCAGCTCATCATCGGAAGCCATGTCGTCTGCGCCGTCTTCCATGATCGCGGTCAACCCCTCCTCCAGCCGTTCGTCTTCCGTTGCCATGGCTTCCGATGCAGCGACGACCGTTGCCGCTGCAGTGAATGGTAAGCCCCGTCGCCTTACGAAGACCGGCCCGGAAGAAACACTCGGACTCCTTATGGTTACGCTTTTGGCCGGGTATTGCATGGTCCTGCATGCTCGTGCTCGTAGCCGAGTAGGAGTAGAGTTCGCTGCATGAAACGAAACATCATTCTCGTTGCGGTGGCCGCAGTCGTCGTGATTGCCACCTGGAAAGGCATCGGCTCTGTTCAGGAACGCCTGGATCGTCAGGCACGTATTCGCGAAGTGGAAGAAGTAACGGTTCCCAAGGCCGAACCGCGTCCGTCGTCTTCATCATCGTCGCAGACTGTCGTTCTGCCGCCAGCATCGCAGCCCGCAGTTCCGATGCAGACGCGTGACGAAGTGAATTGGGATGTGCCGTTCACGCCCCAGGCACCGTTTGCCAACTGGGATGCTGTGCACGGAGAGGCCTGTGAGGAAGCCAGCGCATTCATGGTTTTGCGCTATTTTGCCGGACAGAAAATCACTTCAGCGCAAGATGCCGAGGATGGCATCCTGCATCTCATCGATGCGAGCGGACCAGCGGTGGATGAAACCGCACAGGAAATCGCCGATCTCATTGAGGGCGAGAATCCGTCGCTGCACGCCGACATCATGAAGGATCCGACCGAAGCCTCGCTGAAGCAGGTGCTGGCCGATGGCAAGCTGGTGATTGTTCCGGCTGCCGGACGGCAGTTGGGTAACCCGTTCTTTCAGACTCCCGGTCCGCCGTACCACATGCTGGTACTGCGCGGGTACACCAAAGACGGCCATGTCATCACCAACGATCCGGGCACCAAGCGTGGCGAGAATTTCGCGTACACGTGGAGCGCGCTCATCAACGCCATCCATGACTGGAATGGAGGAGATGTGGAGAATGGAGCGAAGGTGGCGATTGTGATTGGGGAGTAGAGAGGAATCCGAAGAAGCCGAGGCAACCGGGGAATCCGAGGATGCTTGTTTTACCTCGTTCTTCGGAATCGTCGGACTCTTCGGTTTCTTCGGATTCCCTTTGGACAAGTCTTGTCTTCCGTAACCCTCGGCGTTGGGGTAGCATCTCGCCACTATGACAACCATCACCACTCTTCACGCGCGCCAGATCCTGGACTCGCGTGGCAACCCCACCCTCGAAGCGGACTGCACGCTCTCCGACGGTTCGTTCGGCCGTGCAGCAGTTCCGTCCGGTGCATCCACCGGCACGCATGAAGCGCTCGAGATGCGCGACGGCGACAAATCCAAGTATCTCGGTAAATCGGTCGAGAAGGCCGTCGCCAACGTGAACGGCCCCATTGCCAAGGCGCTTGCCGGCAAGCCGGTCGCCGACCAGAAGACCGTCGATCAGATCATGCTCGACCTGGACGGCACGCCCAACAAATCCAAGCTCGGCGCCAATGCTATCCTGGGCGCTTCCATGGCCGTGGCCAAGGCCCGCGCTGCTTCCGAGAAGCAATCGCTCTGGAAGTCGCTGGCTCAGCAGTTCGGCACCAAGGACGCCACCCTGCTTCCGACTCCAATGATGAACGTCATCAACGGCGGAGCTCACGCCGACTCCGGCTTAAGCTTCCAGGAATGCATGATCGTCCCGACCGACTTCAAGACGTTCTCCGACGCTCTCCGCGCGGGAGCCGAGGTGTTCCACGCACTGAAGAAGATCCTGAAGGACAAAGGCCACGTCACCGCCGTCGGTGACGAAGGCGGCTTCGCCCCTCATGTGAAGGACAGCGACGAGGCGCTTGGCGTCCTCATGGAGGCAATCGAGAAGGCCGGTTACAAGGGCAAGATCCAGCTGGCACTCGACTGTGCGGCCAACGAGTTCTACAAGGACGGCAAGTACACGGTCGACGGCAAGGCGTACACCTCGGCCGAACTGGTCGAGTTCTACGGCAAGCTGATTGCCAAGTACCCCATCGTCAGCATTGAAGACGGCTTCGCCGAGGACGACTGGGAGGGTTTCGGTATGATGAACGCCAAGTTCGGTTCCAAGCTCCAGCTCGTCGGCGACGACTTGTTCGTCACCAACACCGAGCGCGTGAAGAAGGGAATCGAGAAGAAGGTCGCCAACTCCGTGCTTATTAAGCTCAACCAAATCGGCAGCGTGTCCGAGACCGTCGCCACCATCCAGATGTGCCAGGCCGCCGGATGGACCGCCGTCGCCAGCCACCGCAGCGGCGAGACTGAGGACGCGTTCATCGCAGACCTCGCCGTGGGTCTGCGCACCGGACAGATCAAGACCGGTTCGTTGTCCCGCACCGACCGCGTCGCCAAGTACAACCAGCTCCTGCGCATCGAAGAAGAGCTTGGTTCCAAGGCCAAATACGTCTCTCCGTTCAAGAAATAACCTGAAAGCAAGCCGTTACGTAGGGGTCGCCGCGAGGTGATTCCTACTTCGGCGTGCTCTCGATCCGCTCATTCCCAAGAGGTTTCTTCGAGGTAATGCGGTTTCGGTGTACTCAGAGGGTGCTCACTTGACCAATTTCCATAATGATGTGGCATCTTTTTATGAAGCCCACCAACCCCTTCGAAGTCTGCACGCCGGAAATGCTGCCGCTGGTGCAGGAGTACGGCGGCAAGTTCGGCCCCCTGGAAGCATTGCGCATGCGCCAGGAGTTCCGCGATCACGTGCTCGATACGGTGTATTTGCGCAATGGACAGTCGTACGTGGGCAACGGGTCCATCACCCATCCCATCGTCCGCGCGTCCCATCCCATAGATATCCGCGATATGGTGGGTGTACTTGAAACGCTGATTGCCTCAAAGGACGCAGATCCCGCCGAAGTGAACCGCTTGGCCGAAAAGATCCGTCTGCAGGCCGCCGAGACAGACGTCGTTGATTTTGCCAATCGTTCGGCCGAGCAAGGCCAGTACAGTCCGCAGGATGTCATCATTGGCGTGCAACAGCTCATCAAAGGAGTGCGCGCCACGATTCTGGCACACCCCAACCGTCCCGCCGGCGAGGAGGAGTACGTCATCTCCTGGTTCCGTGAGGGCAAGGACCGCTCCGGCGACCCGATGGCCAGTGGTACCGAAATCTTCTCAGCCACGTTCGACAAGCACGGCAGGCAGCAGGACATCTTGGGTGACACGTATCAAGGTCCCCAGCGCAAACCGACGCCGGATGACCCGTACGAAGGCCCTTCGCAGGCCAACATGATGCCGACGACGCTCATTGAGTTGTACGAGCGCGTCCGCCGCACGGATCTCATGCGCAGTGACCGCGCGTACGTCATGGAAGCCGTGGGCGATGAGAATGACGTTTCCCGCCCGCCCATCGTCTGCCAGCTTCGCGATTTCAAGTCCCGTTCGCTGGCTGGCTGGCGCTTCGACCCGAAAGAGAACACCTTCCAATTGCCGAAGTTGGTGTTTGGTATTACTCCCGAAGAAGGTATGCGCCTGACCGTGCAGCATTCGCCGGACGGCTTTGGCTCGGATCGCAAGACGCCGCTGCCCGTTTTGGACAGACCATGGGCATTTTTACGGACGCAGCACCAGGGTGAAACACCTCTTACACTAGATACCACTGGGATGAAGGCATATCTGGGAGGCTTCTTTTTCGGTAGTGGTATGGCCAGCATGGCGCATTCCCAGGAACGCATGGCCGCTGTCGCGAAAGTTACTGTTTTTGAAAATCGCGTGAACTACCATGTGCCAAGTCGCAAGGACGACCCGACTGACTTCAACCTAGGCACATATGATTTTTCTCGTCGACTGCTTGCGGAAATGGATGATGAACCAGTCAGGGATGCAGATGGCGGTATTTCAAAACTGCGAGAGATCCGTGAATTGATATATTGGTATTCAAGGAATACGAATGCATACATAGCGAGTGTCGACGATTTGCTGGATCGCACACGTGGAAAAATGTTCGACGTCATCCTGCGGTCCGACGGCCACACGGCCACACTTACACCTGCACCTGGGCAAGCCACTCGCGCCTTGGTCAAGCAGAGGCGCGTTTAATGAGCACTCGTCGCGGATCGGACTTTTCGCTATAACTAAGGGCAATGCTCGAGATTGTACTTCTCATGGCTGCCTTGTTGCTCACCCCGAAGGGGATTTGGCTTCCGGTCGTGTGCATTACGGCCATTCTTCTGTGTATTCCCGGTGCGTACGCCACGTGGTTTGGCGCGCCGTTTTTGCCGACATCGCACCCCATCCTGGCCCGTATGATCAGTATGGCCCGGCTGCAGAAAGGAGAAATCGCCTACGACTTAGGCTGCGGCGACGGGCGCGTCTTGCTGGCCGCCTCCACCACGGGTGCCAAGGTGACGGGTTATGAATTATCGATTCTCATGTACGTCTACTGCAAACTCCGGTGCTTGTTTCAGCGCGACATTCGCGTGAAGCTCGGGAATTTTTGGACCAAGGATTTCCGCGATGCCGACGTCATTTTCTGTTATCTGCTCACGGATACCATGAAGACGTTCAAGGCCAAGATCTGGCCGCAGCTAAAGCCAGGGTGCCGCGTGGTGTCGCATGCGTTCCGCATGGAAGGCATTGAGCCGGACGAAGTTGCGGAGAAAGTCGTGGTCTACGTGAAAAAAGCCGCGTAATCGCTATACTCTTTGTATGGAACTCCCCAAACGCACGACGAAAGAACTGGAAGAAGCACTCGCCGAGCTGACTGCCGCCGGTGCATTGGTGCTGCCGCGCAAGTCGACCGTGGAAGCGGCCGGCATGGGCAAGGTGTGGTCGGGCAAGAAGGCCGACGGCTCGCTGTGGACACTCACCAAGAAGAGTCCGGAGAGCTTCCAGTGTACGTGCTAGAGAGTAGTGGTGGTGTTTGGAAATCCCGCAGCGATCCACTAGAGTAGCCGCAATCGGGGTGTAGCTTAGTTGCCAAGCTCTGCACTGCAGAGCGTAATAATAAGGCGCCTGGCGCCCTCCGGGAGATCGGGCATAATTAAAACATCGGGGCGTAGCTTAGTTGGTAAAGCGCCAGGCTGGGGGTCTGGAGACCCAGGGTTCGAGTCCCTGCGCCCCGACCAGCATTGTCGATATAACGGACTTCCGGGTGGAGGTCTGTTCCCGAAAAGCCAAAGTCCACTGGCGCCGCAAGCCGCTTCTGCCTATACTTCCCCCTTCTTTTCCTATTCTTGACAGTAATCACTATTGATTTTTAAATAGTATTATGTCATAATAATACGAAAAGTAAGTCAAATGCCCCTCACTCCCGCCTCCATCGCAGACGCCCGCAAGGCAATCGACAGTCATAACCGGCTGCTGATCGTCCCGCATGCCAACGTGGATCCCGACGGACTCAGCAGTGCGCTGGCCTGTTACTCGGTGTTCAAGGCGCTCGGCAAGGACTGTACGGTCATCTGTCCGGACACGCCGCCCGAGGCGCTCAAGTTCCTGCCCGGCTTCGAGAACTTGGTCACCAAGGTCAGCGGCGAGCAGGAGTTCATCATCACGCTGGACTGCAGCGATGGCGTGGAAGTCGACAAATTGCGCTACACCGTAGAAGACAACAAAGTGAACATTATCGTGGTGCCCAAGAAGGGGAAGATCAAAAAGCAGTCCGTCATCTTGTCGGAAGGGGGAGCGAATTACGATTTGATCGTGGTTGTGGATACCGCCGAGTTGAGTCTGCTCGGCTCTATATACACAGATAACGTCGATCTGTTCTCCGAAGTGCCCATCTTGAACATCGACCACCATGTCAGTAACACCCAATTCGGTCAGTTGCACCTCATCGACCCGACCTCCGCCAGCGCCACCGAGGTGCTGTACTCGTGGTTCGTCTCCGACGAGAAGTGGAAGTCGTTCCTCACGCCGGACGTTGCCACACTGCTGCTCACCGGACTCATTACCGACACGCGCAGCTTCCAGAACCCGAACACCACGCCCAAGTCGCTGGAAGTCGCTGCCAACTTGCTCGACTTCGGCGCCCGCCAGCAGGAGATCATCAAGCATATCTACAAAACCAAACCACTTTCCACACTCAAAATTTGGGGTCGCGCGCTCAACGGCATCCAGATGGATCCGTCCGCACGCATCGTCTGGTCGTCCATCAGTTTGCAAGATTTGCAGGAGATGGGTGCCACCGCCAAAGAGACTGCGGGAATTTTGGATGAGCTCATTTCCACCATTCCCGATGCCGATGTCCACGTGCTCTTCACCGAGACCGAGGCCGGTCTCATGAAGGCCAGCGTTCGCTCGTCGCCGTCTGTCGATGTGAACGTCGCTGCTGGTAGATTATTCGGCGGAGGTGGTCACGCGCGTGCATCCGGATTCAAGGTGAAGGGCTATTCCAATTTCCAGCTTGCGGTGCTGGAAAGCGTGCAAAAACTGAAGGACGAAGTGAAGCGCCAGTTAGATGCAGGCAACGCCACGCTGCCGCCCGAAGCCGGTCCGACACCCATGCAACGAGCCGTAGTCGCAGAGGCAGCAAAGTCCGCCCCAGTCGATGTGTTGCAGGGTGTGAGCGCGAATGGAGCAAAACAGGGTGGGGGAGTCGATGTGGTGAAAGAACTCGGAAATCAGTAAAACCTGAAAGAGATGCTTCTTGAGTGTGGTTATTCTTGGTAATCACTGTCGCGTGTGTTACGCTACGCGTGACATTTGTTGTCCATGCGTCTCATTCAAGTTGCGAAAATTCTCGGCATTCCCGGACAGGAACTCCGCAAGGAGCTTATGACTGTCGATTTCGGCGTAAAGCCGACCGATCGCGAGGTGACGCAGAGCATGGCAATGGGCATCATCCGCTTCATCGCCAATAAGCGCGGTATCACCATCGATTGGGCGAACCTGCAGGGCGATGACGGCGGCGAAGAGTCAGAAGAGGGGGCAAAAGAAGAGGGCGCCGCTGGCGAAGCTGTTCCCGCTGAAAAGAATGCCGAGACCGAGGCCAAGAAAGCGCCCGACGCCAACTTGAACGTATTGCGCAAACTCACACTCGACGACGTTCCCAAGGAGGCTATCGCCCGCCAGCAGCAGGTCATTGCCCGCCAGCGCGTCATCAGCAAGAAGGACATTGAACAGCGCCGCGCCGAAGCCAAGGAATTGGCCAAGCTGCAGCCTAAAGCCGTTCCTGGCACCACGCACCAAACGCAGATCAAGAAGAAGGAAGGTCCGGTGTTCTTGCCCATCCAAATTTCGGTGAAAGAATTCGCCGAGAAGACCGGTATCCAGGTGCCCAAGGTGATCCAATCGCTTATGAAGAATGGCATTTTGGCCAACATCAACCAGCAGATCGACTTCGACACCGCGTCCATCATCGCGTTGGAGCTCGGCGTGGAAGTGCAGCGCGAAGTGGCCGAAGTCGCGGTGGAAGCGCTCATTAAGAACGACCTTGCCGAACTTTTGAAGCTGGATGATCCGGCCAAGCTGATTCCGCGTGCGCCCATCGTCACCGTCATGGGACACGTCGACCATGGCAAGACTTCCATTTTGGACGCCATTCGTTCCACCGACGTGGTGGCGGGTGAAGCCGGTGGCATTACGCAGCACATCGGTGCGTACCAGGTCATGCACGACGGCAAACCCATTACGTTCCTGGATACTCCGGGTCACGAGGCATTCACCGCCATGCGCGCACGCGGCGCCCAAGTGACCGACGTTGCCATTCTTGTGGTGTCAGCCGAAGAAGGTGTGAAGCCCACGACCATCGAAGCAATCGACCACGTGAAAGATGCCGAAGTGCCCATCTTGGTCGCCATCAACAAGATGGACCGCCCCAATGCCGATCCCGAGCGCGTGAAAGGCGAGCTCGCTTCGCACGGCTTGCAGGCAGAGGAGTGGGGAGGCAGCGTACCCATGGTGCCGTGTTCGGCCGTAACCAAGCAGGGAATCAATGATTTGTTAGATGCCGTGTTGCTGCTTGCCGAAATGGAAGAGCTGAAGGCCGATCCAGATCGCCCCGCCATTGCCACGGTCATCGAAAGCCATTTGGATAAATCCCACGGCCCGCTTGCCACCGTCATCGTGAATGCCGGAACCCTGCGTGTCGGAGACTTCATCGCTTCCGGTCAGGCTTCGGGCAAAGTGAAGGCATTGCTTGGCGTCGGCGGTAAGCGCATGAAGGAAGTCTTGCCGTCCGGCCCCGCAGTTGTGGCCGGTTTGGACGTTCTTCCGCGCGTGGGCGACATTCTCCAGGTGTTCTCCTCCGATCGTGAACTGCAGGCGTTCATGGATGCGTACAAGCTCTCCAAGAGCAACGAACCCAAGCGCGGATTCGCCGACTTGGTCAGTCGTCTCACCGAAGGAAAGTTGTCGCAGTTGAAAATCGTGCTGAAGGCCGATGCTCAAGGTTCGTTGGAGTCATTGCAGGAAGGACTCAAGAAGCTCATCACCGACAAAGTGCAGCCCAAGGTCATTCACGCTGCGATTGGCGGAATCACCGAGAGTGACGTCATGATGGCCGCCGCTTCGCAGGGTATCGTGGTGGGCTTTAACGTCGAGGCTCCGCTGTCGGTCATGAAGACCGCCGACCGCGAGGGCGTGAAGGTGCAGAACTACGACATCATCTACAAGCTGTTCGAGGAAATGGAGTTGCTGCTCAAGGGGCTTATTCAGCCGGTCGAGGAAGAGAAGATCACCGGTCACCTGGAAATCCGCGGCGTATTCCTGACCAAAAAGAGCGAGCAGATCATTGGTGGCAAGGTGACCGACGGTTACCTGAAGCGCACACCGTTCCGTGTGAAGCGCGGCGAGGAAGTGGTCGGTACCGGACGCATTACGTCGCTCAAGAACATCGACAAGGACATCAAGGAGGCCAAAGAAGGTATGGAGTGCGGTATGCGCGTTATTACCAGCATTCCGCTGGAGCTCAACGACGTGCTGGAGGCCTATACGAAAGAATTCACCAAGGTTGAGTAGAAGCCAAAGATCTTCCTGAGAGATTCCGAAGAATCCAAGGAAGCCGACGATCCCGAGGATCGCTATTTTTTCGTCGAACTCCTCGGACTCTTCGGTTTCTTTGGAGTCCTTAGACTGCTCCCGTATTGTCCCCAAACAGGAACGGATTGCGTTCCAATCGCATATCTACTTGGCCGCGACCGCGAATGTATTCACGGGTGATCTGTTGTTCGTCGCGGCTGCGCGATTGTAAGAAGCTTTGCAGGAAGAGCTTGCGCTCTTCATCGCTTCCCAGACGTGCCATGGCTTCCACCAGGGGCGTATTGCGTCCGTCGGTTAGCTGGCCGATCTGCGCCATGGTGATGGGTTGATTGCCTCGAATGAGCGCATTGAGTTGGCTGCGGTTCTCACCGCGACTCAGTTCATGTAATTCCTCAATCGCAGCAGCGCCTCGGTCGCCCGATAAGCCACTGTGTTGAATTACGTTCTGAATCTGCGGTTCGTTGAGGTAGCTGAGGCGACGCACGGCATTGTAGGTGTTGCTGCGGGCTAAGCTTGGATTGATCGACAATGCGGCAATGCCGGCCCACAGAGCCGTTGGCCAAGTGAAGCCGTGTTTGGCGCCCATGATCAGACCGATGCCGGTAATGAACGATGCACCCACACCGGTAAGAAACCGTATCGGACGATAGTCGGCTTGCCGTACCGGAACGCTACGACGCCAGTCGGCAATGGCTGCACCGACCGGATCGATTGCCTCCATTTGGCCGATACCCGAACGCATTTGCTGCAGCAGTTGCCGCTGCTCGGGGTTGATTGCCGCTGCAGGGCTGGCGGCGATCATATCGATGTTGCGATACGCTTCCTCCATGCGGTTCCAGTTCACCATCAAACGTCCGTTGCGGTTACGACGGTAGAAGTGTGCGTCGCGTGCGCTGCCGTCCAACACTGCACTTGGATCGGCGGTCAGGCCGCGTGCGTACGTGGACAGGGTGCGATTAATGGCGCGCATGGAGCTGTTGGTGCCTTCTGGCACGGAGAACGACGTATTCAGGCGATCCATAATGTCTTCACGCGGGTCGCTGCCCGGTGCCAGGCCGAATGTAGATTGCAGCCGCGTGCCCAGCATACGGGCGCGCAGTTCCATGGCTTGCTGATACAACTCGCCCATTTGCTCCCAGTTTCGTGAAATCTGTTCGCCGGCATCCGGCATGTTCATGAGCATGGCGTTGCGTTGCCAGAGGGTTGCCGCCTGTGCACCGATGCGCTCGAGTTCGGGCAACAGGGGGTGCGTACGTACGGCTTCCACCGACATCTTCAATTCCGCCCACCGACTGCGCTCCGATTCCAGGCGATCGGGCCCCATACCTGCCAGTTCTTGGCGCTGCTGGCGTGTCATGAAGGGAATAACGGAAGAAGAATGCGGAAGTACTGGTGTTTACGGCGTGCGGCCGGCTTTTTCTGCGGCCTCGATGAGGTTGATGTTCTGGCGCAGGATTCCGCCGCTGCCCTGGCGTTGTGCGATTTGACGCAATTCCGGCAGCACGTTGGCAGTCGTGAGCTGAGCGGAACCTGCCGGCAGTCGGGCGTTAAGCTGCTGGGTAAGATCTCGCAGCTGGTTATCTCGAGCGGCTCCGGCAGGAGTAGAGCCCAATTGCCGGATAGCATCCACAATGCGCTGGTTCTCGGCACTGTTGGAGCTGAGGATTTTGTTGGTTGCCTCGATGTTCAATCCGCCCTGTGTCGTTGTGCCGCCTTGCTGACCGGCGAGCGTTTCCTTGAGCGATTTGCCGCTGAGCGCGCTTTGCTGAATAGCGTTCTTGATCTGCTGCGGCTTGTTGGCAAGCTGGCCCAGCGTTTGCGTCGTTGTGGTTCCGTTCGGACCGGGCAACGGCAAGGGGATAAGCATGGGTGCTGCAGATGCAATGCCAACCACGCTGTCGCCGAAGCCCTTTACCTTGTTTGTTGCCTGACCAATGATCTTATTGCTTTCGAGTGCGGAGAATGCGCCGATGTAAATGATGCCAATGGCGGCGCACAGCCACATGAGCCCCCACCAGTCGTTCACGCCATTGACGATGGGCACATTCAGAACCAGGCCCGTTGTCGGCGATTGGACTCGCGCCGTAGCGGACAACATCATGAAGCCAATGCAGAATGGAATTGCCACAACAGCGGGCAAGAACGCGGCACTTTTAAAGTTATCCCAGATGTTGAATTTATCGTCTGCACCGGGAATGCCGAGCTTGCCGTTCCAGGCATAGCCCAAGAATGCGAACGGCATGAATGCAACGCAGACCCACAGAATGACCATACGAATGACTAATCCAACTGCCAGACCGACCAATGGTAGGGTGGCTGCCATGAGCAGAATGGAGATGAGCACCGTGCTCACAAGCAGTCGCAAACTGATAGTAATGACGTTCTGGGTTGTGCCCGGAGCACCAATAACGCTGGCCGGTACTTTGGCGAGCGCATTCAGGCGAGCAAAGCTCACGGCTAGTCCGTTAATCATCGCATGGCCGGGGGCTACCGATGCAGCTGCGACGAATTCTCCTTCTTTGTAGCATACGAGTGACGGCAGACAGTCGCAGTTCACTACTGTACCGGGGACCGGCAACGGGCCGGCGCAGTAACCTGCCTTCGCGTTGGGTTCAGGAAGAATGAGGACGTCCAACAGCACGCGACACGGGCGCAAGTTACCGTTGTCGTCGCGCATTTCACAGTTAAAGCCCGGCAGCATGTTGGGAATCGAGTACACCGTCGACGTCAGCACGTTGGCAATGTCGATGATCACACGCGGGAAGAACCACGAGAAGTTGACCAAAATGACGGCCATGCAGAATTGTACGAGCTTCCCTTTAATAAGCTCCTGTTTAGCGGTAATGATCGTATAGATTGCTACGCCAATCAGCATGAGCGCGAACGCCAAGTTCACCAGGTCTCGTGAAAGAACCCAGATTTGGTTCAATTGCGCCATCATGAGCGGATCGGTCATGAAGTCGGTCGAGAGCAGGTACTGCAGAATCCACAAAGCAATCAGCGCAATCACCTGCATGAAGCTGATAATAATGCCCAAAGCCGACATAATGCCGACTGCTGGTTCACCAAGCTGTCCTTGTACCTGTTGTCCTGCACCTGCCTGGGCAAATGCCGTTGGCAGTCCGAGTGCCTCTCCGTGCATAACCAAGATTGCCAGCAATACAACTGCCAGGAATCCGAGGAGTTTTTTGTGTGTAGACATCAAGACATTGTAGCACAATAGACGGATTTCCTCAACTGTTAGCCTTTGCTCTTTCACTGAGTACGGAATGGAGTCGCTGAACAAAATCTGAACACATTTTTTGTACAATAAAGTAAAAAATGAAAGGTAATAAACACTAAATTATGGCTTATTTAAAGCAAAAAATAAGAATACATAAATAGTACATACAGTTTGTTCAATTTTCTTGATCTGCATTCACTCTATGAGTAACATTTGTGAACGTGGGTTTACCGCTCACTTCCTTATGGTTCACGACGCACTGAAAGCACTCTTTAGCTCCCAGACTCGGGTAAAATTACTCTCAGTGTTTCTCCTTCATCCGGAGGAGGAGTATTTCATTCGTCAGCTCACGCGTTTGCTCAATGAGCAGATCAATTCCATTCGCCGTGAGTTGGAAAACTTGCGTCGCATCGGTTTGGTGAAGGCGCGCCATCGCAATCGTAAGAAGTTCTATAAGGTAGATCCGGACTTCATCTTCTTCCATGAACTGAAGAGCATGTTCTCCAAAGAGGTGCGAGGAGGGGAGAGTGCGACCGTTTCCTCGCTCAAGTCATTGCCCGGGGTACAATTCCTTCTTTTGGCAGGCAGCTTCGTCGGCACACATAGCAAGGTTGATCTCCTGTTGGTCGGAGACGTGAAGAAGGAGGTTGTCGAGCTGTTGCTCTCGCAAGACCCGTCCATGCGCAATGTGAAGTACTCGCTCTTCCCGAAAGCGGATTTCCTGTATCGCCTGAGTTTGCGAGATCGCTTCATTCTTGAAATTGTCGATGACCCACGCCATTTGGTGGCTACCAACCTCATCGCCAAAGACATGGAAGAGGCTCGGAAATAGACTGCACTCCTCTCAAGAAGCCCTTTACACTGATGTTTTTTTCGCGTACCTTCTCGCGGCATGCCTTCGAAACTCCTCTCAGTACAGGCCAAGAAATACGAAAAGAACCGCCCCGACATTCGTCCGGGTTTCACCGTCCGCGTTCACCAGAAGGTGCAGGAAGGTGATAAGGAGCGTATTCAGATTTTCGAAGGTCTTATCATCAGCATTCACCGTGGTCACACCCCGGCCGACGTAAGCTTTACGGTTCGCCGCATTGCTTCCGGCGTCGGCGTGGAGAAGGTATTCCCGCTGCACTCACCCCTCATCGAGAAGATCGAGGTAAAAAAAGTCGCTAAGGTCCGCCGTGCCAAGTTGAACTTCCTGCGCGGCCGTAAGGGCAAGAGCGCACGCATCAGCGAGCGCTTCACCAGCGCCGAGGAGTTCGCCATCGCCACACCGCCGGCTCCCGTTGCAGAGGCAGTTGCCGAGGCTCCGGCTGCAGCAGTCGAGGCAGCACCCGCCAAATAAGGTAGGGGAGTGGAGTGGGAAGGAAATTGCGTCTATTCTGTTTTACGTATGCGCTGCGTTCTGTTCGGCAACTACGGCGTCGAGAATCTAGGGGATGAAGCCCTGCGGTCGTATTTTCTGCAGTATTTCCCCGAAGTGGAATGGAAGGTGGTGACCGCCACAGGCGAGTATCCGCGCCTGCCGATGGGTCTTCGGTCACTCTTTCGGCCATGGTGGCGCACGCTGAAGGCAATACGCGAGTGTGATGCAGTTGTTTTCGGTGGTGGATCACTCTTTACCGATGCTGAGTCTTGGAAAGCACCCATACTTTGGTGGTGGTATGCGCTTGTCGCCAAGTTTCATGGGAAAAAGATTGTTCTGGCATTCCAAGGAATTGGACCAGTACGATCTTTTGTTGCAAAACGTTGCACGGGATTGGCGTTGCTATGGTCTTCATTTATCTCCGTTCGAGATCCGGACTCATTCAAACGTGTGCAGGCATTCTTTGGTGAATCTGCCCCTAAGAATACAATAGTAGTTCAAACTTTTGATCCAGCTATAGCTATATTCAAAGGAACTTTACATCAAAGTACTAAAAAATTGATCATTGTTCCTCGGTCGAATACCACACTTGAATTCTTGAGCCGTGTACAGGTGGAGGTTGCCAAAGGCTGGGACGAGGTTGTGGTGTTGCTTCTGGAGCCCGGGAAGGATCAGGCTGCCGCAGAAAAAGTTCGCGCGATTGTCAAGAATGTTGCTGTGCGTAGCATCGATGTCCGGACATTCGAGGTATTGGTTGCAGAGGTTTCATCGGCACAATTTGTCCTTACTCAACGTTTTCATGGCGCCATTGCCGCGCTGGCGAATGGTGTGAAGTTCGAGGCTGTGCCACAGGCGCCTGGAGACAAGTTAGATAACGCAAACAGTATGGACCCAGCGGCTTGCTTCTCTCTGCTGCAAAAGGGCCAAGAGGCGCTTTTGGACTTCTTTCGGAAGGGGTAGGACGAACTGTGCATTTTCTGTACCATGAGTCGGCTTCTTATGAATATCAGAAACTTCTGCATCATTGCCCATATCGATCACGGAAAATCGACGTTGTCCGACCGTATGATCGAGCTCACCGGCACGCTGCAGAAGCGTGAAATGAAGGAGCAACTACTGGATTCCATGGATCTGGAGCGCGAGCGTGGTATTACCATCAAACTGACGCCGGTGCGCATGGATTACAAAGGATTCCAGCTGAACCTCATCGATACACCTGGCCACACAGACTTCCGCTACGAAGTGAGCCGCTCATTGGCTGCCTGCGAAGGTGCCATTTTGCTCATCGACGCGTCGCAGGGAATTCAAGCTCAGACGCTGGCGGTGCTGTATATGGCCATGGAGCACGATCTGAAGATCATTCCGGTACTCAATAAAATCGATCTGCCGGCAGCCGATGTGCCACGCGTTTCCAGCGAGGTGGTGAAGATGCTCAGCTGCGATCCATCCGAGATTTTGTCCATTTCCGCCAAGAACGGCACCGGCGTGTTGGAGGTGCTCCAAGCTGTTATCGACCGTATTCCCGGTCCTGCAATCGGGGCCCAGACCGCAGGTGCATCGCGTGCGCTCATCTTCGACGCCGTGATGGACGAATACCGCGGTGTGGTCGCATATGCTCGCGTGATCGACGGAGAGTTCAAGAAGGGGAATAAAGTGCACCTGCTTGGCTCTAAGGTAGAATTCGAAGTGCAGGACGTAGGTTTCTTTTCGCCAAAATACATCTCGGCCGAAGCGCTGAAACAAGGAGAAATCGGGTACATCGTGACCGGCATGAAGAACGTAGCCGAGGCGCGTGTGGGTGACACCATCGCGTCCGATCCGACGCAAATTCCACTGCCCGGTTATAAGAAAGTGCAGCCCATGGTCTTCGCCGGCGTCTACCCTACCGAGGCAGACGAATACCCCAAGTTGCGCGTTTCATTGGAGAAGTTGTCGCTGAACGATGCGGCGTTGGATATTTCGTACGAACACAATACTGCACTCGGCAACGGTTTCCGCTGCGGCTTCCTCGGACTGTTGCACATGGATATCATCCAAGAGCGACTGGAGCGCGAATACGACTGCGAACTGGTGATTACGGCTCCCAGCGTGCTCTACGAGGTTGCCTTGCGCGCAAAGAACCCGTCCGAGGCGGTGCGTGCCAGCTTGCTGAAAATCGATGATCCGTCGGTGGCGCTCATTAGCAATCCCTCCGAATTTCCGGATCCGACGTATATTGAAGAAATCCGCGAGCCATGGGTACGACTGGAAATCGTGTGTCGTGAACAAGACGTGGGAGCCTGCATGCAGTTGGTGCAGGAGCGCCGTGGTACGTACCTTTCCATGGAGTACATTGAACAACGCGTTCTCATGCACTTCGAGGTACCGCTGCAGGGCATCGTGCTCGATTTCTTCGACAAGCTGAAGTCCACATCGTCGGGGTACGCATCGCTGAGTTATGAACACTTGGGCTACCGCGCCGGCGAACTGGTAAAAATGGATATTTTGCTCTTGGGTGAGCCGTCCGATGCACTCTCGACCATCGTCCACCGCAGCGAAGCGCACGACGTGGGTACGCAGATTTGCAAACAGCTGAAGGAAGCCATTCCCAAGGCACAGTTCCAAATCAGCATCCAGGCCGCGATCGGCGGTAAAATCGTCGCGCGTGAGAACATCTCCGCGATGCGCAAGGACGTGACGGGCTACCTGTACGGTGGTGACGTGACGCGCAAGAACAAGCTGCTCGACAAGCAGAAGAAGGGAAAGAAGCGCATGAAGCAGATGGGGAAGGTGTCGTTGTCGCAGGATGCGTTCTTGGCGGTATTGAAACGCTAAAGGATTCCGAAGAAGCCGAAGAATCCGAGGAGTTCGACGAACTCCTGCTTCCCTCGGAATCGTCGGTTACCTCGGTTTCTTCGGAATCCCGTATGATGGACCTTATGCAGCAACCCGCGTTCCCTATGTGCAGCACCTTCCTCGCTCTCCCGTTGCAGCATGCAGCTTTGGCTGAATTTCAGCGTCTGCAAGCTCTGCTCAAGCCATTCGAGGACTGTCTCACGTTCCAGAATCCGCAAACCCCGCATCTCACGCTGATGTTCTGGCCCGAGGTGGGTGAGTTGGAGTATCTGGGTATCGCTCGGCAAGCCGCCAAAATCGCCGCCAAGACGATGTCCTTTTCACTGAAAGTCACTGAACCGGACACCTTTGGTGACCGTGGGCGCGACAACGTACTGTTCTTCCCGGTCGCATTTTCGCCCCCGCTGGCGCTCCTCAAAAAATCCTGTCCTTGGACCGATAGGCGCGAGTTCCATCCGCATATCACCATCGCTCGCGTGCATCATCCGGAACGCTTTGCCGTAGCTAAAAAACAGATCTTCAAACTGCTCGACGGCACGGAGTTCGGCATGCTCGCCGACCGACTGCGGCTGTACGGAAATGTAAATGGTAGCAAGCAGACGCCGCTGCAGGACTTTCTCTTCTGCGCTTAGTCGTTGTCGCTGCCGTCGCGCACGCGCTGTTCGTCCTTCAGGCGGTTGAAGTGCTGCTCAATGATGTCGACGTACGGCTCGATGACCGTTTGTAAAATACCCATGGTCAACGGCTGCAGATCGTCGTAGGGGATCGGGCGCTCGGAGCGTTCGAAAAATTCCACCAGGGCAGATGTCGTAAGGTCCAATACCGTTCCGTCGATATTTTCCTCGTCGACCATTAAGCGAATCAAGATTTTCGGCGCATCGATGCTCATGACCAGTTCCAAGCGAGAAACCCACGTCAGCAGGCGCTTACGAAGCTCAGGTGGCAGGCCGCTGCCAAGTGCTTGCGCATGTTCCGTCGTGGATTCATCGATCGTCACGCGGTTATCGCGAATATAGTCTTCGACCGATGCCGATGACGGCTCATGGATGAGCGACAGAATCGCCAAAATGAAAATGGAAGGACAGTCGCGGGCGGCAAGGTGTGAAATCAGCGGGAAGAACGCGGCGTAGTTCTCATCACCCAGGAACTGCATGATGGTCCGCGCGACGCTGTCGTCGCGTTTGCGCGCTTTCTTCTCCTCTTTAATGATTTGCTTAATCTGCTTACTTGCCTGCGCAAACCGCTCTTTGGCGGCTTCGGACAGTTGCTCGGACGCACTTCCTCCTCCTTCCGATGGTGTAGCGGATTCCATTCCGCCCATTTCCTGCATCAGCAACATACGTTTAGGGTAACAGGCTCGGCAAAAATTCTCCAGACGTGCGAAACTCGGCAGGAACGCCGATTACTCAGCAGCCTTCGCGTCTCCCTTCACCTCGACGGTGATGCTGGCAGTCTGCTCGCCCATCTTCACGGTTACGACGTGCTTGCCCGTGCTCTTAATGGACTTCTCCAAGTTGATGTGCCCCTCGCTGACGGTGATGTTCAGCTGCGAAGCCAGCGCTGCGGCGATCATCTTCTCGGTGACTGCAGCGTACAGCTTACCGGTCTTGCTGGCCTTCTTGGTCAACGAGACGGATTTGTCCTTCAGCATGGAGATCGTGGACAACTGCATGCTCTTTTCGCCGTCGCGCTCAATGGCGCGCTTCTTGATCTGCTCGGCATAGCGGCGGCGGACGTTTGGCGTCACGACGAGAGCCTTGCGGGAGGGCAGCAAGTGGTTGAGGGCAAAGCCGTTGCCGACGACGATAACGTCGCTGCGCCTGCCGATGCCGGGGATGTCAGTAAGGAGGAGAACTTCCATGTTTTCTGGGGTTTCTGAGCCCTCATAGTAACTCCGAGGGCCGCAAAATCATAGGGAAAGTGTTTGACCGTGACAAGGCCAATTGGTAAGGGGGCGAAGAGAGGCTGTTCAGCGCCCGAGTCTGAGCAGCCAGCCGGGTAGCGAAAGCCAGCTTTTTCCCTCTTTGAAACGGCGGTCCGTGTTGATGTACCAATTGCTCAGCGTAAGAAAGCGATCGGAATGCAGCGCCAATGATCCGGGCTGAATGCCCGAGATACTGTCGTCGTAGGCGAAGACATAGAGCGGCGAATACAGGAAGACTGCGGGGACGTCGCGTTTGAGAATCTCATTCAATTCTTTGAGCGCCTTCTCGCGTGACTTCATATCGCTGGTTTCTCGGACACGAGCCAATAATGAATCGGCTTCGAATGAGGCGTATTGAGACAAGTTGAAGGCGTCGAGCTTCAACTTCTGTTTGTCACCCTGTTCTTGTGTTTGGCTGGAATGCCAATACGGATAGCTATCGAGGTTATCCAGCAATGATTGGCCGAAGAGCAACACGTCGTAGTCGCGCAACAACATGCGTTGCTCGAAGTCCTTGCGCGTCTTGGGTACCTCGATTTTCACGCCGACACCCAGAGCCTCCCACTGCTGCTTGATTTTCTCGGCTAACAGCGGATACGTCTCGGGTTTATTGCTGGTCAATAAGGTCAGCACAAGCTCTTTGCCCTGCGCGTTTACGCGGCGGTGCGGAGGATCTTGGTCGGTTTTGCGGCGCAGATAGCCGGCTTCCAGATACAAGTCATCGGCGGCGAGGCGCTGCGGATCATCTGGCTTCATTTGGGTGGAGCGCTTGAATTGATCCACCAACTGCTGCTCTTTTGCCGCACGCTCGTAGATTTGCGTTTCGGTGACGCGACGCAGGTACGCTGAATCCAGAATGTCGCCGTCGGCGATGGTCATTTTCACGATGTTCTGGCCGATCTTCAGTGCGCCGCTCATATTGGCATCCGTCGGCAATTTCACCAGCCAGCTGCCACTCTGCGATCCGGCGGGCAATGCACTGCCCGTGAGTGCCAGAATGCCGTTCACGTACAGCCGGGAATGCCCGACATCGGCGAGCGCGCCGGTCAGCACCAGCGATGCGCCGGTTTCCAGCAACGCCACCGGCGGAATGGTTTTCAGTGGACCGACGGAGTTTGCGTCGCGCTGCTCCAGTACGCGTTGCAAGCGCAATTTCTCCGGCAAGTTCCAGTTGGATTCGAATAATGCACCCTGTGCGGCGGCGCGGTCGAATTTATAGCGCCAGTCCCCAAGATCGATTTCCAGCAGGGGAGTATCTACGATGTGTGTTTCGTTGGCGACTGCGGCAACGGCGGTTTTGTCGGTGGCAAGCTGCAGGCCCAAGCGCAGTTGCTTGTCTGCCAATGCTTCGCGATCCAAGTTGAAAAAGACCGCCACGTATTGGGGCAACGTGTACGGCATGGCGGTAAAGCGTTTGGGGACGATCGGCTGACCTTTGTCGTTGCGTGGCACCAGACGTACGCCGTTTAAGTTGATGATGTCCGACAACAATGCGGTGTAGTCGGGGAAAATACGGAAGACCAAACGCTCCAGGCGATAGTCGGGCATGCCCTTTTGCGGGAACCGCTTCAGGGTTACCTCGGTCGACAAGTCTGTTTGCAGCAAGCTGACAAAGCTGTACGGGCCGCTGCCGATCGGGTGAAAGCCGAAATCGAGCACTTGGTCCAATTTGTCGACCGGTATGTCTGCAAATGCATTCTGCGGCACTAAGCCCAACGTCAGATTGCTCGTAAAGAAGGAGTACGGCTTTTCCAGGCGGAATCGCACCGTGCGGGCGTCGATCTTCTCTATTTCCACGCCGCGGAAGTTCTGGCGCAGGATGGCGTTGGGGAATTCTGCGGCTTGGACCGTCTTAAAGGTATAGAGTACGTCATCTGCGGTGACCGGATGAGGCTTTTCCTTGGTGGAATCGTGCCACAACAGGTCGGGCTTGAGCGTGAGTGTGTAGATGCGGTTGTCGCTCGATACGGTCATGGTCGCCATGTCTTCGGTAATCTTTCCGCTCGCAGGGTCGTAGCGCAGTAATCCGGAGAACACGAGTGACACGATGTCGCGGTTGACGTCGTTGGTTACCGTGAACCAGGGGTTGAGCGGCAGGAGTTCGCCGACCGATCCTTCTATATAGGTACCGCCGGCGACCGGCACCTGAACGGTGTTATCGATATAAAACTGTCGGAGCAACATCCCGCAGCTCAGCAAAAGCCCCGCGCTCAGGACTGCGAGTGCTAGGCGCTCGACGCGCGACATGGCCGCGATGAGGCGAATGAGGGAACGCAACATGAGAGACGAGTTACGAGCTACGAGTTGTGAGTGTTCGTTTTGTCACTCGGAACTCACGACTCAGAACTTCTCTAACCGATGTACATCAACACTGCGGCAATGACGAAAAATGCCACCGCCAACCAAATCGTGAACACGAACAGGGCCTTCTCCGCACCGCGACGCTGTACGTAGGTTGCGCCGCTGCCGCCGAAGGTTGCAGACAAACCGGATGTGCGATGTTGCAACAGAATGCACAGCGACATGAGGATCGCCACAACGGTCTCGATGGTCATGAGGATGTTATGCATAGCGGCGAAAGTGTAGAGGAAGACGGGGGTTTTGGGCAAGGAAACGAGAGCGGATTCCACTGACTCCTTTGGACTCCAGAATACGATGGTGGGCGCCGGGGGATTCGAACCCGCGACCCTCTCGGTGTAAGCGAGATGCTCTAACCAACTGAGCTAGGCGCCCTCCTCTTCATAGTACTACATCCTTTTCCGTTTGTCGTTTCTTCTTTTTGGATGACGCAGTTGACCCCCTTCAGACTTCGATACTGCGGTATTCGGGAATTCTTGGTATCTTCGGAGTCTTGGAGGCAGTGAAAGAAAGGTATTGCGCCCGTTTTTCTGTCGAGCTACACTCTCCCAGCTTTTAACGACACCTAATCACATGTTTGCAATCGTCGACATCGCCGGTTTCCAGGAGAAGGCCGAGAAGGGCATGAAGCTCAAAGTGCAGAAGCTTGATGCAGAAGTCGGCGCCAGCCTCACCTTCGACAAAGTCATGCTGCTTTCCAGCGGAACGGACGCCGTTATCGGCAAGCCGTACATCGCCGGGGCTGCGGTAACCGCAAAGATTCTCTCGCACTTCCGCGGCGACAAGATCGTCGTTCGTAAGTTCAAGCGCCGCAAGCGTTACAACAAGATCATCCGCGGTCATCGCCAGAACTTCACCGAGATCGAGATCACGGGTGTCACTGGAAAATAAGCACCATGGATCAAGAACGCCTTGAACGACTGGAGTCCGCCATTCGGACTGTCGAGCTTCGCAATGCCCGTGTAGAAGCGGACAAGACCTGGGAGACCAGCCTTTTTCGCAAATGCACCATCGCCGTAATGACCTATGCGGTGGTCGCGTTGTTTCTGATGTCGATCGGCACGCCGAATTGGTGGTTGAATTCCCTGGTACCGGTGGCTGGCTATTTGCTTTCGACGGTTTCGCTGCCGCCTATGAAAGCCTGGTGGCTGAAGCGCCGCGGCTAGAGTGCATCTGTCTTGTCGATCTGTTCGCGCAGCTTCTTCATGGCGTCCAGCATGACGCCCATGTTCTGCATGCACGCAATTGTCTCGCCGTAACGCTCGCCTAGGCGCAGCAAGTGGTGGAGGTAGCTTTTCAGATTGTCGCGACCGAAACGGGTGGGGGAATTCGCATCGATGGGCGAGTGGTCGATTTTATATTCAGCGCGATTGATGCGCAGCTTGGTTCCGTCGCTCAGCCAAACGTTGCCGTGGCGCGCTTCGCGCATGGGCGAGACGCAATCGGCCATGTCGATGCCGCGCTTTGCAGCTTCGCGCAGCTGGTGGATTTCACCGACGCCCATAAGATACCGGGCCTTCTCCGCGGGCAAGAGCGGGCACACGACGTCCAGAACCGAGAGCATTTCGGATTCGGTTTCGCCCACTGCCAATCCGCCGACGGCGTATCCGTCGAAGCCGATGGCAATGAGTTCGTTGGCGCATTTCTCGCGCAGGTCACGCTCGAGTCCGCCCTGGACGATGCCGAACAACAACGGGGATTCCGATGAGTCCGAAGAATCCGATGATTCCGAGGAGATACCGTTCGTCGGACTCTTCGGATTCCTGGGTTTCCTCGGTTTCTTTGTAAGCAATTCCTCATGCGTCTTCTTGCACTGCCGGGCCCACATCAAGGTTCTATCCACTGCTTTCATCTGGTCCACGCGCGGTGCGGTGGACGGTGGGCACTCATCGAAACACATGATGATGTCGGACCCGAGTTTGTGTTGAATGGAAATGGATTCCACCGGCCCAATGAACAGCGGGCTGCCGTTGCGATGATTCTGAAATTGCACGCCAGCGTCGGTAATGGACCGGATACTCTTGAGCGAGAACACCTGAAAGCCGCCTGAATCGGTGAGGATCGGTTTTTCCCAGTGTAGGAAATTATGTAATCCGCCGGCATCGTGAACAATGTCTTCGCCCGGCTGAATATGCAGGTGATAGGTGTTGCACAGCAGTACTTGCGACTCCAATTCCACGAGGTCCGGCAACGTAATGCCTTTCATGGCGCCTGCGGTTGCCACCGGCAGGAAGAACGGCGTTTGAATATCGCCATGAGCGGTATGCAACGTGCCGCGTCGGCCGATGGACGTTGTTCGATGCAGCGTAAACATCGCATGCAGTGTAGCGCGTCGGTTCCAGTTGCGCCGCACGACATTTGGAGTCCAATCAACACAAGAGGATGCGATAATCCGCGCGTCCTTATTCACTTCCTCATTTCCCCATGTCGTGTTGCAAATGCCCCGTGCAGCCTTGTCCGTCCCGCTATGCCCCTTGGTTGACGCGCATCGGCTTCGGTCTTGCTCTCGCCGCTTTCGGCGTGAACCACTACCGCTTCCTGACTGAATTCGTCTCCATGTCCAAGAGCGTGTTCCCAAGCGTTCCTGCCGTCGCAATGGTAGCCGGCGTTTTGGCATACGTGTTTCCGGCATTTGAAATCGTCGGTGGCGTGCTGTTCGCCGTCGGCCAACTGAAGTGCATTACCAAGATTTGTATCCATGCTTCATTCGGAGGCATTTTGGGCTGGGCCGGTTTGGCTCTTGCTCTCGGCGATATGTCCATCGGTCAGACCGTCGGACCTGCCATTCAGGGCGCTTGCACCATGCTGATTGCATTCTGGGTGATCAAGAAAATGTCTTGCTGCAAGTCGTGCGCTCCTGGCGCCGGTGCTTGCGGTTGCGGCAAAGGCGGAGCTTGTGCTTGCCCCACGAAATAGTTTTCCCTTTCTCTTCCGATGAACTATAAATCCGTCCCCGCCGTCTCCAATATCATCCTGCGCGTCGCAGTCGGTCTGCCCATGTTGTTCATCGGCATGGCCGAGTATCGCGATTTTGCTCCGTTCGTGGCCAACGTCACGGACGGACTGGGTGCCTTGGAAGTCTTCGGGACCATTTGGGCGCATTTCCTGCCGGCATTATTTATTTTCGGCGGAGGCATGCTCATGGTCGGGCGGTATCAATACATTGCGGCTTGGGTCGGCGGTATCGCACTCGGATGCATTCCAGCAGGTCTGATGCTGAAGTCGCTCATGACCGGTATTCCGCTGCCCGATATGATTGCGGCGTGCTTTCCTCCGTTCATTTGGTTGCTGGTGTTCTACTTTGCGGTGAACGCACAGCCCGATGAGATGACCGAGCCGACGGAAGCCGAATAGCCCATCGCCGATACTGAAAACGCCCTCTCTAGTCCGAAGGACGAAGGAGGGCGTTTTTCGTTGCGAATACTTGTCGCTTACGCAGCGCTGGCGCTCTTGTTGATGATGCGGTCGATAAGGCCGTAGTCGAGAGCCTCCTGGGACGTAAGGAACTTGTCGCGCTCGGTGTCCACCTTCACTTTGGCTACCTTCTGGCCGGAGTGCTTGGAGATCATTTCGTTGAGCATGTCCTTCATGCGGATGATGTGTTCGGCGTGAATGGCGATGTCGGTAGCCTGACCCTCGGTTCCGCCAAGCGGCTGATGGATCATGATCTCGGAGTGGGGGAGCGCGAAACGCTTTCCCTTGGCTCCACCCATGAGGATGATGGCTCCGCCCGAGGCGGCCATACCCAGACAGACGGTGGATACATCTGGAGCAATGAGCTGCATGGTGTCGTACATGGCCAGCGTGGAACTGACCTGACCGCCTGGCGAGTTCACGTACAAGATGATGTCCTTCTTCGGGTCCTGCTTTTCCAAGAAGAGGAGCTGGGCGATGATCGTGTTGGCGACGGAATCGTTGATACCCGTGCCGAGGAAGACGATGCGCTCTTCCAGCAGGCGCGAGTAGATGTCGTACGCGCGCTCGCCGAACTGCGTCTTTTCAATGACGGTCGGAACGAGGATATCGCTGTGCGGCGCAATGTGACCGCGGGAGAACTGCTTGGCAATCGACTGAAGCTGCGGATGCATGGACGGAGAGAGAAAGGAATGAAGTTGGGTGTTGGGTGTGTCTGATGACATACGTGACTAGGTCAGTATAGCGAAAAACGGCGGTTTTCGGCAGTTTCCAGGCAGTTCCTTCTATGTTGAGGCAGTCGAAAGAAAAGCATGCTTTACGTATGAGATTTAAGAATATAGGTGTCGATGTTGCCAAGGATTTCCTTCGGATTCTTCCGTCCCTTTTTGTCCGAGCGACAAAAAGGAACCAAAAAACGCGTGCGCGCCAGCTCCCACGCCATCCCGTTCGCGAACGGGATGGCAGACCACTTGGCCCCCTCCGTGCCGCGCGACGTTTTTGCCACTTTTTTAAAAAAGTGGAAAGAAGAAACTCAAGACTAGGATTCCAGCCACCGCATCAGTACGCTTCCTCCGTGGAACAGCCCATCAATACCGCGCTCGAATTCCTCAGCTCCGCAAAGCGGCCGCTCCTGGTCGTGCTCGGCCCAACCGCCAGCGGCAAGACGGCATTTTCAGTGGAGTTGGCCTTAGCACTCACCGCTGTTGGCAAAACCGTTGAGGTGATCAATGCCGATTCACGCCAACTCTATAAGGGTATGGACATCGGCACCGCCAAGATCACGAACGACGAGATGAAAGGCGTGCCGCATCTGCTGTTCTCGGTCATCGAACCCTCTGAAGAGATCACCGCGGCCAAATACCAACGTATGGCAACCGAGACAATCGAGGCCGTGCAGGCTCGTGGCAACGTGCCCATGTTGATCGGCGGCTCCATGCTGTACATCAGCTCCATCATCGACGGACTGCAGCCATTGCCTGCCAAAGACGATGCGCTGCGGGCGGAATTGGAGGCCGCGTACGTCAAAGACGATGGCGTTTCGCTCTTTGCCGAATTAGCGGATATCGATCCGGAATCCGCCAAGACCATCCCGCGCGAGAACAAACCCTACGTCATCCGTGCAGTGGAGATTCACCGGCTCACCGGCAAACCCAAGTCGGCGCAGCTTACTGTTTCAACCTGCCCGTACGAGTTGCTGATCTTTGGCATGGAGTGGGCGCGCGCCGAACTGACCGCACGTATCGACAAACGCACGCCGCTACTGGTCCGCGGCGGATGGATCGGCGAAGTGAAGCGCTTGTTGGACGAGGGCTATACATTGGAGAGTCCGGGCATGAAGAGTCACGGCTATCCCGAAATGGCGAAAGCGATTCTGGACGGTGTCGATCCGCTTACTGCCGAACCGGTCATTGCCGCCAAGACGCGTCAGTACGCCAAGCGGCAGATGACGTGGTGGAAGCATGACAAGCGCATTGTTTGGGTGAGGCCATAGGAGGTCTCACGGGCTTCCCGGATTCCAGAATTCGGGAGTCTTGGATTCGAAAAAACGGCCCGAAGGCCGTTGTTTCAGGAGTCGTTGTTTTGTTATCCGCGGAATCCGGGCGGGAAGCGCACCGGGCCGCCGCGTGGCGGAACTGGACCACCGGCATCGGGGCCGCCAAAGCCCGGGCCACCTGGACGCAAGCCTGGGCCAAAGCCCGGACGTGAGCTTGGAGCCGTACCGAAGCCGATTCCCGGACGAGGGCCGGGACCAAAGCTGGGTCCACCCGGACGCAAGCCTGGGCCAAAGCCCGGAGGCATGCGACCACCTTCGAAGCCCGGCGGCATTGCACTGGGGCCGCCAATAAAGCCGGCGGGCATGGTGCCGTTGGGTCCGCGGAATCCTTGTTCGAACACTGCCCAAACGCGCGGTTCGCCACCGGCGTCGTATTCGCTGTGCAGGGTCTCGATGTATCCACGGGCAGCAGCTTCCTGCTTGCGGAAGATGTAATCTTCGGGAGTCATGTCATGGAAGCTGTAGAACGGAGCGCCGCCCAGCGGACTTCGAATCCACATGGAATCGAAGCGCGTATCGCCGAATTCATCGCTGTGACCTTGAATGCGAGCCAAGCGCCAGCCGCAACGAGCAAGCTGTTCGTAGGTTGATTGGTACTCGACGAAGTTCTGGTCACGATGAATGATCGCGCCGTTGCTTAAGCGCTCGAATGCGAGCGCATTACGAGGTGCGAGACGGTCCAGTACACGACCTTCCGACTGCAAAGCTGCAAAGCGGCGCGGTCCGGCAGCACGGTCGGTAATGCCGGCAAGCAAGTCTGCTGCCTGGCGCAGCAGCGAGACCGCCTGGCTGTTGCTCATGTTGGGGTTCGAGCGAATTGCATTGATTGCACGGTCGGCGATCATGCGGGGGTCGGCGTTATCCACGCGTTCACGCAAATCGGCGAGACGCGCGCGAGGATCGGGCAAGTCCGGTCCATCGGGCAACGGCATTGCGTCGGGGTTGAAGCGCGGAGGCATACTGGTAGTGGGTAGGAAATTGATGTTGGTCTTGTTTGGTCGCGAGGATTAGAACTTGAACACGTCGTGGCCGTGGACTTCGATGCGCTGTTTCATTTCCCACAACTGTTCGATCATGGTTTCCAGTTGCGGACAGGCGTCTGGCGTTTGCTTCGATTTATAGAAGCCGTAGATATGATCCAGCAACGTGGCCATGTTCACAATGATCAAGTCGGTCTTGGCTTTCCATTCGTCTGGGAGCGCGTCGTAGACCGCCTGGTTCAGAAATGTTTCGGGTTTGAGAACGTTGATTTCACCTTTCTCCAGCAGGGCGGAAATGGTGGTGCAGAAGTTTTTGTGCTCCTGGTCCATGTCTCCGGTCACCGGCTGTCCGGCCTTCTTCTGCTCTGCCTCGGTGAGCGTCGGTTGCTGTGTGATGTATGTGTTGAAGTCTGCCATACCCTGTAAGTATACCAGATTTCACCGTTTTATTGTAGTGCCGACCCGAAGCGGAATCGCGTGATCGGAAGCCTGTTTTCCTGTATACTGTTCAAGAACATTCACACAGATACCCCTTATGGAACACACTCTGACGTTAGGCTTGAGTGAAATAAGTATTTTGCTCGGAGAGACCATCGGTTATGTCGGTTTGGCAATCATGGTCATTGGTACGCTGAAAAGTCTTTGGTTGTTCGTCGTGCGGCAGATTCTCGGGCGTGAAAATATCCTGTCGGCCATTCGCGTGGAATTGGGTCAGCATTTGGCGCTCGGACTCGAGTTCTTGGTAGGGAAGGACATTATTGAATCGCTGGTGAATCCGACGTGGGATGACCTTGGAAAATTGGCTGCCATCGTCGTGCTCCGCACTATTCTCACTCTGTTCCTCCAGCGTGAATTGAAAGAGATTTCGGAGGATGCCCATGAGGAGAAAATTTTACGGGCGACGTTGAAGGGGAGGAAGCATGTGAAGTAAGAGCTGATTCGGAGATTGATGAGGCGAAGCATTTCCTTTCGATTCTTCCGTCCCTTTTTGGCCGAGCGCCAAAAAGGAACCAAAAAACGCGTGCGCGCCAGCTCCCACGCACGCCTCGCTTGGGCTCGGCGGCAGACCACCTGGCCCCCTCCGTGGCGCGCGCCCACCCGGTGGCTTGAATACTCGCTCTGAGCTTGCATGCCGTACTGGCCGCCCTGAAAGAATTCGTCGCTACTTCCCGAAGAGGGGCCGCAAGCAAACGTGCCTGTTTGAGCCCGCGAGTGGGGACGAGCGGGCGAGCTCACGTTTGCAGTGCCCCGCTGAGCGAGCAAGAACCGCAGAATTCTTTCACCAGCGGCCGATTTTTTCTCCACTTTTTTCTAAAAAAAGTGGAAAGAAGAAGCTTCTTCGAGGCGATTATGGAATCACTGCTGCGGTCTCGGGTCTGCATGCCCTTCACGCTGCCAAAAATCGCTCTTTTCTGGTATACTATTCCGATGTCTCCGGAGCACACACTCACACTTTCTCCCGCATTCACGCCTGCCGCCCTTGGCAGTGAAGCCAGGGCAAAAACATGCGGTGTTTTGCGACTATGCATTGCCGGTGCGTGTATCGCGCTGGTGCAAACGCTGGTTATTCCGGTTGTCCGCCACACCACTTTGCCACAAGCGCAGTCGATGCTGTTTCGGTGGGACAGCCAGTGGTATGCCGAGATTGCGTTGCGCGGTTACCACAGCAACATTCCGGCATACCCGGAAAACCTGACATGGACGCATGAGCAGTACAACGTTGGAACCAATGTCGCGTTCTTCCCGGCGTATCCGGTGTTGATCAATGTCGTGCGAGCGGCGACAGGATTATCAGTGCTGCCTTCCATGTTGCTCATCAGCCAGCTTTTTGCAGCGATGTTCTGGACGTATGTACTCGTGCTGTTGGCTCGACTTCGCATTCCGGCATTCGGACGCTGCGTAGCGATTCTGCTCATGCTGGCGCACCCGGGGGCGTTCTTCCAAATCGCGGCGTATTCCGAATCCTTGTTTCTGGCGAACATGATGGGATTCATCTACTGGAACTTGGAATATCGCCGAAAGTACGCGCTTCCACTCATCGTTCTGCACGGCTTTCTCATGTCTTCCGCCAAGCTGGTTGCCATGCCGATCATACTTTTGCCGTTGGTCCTGGCGTTGTGGCGCCGCAGCACGGGCAAGCAGGAATCCATTGTGGCAGCCGCGTGTGACTCATTGCTTTCTGCAACCGGAGGCCTCGCATTTCTGCTGTACTGCTGGCTGAAGTTCGGCCATTGGGATTTGTATCTGCAACGGCAGCGCATGGGGTGGGGGATTCGTCCGGATCTGTTGTTCTGGTTGCATTGGCCGCCCAGATTCCTGATTCCTAGCGTGGTCGGTTCGTTACTGGCTCCGGCGCAAATTTGCCGGTTCGTAGTTGCGGCGACCGGCTGGTTCCTCGTTACCATGGTTGCAACGGACATCGTTCGCGCCGTGCGTCGGACGGGCACCGAGTGGACCGAGCGGATTGCGCTGTATTGGTGTGCGCTGTGCATGTTCTATGTATTTGTAGCTGGATTCACCGGATTACAAATGGAGGCCATGGTGCGGCATTTGTTCGGTACCTATGTGTTGCTGGTGCTGCTAGCGGCCCATGCGCTGCGCATGAGCTGGAAGCCGACGTGGAATCGTTGGATTGTTCCGGCCGCGATTGTGGTTGGACTGTTTACTTTCGGCTGTGGCGTACTGCAGCAGTTGCTGATCCTGCGGTTTACGTCTGGTCAGTGGGTGGCGTAAATACAACAATTATGGTATAATTTTTATAATATTCACATTCATACCCATTCTATGAAGACCAAGCACCAACACGGCATTGTGATTGCGTTTTCCGGAATGCTTGCCGCAGTACTCGGAGTAACGATGTACCAGCAAGTTCCCGGCACACTGAATGGCGACATGCTCGGCAGCATGAATGCTTTGATGATGTCATCGAGCTTCATGTTGCAGCCGCAGCCAATTGCGCTCGACCCCATGCAGCCGTCGAGCATGGATGGCAAAACGGACCAGCCCGGCGTCATCGACATGATGCAGTCGTCGATCGGAGACGACGGTACGTTGATCGTCCAGGAGCAAGATGAAACGCTTGATCCGAATGAGGTCGTGGCGATTGTAGAGAATGAGGATGGAACGACGACCGAGTACACCCGCAGCCAACTTGAGAACATGGAAACGGCATTCAGTTCGTCGAGCGATACCGAGCTCATGGAGCCGGATGACATGAATAGTTCGTTCGTCAGTGCCATTACCTGCAAAAATGTCGAGCTCGTCGAGAAAATCAAGAAGGTGACGGGCAAAACACAGCCACAGGAGTACAGGAAGTCGTATCCGAACCCAACGCCGCCGCCCAAGACACGTACAACGGTCAAAAAAATCGCGTCGCGCTGCGACAAGGCAACTGCAGAAGCATCGGCCAAGGCGGACGCAATCAGTGCCTTTAGAAATGCCTGCGGTCTCCCCGATAGCTGTGCGAACGAGAAGGAGTGTGCCGATCTTGGCGTTACGTACAAGTATGGCGAATTGAAGGTCGTGTTTACCACAAAGGAAAATAAGAAGAGTGATCCGGTCATGAATTGCGCCGGCGAGACCTCGTACACATCGGTTGCGACAATCACTGACCAGACATGCACGTCTGTTCGACGCTGTGAATCACTGAAGCCACAACGTTATTAGGCGCATTTTCACGATCTCTTCACCCCTGTGTCGTCCGCGTGACACGGGGTTTTTGTTGATACAGGGAAATGCCGATACATGCTGCGGCGCTCTGTTTGGATGATTGTTCATGTCTCCTTGACCATTGTTTTGTGTATCCGTAGCCTCGGTTCATATGAAAAAGCCTCGCTTCGCCTTGTTCGCAATTTCCGGAATTCTCGTCGCGGTCGTTGGCGTCGTAGCCACTCAGCAATCCAGCTTCCTTTCGGGTGACCTGACCGGAGACATGATGATGCCGTCCTCGTTTGGCGCCATGCAGTCGTCCGACGGTGGCGGGATCGTGATGTCGTCATTCGCAACCATGGAACAATCGAGTCAGGCTGCCATGCAGGTATCCAGTATGGGCGGGATGATGTCCTCCGGCGACGGCGGCATGATGCAGTCCTCCAGCATGGGTGGCATGGTATCGTCGCAGGGCACGACGACCGTTTCCTCCATGGGTGGCATGCAGTCGTCGGGCGGTGCTGTTGAAACGGCAGCGAGCAGTTTCGATTCCTCGTACGTGTCGTCCACGCTTACCTGCAGCGACACCACCAGCAACCCCGTGGCGATTACGGTCAGCGCCAAAACCATGCCCACGAAGTTCACGAAGGGCAAAGTCACCGAGTCGGTTGCCGCACGTTGCGACCGTGCAGCGGCGGAAATTTCTGCGAGAGACCAAGTCGAAGTGGTGTTCCGCAACGCTTGTCCTTCGGCTCCTCCCTGCGCCCTGGGTTGCGACTACACCAACTATCGAAAGGAATATAAGAAGCCGCTGCCAATGGTCCTGAAGACCGCTGAAATCAAATCCACGACGGCAATGAGCTGCGCCGGTGGTAAGGCGTATGTGACCACTGCGACCGTCACCAAAGAGAATTGCACAACCGTAAACGTCTGCACGGTGCCCAAGCCGCCGATGCCATTGCCGCGCTAATTCGGATCATTTCGAATGAGGGGTGCATGGGTGTACAATCATCCACGTGGCACACTTGAACGATGAATTGTCGGCGTCGCTCCTAAAGACCACGGGCGCGTTCATCGACGGGCTGAAATCCATGGAGATAGAGACCGTTGAGGATCTTCTTTTACATTACCCGCGTGATCACGAGGACCTCAGTGAGATGATGACGCTGCTGGAAGCACCGCTTGGGCAGAAGGTCACCCTGCGCGGCATTATCGGCAAACTGAAAATGGTGAAGACCCGCAGCCGCAAGATTTTGGTGCAGGGTCAGTTCACCGACGAAGAGGGGAATGTGGCGCAGGTGGTGTGGTTCAATCAGGCGCACATTCTGCGCATGCTGCGCGATGGCCAGGACGTCACGCTTACCGGCAAGGTGGTGGAGGTGGGCTACAAGCTGCAGATCCAGAGCCCCACGTTCGAAAGTTCCACGCGCGGGCAGCTGCTGCACGCCGGCCGCATCGTGCCGGTCTATCCGCAGACTGAAGGCATTACCAGTCGCTGGCTGCGTGAGAAAATTGAGCTTGTACGCGGAGCGATCAAGGAATTCAAAGAGACGCTGCCGGCCGAAGTCATCGAGTCCGAAAAGCTGATGGGCCGGGCCGAGGCCATTACCGAATTGCATTACCCGACCACGCCCGAGAAGCTCACCGCCGCCAAGGACCGCTTCGCGTTCGAGGAGATGTTTGCGATTCAGCGCGACGCCCTCGAGCGCAAAAAGGAATGGCAGGGCGAGCGCCAGGAGCGCTTGCAGATCGCCATGGACCCCGAGGTGATTAGGGCGTTCTTCGATTCACTCTCGTTCAAGCCCACCGACGGTCAGCGCGTGGCGATTTACGAAATCCTGAAGGACATGGAACAAGACAGGCCCATGTCCCGTCTGCTGGAAGGCGACGTGGGATCGGGTAAGACACTCGTTGCCGTGGCAGTCATTATTCATGCCATCCGGCGCGGCGGCCAAAGCGCGGTGATGGTCCCGACCGAAGTCTTGGCCAAACAGCACGCGGCGAGCATCGCGCGCATGCTGCTGAATTTCCATGCGTTCGTGCAGAAGAGCGACAACCCGGCCTACGCGCACCTGAAAGCCATCCGGTTGCCCACCATCGCGCTCCTCACCGGCTCCACGGTCCAGAGCGAGGCCGACGGCATCCGGCGCAGCCTGGGGGCGGGACTCACCGACGTGGTGATCGGCACGCATGCACTCATTGAAGACAAAGTCTCATTCAAGAACCTGGTGCTGGCGATAGTCGACGAGCAACACCGCTTCGGCGTGGCGCAGCGCCAGCGCCTGAAGGACAAGGGCAGTCCGCACTTCCTGAGCATGACCGCAACACCCATCCCGCGCACGTTGGCGCTTACGGCGTTCGGGGACCACGACTTGTCGGTGCTCACCGAGAAGCCGGGCAACCGCAAGAAAATCGAGACCAAGGTTGTGTCGCCAAGCGGCCGCAAGACGGTGGAGCTGTTCATCGATCATCAGATCGGGGAGGGGAGACAGGTGTTCGTGATCTGCCCGCTCATCACCGAGTCCACCGAGGACAGCATGGCCGAAGTGCGCAGCGTGGACGCGGAGGAAAAGCGCCTGGCTGAGGCTTTTAAGCATCGCAAGATCGCCAAGCTGCACGGCAAGATGACGCCGCAGGAGAAAGACGACGTCATGCGCAGGTTCAAAGACAAAGAGTTCGACATCCTGGTGTCCACGTCGGTCATCGAGGTGGGTATCGATATCCCGAACAGCACGATCATCGTCATCGAAGGCAGCGAGCGCTTCGGACTCTCACAGTTGCACCAGTTCCGCGGACGCGTGGGTCGCAGCGACCACCACAGCTACTGCTTCCTGTTTACGACCACTCCGCAGCAAGCCAGCTCACAGCGACTGAAGGCCATGGAGGAGCATGATTCAGGCTTCATGCTCGCGGAGATTGATTTACAGCTGCGCGGACCGGGAGAGCTGTATGGATTCAGGCAGAGCGGTCTGCCGGAGATGCGGTTTGGAAGCCTGCTGAACCCGGCGATGGTGTCGAGGGCGAGGAAGGCAGCGGAGAAAATATTAAATTAATTTCGCGATTATTTTTTCAACAATTTCTAAGCCCCCTGGCAAAATTTCCGTTTGCGTTTCGTCGCCGGCCAATTCAATGAGACGAGAACGATGTAATGCTCGAAGTGTTTTAAGAAAGTATTTTTTATCTTTGCATTCTGTCCACGAGAGTAAATCATCGACTTTCGTAGGCTGGGATGATGAGCTGATGAGTAAAAGAATTTGATCTTTTAATGATAGCCTTGGATTGAGAACACGTTTAATTTGTTGAGTTTCCCAAATAAGAGGAATTTTTCGTTGTGTAATTCCATCAACAAATTTTTGTGCAGCCGCTGGCGAAATGTTGTGAAAGACTCGGATCAATTCACCCATAATCCAGCTAGTCATTGAAACAACTGCCTGGGCGTCCATGAAATTTGGATCTACATCCCCTCCGACATGGCCAACGTTTCGATTGTTCCTAATTTCATAGAGTGCTGGAAGCATTCTAGGAATGAGAATCTGGAAACTGCGTGGAACTCCTACATTGCTTTCCAGGGCCCTACAAGCATCTACAAATCTTTTCGGTTTAGCTGGTTTATTTGCGTATGAGTTTTTAGCGTGACCATCCAAAATAGTAAAAACTATTTCACAAAACCTTCCTCCACTGAGCTCTGATGCTGCCCAGCGACGCTCAAAAAATCGCTGCAAAATATCATTGTATTCTGCAATCAAAGGCTTTTTGAGCCCTTCAGGTAGGCCTGAAAGGATATGATTAAGCTGTGTCATTTTATCTCTTCGAGGCCTTGCTCAGTTACATAAAACTGATCACCATCTTTTTCGCAAAAGCCTTTACTGACATTATTGTTTAAACACTGGCTGGGATTTCCGAGTTTCGTTTGCTGGGAGTTCTTGAGTGCACCCGTAACATCTGAAGTCTTTAGAAGTTTGTTTCCTCCGGTGGTCAGAAACGCTGCAGCTGCGAGGAACTTCCGGTTCTGATTTACTGTTGCGGATTTCTCTTTAAGAAAAACGGATAATGTAGTGGATTTAGCCTGCACCCTTTTAACATCCTTCGGCTTTGCTGAATCAATATTGGTAGCTTGTGTAATCGGAGCTTCAACCTCAATTTTCAAAAGCTCAGGGACTTTTGAGAGAATTTTTTCTAATTGGGCTGCTAGCCATTTTTCGTCTCCTTCACCTAAAAACTCGACAATACCTACTTTAATCTGGATTTTTGATCCCATAGAAAAGGGGGGTTATTGGCACTCTCGAAGTTACTCTGCCAAGTAGTGTCTGTCAATTACTCCTAACGTTCAATTCTTAAGAGCTTAGCTCCTACATTCACCCAGAATGCGAATAGTGCGGGCATCGGGCATGTTTGACATATCTAAATAATTGTTTCGCATCATAATTACCCTGTTCCGCTGCGACGCGACGTCGCAGCTGCGGGTGTGGGGGGGGCTAGGTTTCGGAGGGGATATCCGCAACCGGGACGTCGCGTCCCGCGAAATCACCCATAATTTCCCGCAGCCGACACGTCGCGTGTCGGGAAAACAGCGACCCGAGGTCGCCGGTACGGGTATGAGATGCGCCCGAGATCGTAGGTGCGGGAATGATGATGAATTGTTTCATGTGATCCGAGATCGCTGGTACGGGGAATAATGGGAGGCGCAGAGAGCAGGAATGGGGACGTCGCGTCCACCCACAGTCTCCCGCAGCCGACACGTCGCGTGTCGGGAATACAGCGACGAGACGTCGCTGGTGCGGGGAAGAATGAATCGCGGGGGGGGGGCTTGCCTCCTATATCCGCAACCGGGACGTCGCGTCCCGGATCACCAAGACTCCATCGGATCAATGCGTTCCGGAAAATGCAGCGACGTCCACGGCCAATCCTGAATATCGGAGACGAGCCCATGTTTCATCGCATTGCCCTGCACGTAGGCGAATGCTGCGGATTGTTGGCGGTTGCCGCGTATGCGCTCGTCGTAGAAGCCCTTCTTCCATCCGATCTGATCGGATAATCCTGGAAAATACTCGCGTAAATATTTGGTGCTGTTGGATTTGAACGCCTGCATGAATCTGCTCAGGCCCTTCGGTCCGGGCGAAAGAATGAGATGCAGGTGATCCGGCAAGATGCAAAATGCGTGTAGCCGCGCTTCGTAGAGGTCACGCGCCTGGCACAAGTGTTCGATGATGTGCTCGGGTACACGTGGACGCGTGCACCACCGCAGCTTGTCCGCCGTATTGGTTATCACATGGAACGTCCCGAATTGTTCATAATGAATTTGCGGCATGCGGAACCATGCTATTTCCGCCCCGACGCTGTGTCCCGTCTGCGGGAACTTCAACGATGATCCATACCGTTTCTCGTTGTTCCACAAGCCATGCTATTGGTTCCATCTCCAATGGGATCCCTACGAAAACCTCCCACAGTTTCCCGTCCACACTATCTCGATTGGTTATTTACCCTGCACTATCCTCGCTCCCTTTTCCGCAGACCGCAACAATCCGATTCCGCCCCGCATGACCAGTGCGCGCATGCGCAGCGAGCCGCGCCGACACCTGGTCCACGAACGCGACGACAGATGCCCGGCACCCGACCGCACGGCGTGCAACTGCTTGGAGGCTTGAACAATCAGCCCAAGAGGCAAGCGCGACGACGTTCCCACGGCCAGGAAGATGCGGTTGCCCGCCGTGCGCGGCAGTGATGAGGCTTTGCGAACGGTGGCCGACGTGGTCCTCCGCACGTTCTGGAGTCCGCGCAGCAGGATTTCGCGGAAGATGGGCATGAACGCGCCGTCGTTACCCACCGGCATGCCGTTGTTATCCACCACTTGCAGAATCACGCGTTCGCGCCGGAGCATGAACTTCACACTGAACGCGGCGGCGTACTGCATGTACCCGCGCACGATGCCTTTCTTGAAACGGCGGCCCGAAAACTGCACCGGGTGCATTTGTTCCAGGCGGATCTTGCCGGTTTTCGTCTTGAACACGCGGAAGCTTAAGTCCAAGTCTTCGCAGAAATCCGTGACGGGGTTAAAGCCACCGGCTTTGCGGTACGCGTCGCGACGGATGGCGAAGCTGAAGCCGCTGAGCCAGTAGTGCCCGAACAGCACGCGGTAGGCTTTCATTTGGAGCGGCATGAGCACGTTGAACAGCGCGTTGTCGATGGTGCTGCAGTCCGAAATACGCGGCAGGCCCGTCACCGCAACCACGTCGTCGCCGTCGCGGAAGAGCTTTAGGTATGCCTCCACCCAGTCGGGCGGTACCACCGTGTCGGCATCCAGCGAGAAGATGGGGTCGCCTTGCGCGCAGGCGAAGCCGGTCGTGCGCGCCGCCCCGCGTCCTTTTTGCGGCTCGTGCACCACACGCAGGTCGGACAGCGTTGCGCGGTATGTTTCCGCCACCGCCGCAGTGCGGTCCGTAGAGGCGTTATCCACCACGATGACTTCCATCTGCTCAGCGGTATTTTGCCGGGCGAGTCCCTCCAGACAGAGTCCGATATTCTCCTCCTCGTTGAACGCGGGGATGACGACCGAAATCATGCTGGCAGCTTGCAGGAAGCTGTGCGGCGCGTCCATTCTTCTTTGTCATGCAGCAGCGGTTTGGAAGCCTGGAGCGAGAATGGGCTTGTAAGCCAAACTTTCCTTTCTATACTGCGCGGGTTCCGCCGATCCTTCAGGTACCGTCCTATGACCCAGTCTCTGGCTCACGCGCTCGGATTCGGCTTTTCCTGGCTCGCTCTGTCCCTGTTCATCGCGGCCATGCCGTTCTTCGGCCGCAGCAAGCACCAACGCGTCCGCGGTCTCCCGCTCAACTCCGAGCAGAAAGCGGTGCGGCGCAGCATCGTCGTTGCGGGCGTCGTGTCCGCGCTGTGCGGCACCATCGCCGCGTGGCTTCACGGCCACGGATTCAATCAGGCCATGCTCCTCGCGATCGTGGCCGCGGCGGTCGTCGCTACGGCCATCCTGCTGACGCACGTCTTCAGCTTCGACCGACGTCAAACGCAGGACGGGCCGCCCGTCACGGGCTACCGTGCCAAACCCCCGGCTCACCGTGACGGTCCGCATACCTGACAAACCCTCCGGGTACCCGCGCAAGGGTGCCCACCACACAGGCGGAACTACCGGCAGCACACCTTGTGCTGCCGGGCCTCCTAAAAAAATGCGACCTTAGTTCCTTACAACCTTCACCGTGCCACGAATGCCCGGGTGCCGCATGTCGTGGTAGTAGAACGTGCCGACTTCTGCGAAGGAGTACGATGCCTCTTCGCCTTCGTCCAACGTGACGGTGTGGAAATCGAAGTTATCGCCGCGCAGGGCGTAGTCATCGTCACTCAGGTTCAACCAGGTGATCATGGTGCCCACTTTTACGGTGACGGTGCCGGGGTGGAAGCCTCCGTTGTACATGGTCACGGTCACGGCCGGTGGGTAGTACTTGGGTGTGGCGGCGCGGTAACGACGATTGGTCGTTACAGGCTGTACCGGCGGCGGAGTGGTGTATTCCTCGTAGTAACTTGGCAGGTCCGTCGTGGGGTTTGTATAGCGAGGCAGCACGTCGGCGTCGTAGTGGTACGAGCGGCGATAATACTTGTCGTAGTACTGGTTGTAGCTGTCGTAACCGGGGTTGTAGTAATCGGAGTAGTTTTGGCTCTCGTAGCCGGGGTAGCCGTAGACCGGACTCACATACGGGGAGGTCGGGTAGACGTAGCCCTGTTGGTAGTACATCGGATGCACTTGTTGCTGGTAGTACGCGGGGTACGTGGAGTAATTGGGGTAGGCCGACGACGAGTAATCGTAGTAGGCCAAGGTGCCGGTTGGCGCGAGTGCCAAAGCCAGCGAAGCGAGCGTAAGCGTGAGTTGTGTCCGAGTTGTCATAGGAGATGATTGTAGGAGTCTTGAATGCCGCTGCAAGTGCTTGCTCTGGCAAACTTTCCACTTTTTTGACGCTCAAAAACAGGACTCCGATACATCGGCTCTTGAGCGACATTTCTTTGGTCATCTGCAAGTCCCCACCGTTGACAGTCGATTTCACCAAGCGTACACCGTGTGGGACTTCGGCACAGTTGTGTCGACATCACAAATTCATGAACAGAGTTTTCCGAGAAATCGCGCAGAACTGGAAATCGGGCCTCACCGTGGCCATGGTCTCGGTGCCGCTTTCGCTGGCCTTGGCAATTGCATCGGGAGCAACACCCGTCATGGGCATTATTACCGCGGTGTGGGCCGGCTTGGTGGCAGCCGCGCTGGGTGGCAGCGAATACAACGTCGTCGGTCCAGCTGGAGCATTGTCCGGAATTTTGGCGGCGTTCGCGCTCACAGTGGGCGTGGAGTACTTACCGCTCCTGGCATTGTTGTCGGGTGCACTGGTGTTCGTGTGCTACATCTTCAAGTGGGAAAAATACCTGGTGTTCATTCCGTCCAGCGTCATGCACGGCTTTACGCTGGGCGTGGGTCTAACGATTGGACTCGGCCAGCTGAATTCGGCATTGGGCCTTTCTGGTCTGCCGGTGCATGAATCGGCACTCCTGAACATCTGGGAGTCGCTGACGCACGTATCGCAATTCAATCCGCTGACTGCAGGCTTGTTTGCAAGCTTCCTGCTCTTATTGTTTGTTCTGGCACGCTTCTTTCCGCGTATCCCGGGAGCGGTGGTCGTTGCCGCGCTGGGCATTGCTGTTGGCTATGCATCCGAAATGCATCTGTTGCCGTTGGCAATTACGACGCTGCATTCCAAATACGGTGCATTGCAGGCCACGCTCATTCAAGTGCCGACGTTTTCCTTGCCGCCGTTGAGCATGAACCTGTTTAAGGCGGCAATTACGGTGGCGGTAGTCGCCGTGCTCGAAACGCTTCTGTCGGCGAAAATCGTGGATGGCATGACCGGTACGCGGTTCAACCAGCGCCGCGAAGTATTCGGGTTGGCCTGGGCCAACATTGCATCGGGCCTGGCCGGAGGATTGCCTGCTACCGGCGTACTGGTGCGCACCGCGCTGAACGCCAAGACCGGCGCAAAATCGCGCTGGTCGTCCGGAATCAACGCCGTGTTCGTGCTGCTCATTGCGCTGGTTCTGTTCCCGGGCTTCCAGTATTTGCCGTTGGCGGCAGTGGCGGCGATTCTGGTTTTCGCGTCCATTCGCATGGTGGAGGTGCACCACTTCAAGAAAATCTTCCTGTTCGACCAGAGCTCCTTTTGGCTTTCCATCGTGGTTGCATTGCTCACATTCGGTGTGGATCCCATGATCGGACTGCTGGTGGGTGCAACGGTGGCGCTGTTGGCTTTTGCACAACACTTGTCGCGCGGCCAGAGCGAGCTGACGCTGCACCGCGACCGTAAGCTTGTTGCACGCATTCCGCACCATCGCTTGTGCGATTACAAAGAGCCCATGGACGTGGTGGTGTATCGCTTTGCCGGAGAACTAACGTACTTCAACGGCGCATCGCACGAAGATTCGATTAAAAAAATTCCGGCCGATACGCTCATTTTCAGCCTGCGCAATTTGTTCTACATCGACTTGGACGGCTTGGATGTTCTGCGAGAAATCGTTAAAAACCGTAAAGCTGTCGGGAAAGACGTCATCATCACTGGAGCAGGGGAGTTCATTCTGCCGCTCCTGGAAAAAGCACCGTGGTTCGTACACGAAGAGAAGCACGGCAAGGTGTTCAAGAGCACGACCGAGGCACTGAAGTCGCTGGGATTCGTGATTACGTAGGCGTTCAGGCAGGATCACAGTGCCTTTTCTTTTGGCTAACCAAAGCCATTTGTGTTGTCACAAATCGCTTTTTACGCTATAATTCTGAAATAGCAAGAATGTTGGCGCATGCTGTTCTTGTTTCTTCCCCCCACGTTTATGTCCAATGCGAATACCCTCAAAGCCCGCGTCGAAGGCGAGAACGAAGATCAGACAATCGTACTGTTCAAGGAAGGTCAGGACGAATCGGCTGCAGTGAAGCACAACTTAGCCGCGGTGCTGGCATCGTACGGAAACGACATGCGCGATTTACTGTCCACATTCGAGTACTCCACGCGACTCGGTTTGCCGTTGGACGTTGCGACGCCACAAAGCTTCGGAGCGCAGATGCGCCAGAACAAGCTCTACGACATGGGCCGAACGTCGGACGACGACCGTTTCGACGACTAGTAGTCACGAACACTGTTTCTCGGCTACTCCCACTCAATCGGATCCACGTCGATACTCACGCCCCGCAAGTCCATCGTGGAGAGCGCAGTACGCGGTGCTTTGCCTTTCAGGAAGACGCTCCACTTGCCTTTGCGTTTGCCCGGTAGCGGCGCAGCGGCCCATGCCACGCACTCTTCGGGATTGGATTTGTTGGCCCGCTCGACCAGTTCGTGTGCTTTGGATTCTCCGCCGGTACGGATGATCAGGCGGATCATCTGCGTGATGGGCGGGTAACCGGCTTCGGCGCGCAGCGTAAGTTCGGCATCCAAGTATTCGGGTATGGCGCGCTTGGCGGACAGCGCGATTTCGGCGGCCTCGGGGCGGAAGGTTTGCAGAATGACTTCGGCACCCGGTTGCTCGGGTACACGACGCAGCAGGTTGCCGATGTGTTGTACCACCCGTTCACCGGCGCGGAAGTGGGGGAGCGAGAGGCCAATGTCGGCAATGAGCACCGCGCCCAACGTGACCTTTGGCAATTCGGCCGCACGAACGACGGGTTGTGTGCCGACCAAAATATCGATATCGCCGGCTTCGGCCCGCGCCAGCACGCTACCGATACTTTCTTGCTCCAGTGTTTCGGCATCCACACGGGCGATGCGAGCTTTCGGGAAGAGTTTTTTGAGCGTGGCTTCCACGCGCTGCGTTCCGGCACCGATGGCATGCAATCGCGCCGACCGGCAATGCGGACACTGTTCGGGTACCGGCAGGACTTCCTCGGCATGCTGATCGACCAAGTGCGGCCTGCCGTCGATCATATGCACCGTGAGCGGCAATGTAGTGCGTGCGGACGTGAGCATTTTGCGGCAATCCAGACACAGCAGGCCGGTGGCGCTGCCGCGGCGGTTGATGAGCAGTACCGATTGTTCGCCGTTCTTCAGTCGCTTTTCCAGTGCACCGATGAGCGGAGCGGACAGCGGATACTGCTTTCCGGCCGTCTCCTGGGCCAAATCCACCACGCGCACCACGGGCGCGGTTGGACTTGGTTCATCCGTGTGGACGAGTGAAAAGCGCGGCGATTGCCCCACGGCATGCTTCCAGCTTTCGAGTGCCGGTGTCGCCGAACACAGCACCAGCTTGGCATCCGAGGATTTGCACAGCACCTCCGCGGTAAGGCGGGTGTGGTACCGCGGTGATTGCTCGTTCTTGTAGGTCCATTCGTGTTCGTCATCCAAAATCACCAATCCCAACGCGTTGAGGGGCGTGAACAGCGCTGTACGCGTGCCGACCACGATATGCGGACGCGGCAGTTGCAACGTGCGCCATTGGCGGCGGCGTTGGGCGGGCGTGAGCGTACTGTGCACAAGTTCGACGGTGGTTTGCAGTTCGGTTTCCATTTTGCGACGCAGACGTTCGGCACTGACTTTGTCGGGTGCCAGAAGAACGCTGGACTGTCCGCGCTTTGCTGCATTGCACACGAGTGATGCGAACAGCTTTGCACGATCGATGCCGCCGGAATCAATGAGTAGCGTGGGCTTACTTTCGGCCAGAATCTGCTTGGCGATGTCGGCTTGGCGTGGCGTGAGTTCGGGTGAGGTGGGCTTGGGTGCTTCCGACAAATCTACCGCCTCGATATGTTCCGAGGCGCTGAGTATGCGCTTCTCCACCATTGCACGCAGCGTGGCACTCGTAGCGCCGGTTTCGGTTTGAATATCATGCGCCGAGGCGATGTCGTGGTTTTGCACATACTCGATCACTGCCAATTGACGCACACCGCGCGTGGCCGGAAGGTTCTTGCAGAGTGCGTACATGGTCGTCTTCACCGGCAGCAGCAGCGACCATGGCGGTTGTGGCAGCATGACCTGTAGCACGTGGCGCAGCGTGCAGCAGTAATAGCCGGCCATCCAGCGCGCGGTTTTCAAAAGTGCCGGAGACAACAGCGGCATGTGATGCACGATGCTTTCGATCGGCTTCAATGCGTAGGCATTGGTGCTGTCTACCTCGCGTACGTCCATGACAATGCCTTCCACGTGGCTGTTGCGCAGCGGGACTTTTACCAGCATGCCCGGCTTCACGCTCAAGTCGGCGGCGTACGATAGACCGTTGCCGATGCCGTGTGAACGAGATGCCAAGACCACGGTAGCTTCCATACAGTGATTGTAGCGGAGACAACAGGATTCCGAGGAAACCAAAGAAACCGAAGAATCCGACGAACCCCTGTTTTCCAGAGGGGCATGAAGGCGGTTGGCTCTCGAGAAATTTACAGCTCCTTGGACTCTTTGGACTCCTCGGAATCTTCGGAGTCCTGGCGCCTGACCGGGGAATTCCATGCTGCGGCACACGACACTATCAGCAGCGCGGCGGGAATCAGCATCTGACGATAAAACGATTCGGCCTTGAGCAGGAAGACGTAGTTGGGGGTACAGATGTACACGAACAGCACCGTTACAAACGTCAGGCCACCCCAGGTGAGCGTTACCGATTGGCGAGCGGAGACATTCGGCGAGCGCCTGGAGAGCAACACGAGCAGCAAGGCGACCGTTGCCGGAATCGCGTACCACGCAATGCCGAATGCGCCGCGGCTGAACAAGCCCAGCACTGCTTCGTGTACGGCTTCGGGATGACACGCGATACTGCTGTCGGTCCCGTGCGGCGTGAGGCTCAGGCCGCGCGTGAGTGCGAAGATCGGCCAGAGTGCGGAAAGTCCGACTGCCACGATTGCCGAACGCAGCGCAGGCGTACGCCACGCCGCATCGCCGATGCACAGCAATCCAACAACAAGAATCCAGGGCAGCAGCCCGGACTGGATTCCTTCCGATTTGGTCCATACGCATGCCGCTGCGAATGCACCCGAGAGTATGAGCCAACGTTGCGCCGCACCGCCGCGACCGTGCGTTTCGATTGCCATGCACAGACAGGCGATCGACAGCACCAGTGTTTGCACCAGCGTGATGTCGCCGAATCCTTGGGCCAAATGCAGTGCCAACAGCGGAATGGTCAGTAAGACCGTGATTGCGATTGTGGCAATGAACGTGCCGCGCATACGCCGTAGCAGCAAAAACGCCGCACCGAATGCACTCAATGACAGTAGAAAATGAATGGCGTTGGCGGCGGTATCGTTCCACGCACCTTGGCCTTGGTTGGCCGTTATTTGAAGCGCATGGTAGAGAAACGGGTAATTCGGCTTGGCCATGCCACGCGATTCATCGACATCGAATGCCATTGCGCGATCCACGTAGGAAATGCGCGAACGCATGGTCCAGTTGGTGGCACTGTCGTATTGGAATGTGGGCAGCAGCACGGCATGCGAGAATGCGTAGCCGACATCCACCGCAAGCAGTATGGCGCAGGCAACGAGCAGTACGCGTTTACCCGTTGTCAGCTTTTCCCGCGGTACGCAAACGTTTGCGGTTTTTGCCGAGTGCATGCGAAATGCAGCCAACCAAAAGCCTGCCAGTATGCAGGCATTGCCGATCAGTATGCCGAGCGGTGTCAGTGCCACGTCGGTGAATGTGAGCACACAGACGAGTATGGCATTGAACAATGCGGCAACCGGCAGTGCCAAACATGCGCGCAGTGGCTTGGATTCTTTTCCTCCAAGCAGAGCATGGGTGCCGAACCACCCCTGGAAGAACAGCAGTGCGGTGACGCCGAAGAACGTAAGGAAGGAGATCATTTTGCGGTGCGGCGGAACAGTTGGGAGCCATCGTGGAATGTGCTCAAGAGTTCGGCGTTGGTCTGTGCGTCTCCGCAGAGCAGCATTCCATCGTTAAATGACCAGTCGATTTTGCCGTCCATCAGAACCAAGGTGGAGCCGCTGGCCATGGCAGGGGAGTCGGACACCGGAATCGGATAGACGAAATAGCGCAGCAATTTCTCGCGGAAGTTTGTGCCGTCGCGGCAGATGTAGACGGATTTTGGCTCTGCGGGACCGCTCATGGTTATAACCCCGGCGATCTCCTGCATCGATCCGGCTTCGTCATACATGCCGTGGCCGTAGTACTCGGATAGGTGCTGCGCAGTGAATTGTGTCAGGTCCAACGCGAAGCGCGCGCCGTAGAGCAGGCAGCCGCATACCAATATGCCGATGGCGACTTGAATGCCATCGGCAGAGCGTCGGCGGACAAGCGCCACTGCGGCAACAAGCATTGCCAGCACGCCGAATGCCATGGTGACTTGCCAGCCAAGGGCGCGGTATCCGCGAAGCGCGTGGTAGCTGTTCGGTGCGTAGGACTCCGGAATGAAGAAGTGCTTTACGGCGGTTGTCACTATGGTCAGCGGCGTTGCCGGTATGAACTCAATCGTGGAGAACCCGGCTTGTACGGTTTCGTCTTTCACCAGGATGGTAGCCAGGTACGACGTAATGTTCGGCGACCAGCCCGGACTGGGGGTAAGGTCGACCAATGCCTGCCCCTCGCCGGCTGCAGGCAATGTGAAGTGTAAGAAGTCCGTCGGGCTGTATTGCTGATCTGCCTGCAACGGCACCAGATAAATATCCAGCGTGTCTGTGCTGCCGTAGTGAATGCGCAACGACTGTCCACCTTTGCCCTGCAGTTTGGTCGTGAAATGACTTTTGTTGGTTTGCAGACCGCGTGTAACCGGTTCGGCAGCGTCTACCAAGTCCGGCGTGACACGTATGGTGTCTTCTTGCGCATGTGCAAGAGGCAGCACGTTCAACGACGCCAGAACGACCATGCCGATAATCGCCAAGCGCGACATGGATGTGAGTATAGCCGGATCAATCGTCCGCTTCCTACTGGGTGAACAGCAGGATCGCCGAAACCAACAGATTCCACAGGGCGACAATGGCTACCAAGAGCGTCATTTTGAATTTCAACGCACGGCGGTAGGTGCGCTTGAAGGCGATCCAGTAACCCGGCAAGATGCCGAGCGGCCAGAGGACGCTGAGCATAATGGAAAGCAGCCAGTAGACGTCTGCGGTCATATGCGACCACAGCGTTGCACTGATGAACGGATTCAAAATGAGGACCGTCAGTCCCAAAATCGCTGCGCCCGGCAGACCGAGCAGAGGCACCACTCCGAAGCAGGCAATGGCGAATGCGCCCAGCACCACGAACAAGCCAGTCAGGTCTTTGGGGTGTGCCGGTCCATCGCGCAACAGGCGGATCATTGATGCATCATAAGCGCCATTCACGAGCTTTCGCCAGCGAATTCCGAATAATTATGCGGTGTTCAGCCGATTGTCGTCAGCGTGACCGCAATCACGACGAGCGATACAAGCGGGTAGCCGGTGTCGATGAAGAACAGTTCGAGTGGCTTCCCCGTGTACGCATAGTTGGTGCCGAATGTAGTGGCGATGAATCCGGTCCACAGCACGACGGCAAGCTTGATTGCGCCGATCGTTGTGGCGATGTGTGTCAGTTGGAGCAGTGCGGCAAAAATAACTGCCATGGTGATGCACGTGACAACGCTGATGGCAAGGCAGCGCAGCATGGCTTTCTGCATGTGCTCCGGATTGCCGGTGTCGATCTTCGAGAGGCGTAACCAACGATGGACGAATAACATCGGCGAAAACCAAAGGAAGCCGAGTCCCATGGAAAGTAGTACCGATGCACCGATGGCGACGAGCGAGAGTTGATTCAGAAGCATCGGCATACGAAACAGGGAAAAAGTGCTGCGTGCATCGTACCACGTTCCCGAGACGACGTTAGCGCCCTCTGCGCCAGCCTCCACCGCCACCTCCTCCTCCGCGACGACCGCCTCCACCGCTGCCTGAACGGCGATGCGGCTGTACGGAACGAGGGACATGGACTCCCACCGGGGGAGTCACGCCTTCGGCTCCTGCCATGTTGCTTTTCTTGAGTGGGCTGCGGATGAGACGTTCGATATCGCGGATGTCGCCGTGTTGGTCTGGTGTGGCAAGTGAGATTGCACGACCGCTCATACCTGCGCGACCGGTGCGACCGATGCGGTGCACGTAGTCTTCGGCGTTCATGGGGAGATCGAAGTTAATGACCAGCTCGATGCCGGTGACGTCGATTCCACGCGCGGCGATGTCGGTGGCGACGAGTACGCGATATTTGCCTTTCTTGAAGCCATCCAGCGCTTCGCGACGCTGGGCAAGCGAGCGGTTGCTATGGATTTCAGCCGACGTATGGCCCATGGCCTGCACGGACTTGGTGATTTTCTTGGCGCCGTGCTTGGTGCGAGAGAACACGAGCACACTGCCGCGATATTCGCCGAGTAATTTCGCAAGAACAGGCAGTTTGTCGCCGGTGCGGACGACGATCATTTCTTGCTCCACGTTGGCGGATGCGGTGCCTTGACGTGCGACTTCGATACGCAGCGGAAGTTTCATCTGTTTGGTCGCCAGCGAGACGATGTCGGCGGGCATGGTGGCCGAGAACAGCATGGTCTGGCGCTCCTTGGGTACGTGGCGCAGGATTTCGTTGATCTGTTCCGAGAAGCCCATATCCAGCATGCGGTCGGCTTCGTCGAGCACAAGAATGCTGACTTCGCGCAGCGTGATCGTTTTCTGTTTCAAGTGGTCGATAAGTCGGCCCGGAGTGGCGACCAAGATGCGCGGATTGCGCTTGATCATCTGGCGCTGAAGATTCATGGATGCACCACCGACGAACACCGCCGTGCGGATACCGAGTGCCGGTGCGAACTTCTGGAGTGTTTCATCGATCTGATACGCAAGCTCACGCGTCGGTGCAATGACCAAGCCGCGTCCGCCGTGCTGTTGCAGGCGCTGGATCATGGGCAGGCCGAACGCGAGTGTTTTGCCGGTGCCGGTCTGCGCGATACCAATGATGTCCTTGCCCTCGATGCCGATGGGAATCGATTTTTGCTGAATGGGCGTGGGTGACTTGAAACCGACTTTCTCAAGCAAATCAAGCAGCTTGGGCGCAATGCCCATATTGGCGAATGTGACGTTCGGGTCGGTGACCGGAGCGGCAGCTGCGATCGGGGTCGGAGGCGTTACGGGAGCCGGAGTCGGGACAGGGGAGGTAGGCATGATGCCCCAGTGTAGCCCGATTTTAGGCTTTCTCCTACGCTATTTCCGCTTTATGCAAAGAATGGAGGAAGGCGACTGCGCTTTGCGCGATCGGGAGATGTGTTCAGGGCTTCGGTCGCGACGTCGGCAAGTTGAGCGGCAGTGACGTTTTCGTGCGCTGTCTTCAGCCCGCGCGCATCGGTTGCGCCGTAGTCAAAGCCTTTTTTCAATCCGCCACCGAACATCCAGGCGCACGACACGTCGCCATGGTCACGACCTGGCGGCGAAGGTGTGTAGCCGAATGCAAATCCATCGCCCTCGCCGCTTGTACCGTTCATTCGGTTGGTGCGCCCGAATTCGGACGACAGCACTACCACCGTTTTTTCCAGCAAACCACGGTCGGCCAACTCCGTAATAAAGACGGACAATGCCTTGTCCATTATGGGTTCTTGAGCACGCGTTCCATCCACCAAGTAGCTATGCAGGTCGTGGTAGCCGAGCCGCACGCCGATCGCACCCGTAATGTCTTGTTCCACCAACTTGCGAACGGTGAGCAAAATCGGCGCAATGGATCGCAGGCAGTTGTTGGTAATGCCAATGTTGTTTGCGTATTCACTCGGCGTGCCGCCGTATGCCTCCAATTCCTTGTCGGTGATCGCGATTGCAGTTCCCGCCCTGCGCATGGCGGAAATGGCTTGCTCTCGCACGCGGTCCATTGTTTCTGCAGCCGGACTGTGGATGGGCGGTGCTTCGCGTTCGAATGCGCGCAACAGCGGCAGCTGTTCTTGCTCCAACCGCGGTGTCATGGGTGCTATTCGCGGCGCTTGCAGTCGTTGGGTCGCCGGATCGTAGGGCATGTTGAGCATGATTCCCGGTACGCCCCATGCCAGCGGGTCGTACTCGAATCCATTGATGACATCCGGTGATTTGGTGAAAAACGGTTGAATGCCACCATTGCGCGCGGCGTGTTGCGAGAGCAGATGCGGGCCGTCGTCCGGGTGGCGTCGCAAGCGTTGGCGCATGCCCGTTACATGGTCGAGGGATCCGGTGGTGACAACCGAACGAATGAGTAGTCCGTGACGGAATCCGGTGCGCGCCATTTCCACGCAATGTTCGGAAAAGCGTATGCCGGGTATCGCAGTGGGTATTGTGCCGAACGGACCTCGGATCGCAGCTTCCGCGTCGGGCTTCGGGTCGTAAGAATCAATGGAGCTTTTGCCGCCGTCGAAGGAAATCCATACCACGGTTGGAATGGTCTTCGCCACGCGCCGCCGCGTATCGTCTTTGCCGTGCGCAAGACCGCCGAGATTTGGCGTGAACAGTGAAATGCCGGCTGCGACCCCACTGCGAAGCAGCGAGCGACGACTGAGGAAGTCGTTACCGCCGGCACTGTTCAGTTGTGCCATGGACAAGAATTGCGCTTGTCTACTCCTTGGTACAACAAATTGCATGTGTCATTCGATATTTGGTCTATGTGCTGCGACGATTTCGTATCAGGCCAGGATTTGTGCGTCGCTTGCCTTAGCGAAAAATCGTGATGACATAGTGTTGTCAGGCATCGTTCTGTGTACACCGCTCGTCGCAGCACATGTGAAATAATTGACGTTTATCGTGCGGTATCCCATGCTGCGCGCCTTTCACATTGCCTGTATGTCTACAGATGGACCCAATCAGCACCGGCCAGACGAAGTGCCGCAGCATTCCGGTGCTCTGCAACAACGATATCAACTGGTGGTGATTCCGTACCACCAACATGAGCGCGTCACCGGCTCTGAGAAATTGTTTGAACAGCCATGGGGCGTGGAGCAAGTATTGGCCCAGGTGTATGCGCAGCTTACCCACATGGGACTCTTGCCCGTGCGCATCTTCCAGCCGGGCGATGACCAATGGTTGCGCGCGGAAGTCGGCAACAACGCAGCATGGGCAGAGCGTATTGCGCAGCGTGTGGATCGCCTTCTGCAAGCCATGCGCTTGCCGGTGATCGCATTCGCCCAGGCCGTCTCAGTCACTCCTGCGGACCCAGACGGAGCGAGGGGGTAATGTTTCCCGCTACACTTCTTCATCGGCACACCGCTAGAATGGCTCCTTCATGCCCAAGTACAATCGCAAGCACACCGTCGGCACAATGATCGCGGTCGCGCAACGTCTGGGTGAACACGAGGTGAACGCGGCACGTGCAATCGCAATGGCTCGAGAAGGCAAGACGTTTACCGATATCGGAGCAGAGCTGCTGCCGAATATCGATGTTCGATTGGCGCAAATGGCAATAGCGCGCGCATTGCGTGAGGCGCTGGATCCACCGGAGTATGAATTGTTGCGCAACCGCAATATGGTGACTGGAACGATCGAAGGCGGATTTGCAATGTTCCCGGACGGAACCGATCGCGATGAGCGGCTGGTGGCGCCGTGCGAATGCAAATCCAATTGGGATACTGATGAACTTGCGGAGCTCGTGCGACTATCATTGGATCCCGCTTGTCACTTCGTTGCAGGTCCATACAAAGGCCAAACATCTTGGCGTGTCGTTGCACAGCGTCTGAATGCGGCCTTCGGAGAACGTCGGCCGATGCGCAACGCCAATGCGTGCATGCGTCGTTTCAAGCGATTGATTTCCGAGTCAGTGCCTACCGACGCGATCTCCGAAAGCAAACACTAAAAAGCAACGGGGCTGAAGTTCGTATCCTTATCGTAGAAGTCCTCGCGTTCGGCGTTCTTCAGGAAGCCGACGACGCGGTAGGTGAGGGGAGTGAGCAGTACCTCGATTGCCACTTTGAAGACGTAGTTGGCCACGATCAGGCTGAGTGCGATTTCCCATGGGAACACGCCGAATGCGCACGCCACAGCCACGAACACGCCGGTATCGAGCAGCTGGCCGACCAGCGTGGAGCCGATGGTGCGCATCCACAATCGTTTGCCGCGCATGGCGACTTTCATCTTTGCCAGCACGAACGAGTTGGCGAATTCGCCAATGAGGTATGCGCACAAACTGGCGACAATGATGCCGCCGGTGCTCACACCACCCAGAATTGCGGCGTAGGCATTGTCACCCGCGTAGTCCAGCCACGCTGCTTCCCCAGGCATGCGTTGGATTGCCCACAAACATACGGTCATCAGGAGTGCTGCACCGAAGCCGGTCCAAATCACCCGCCGTGCTTTGGCAAATCCGTACACCTCGGTGAGAATGTCACTGAAAATGTAGCTCAGCGGAAACAGTAACGTCCCGGCGTCGAATGAAAGACGCAGCCAACCTACCGAGACTCCCCAGTCTACGATTTTAGCGGACGATGCTACGTTGCTGATGAGAAGCACGGCCACGAATGCGGCCATGACAAGGTCGTAATAGCGATAGGCTTTCATGTGAATTAGTGAACGGCCAACGAAAAGAAGAGCGCCTCAATGACCAAGACCGTCATGCAGACGACAACCGACAGCAACATCCAGCTCAGTACGGTCATGGGGATGTTGCGGGACGGGGTGGATTTGTCCGGCGGAGTGGTCGGTGTCATGGAATGAGTATGCCTGAGCGTCACGTTTCTTTATACCTGAACCCGTTGCCTAGCCTCGTAATGCGAGGCGTTTTGAAGGAAGTGCGCCATGTTGCAAAAAAGATGGTGGAGCAGACGAAGTTTCGGGACGTAGCTCAGTTGCCTAGCCTCGTGATGCGAGGCGTTTTGAAGGAAGTGCGCCATGTTGCAAAAAAGATGGTGGAGCAGACGAAGTTTCGGGACGTAGCTCAGTTGCCTAGCCTCGTGATGCGAGGCGTTTTGAAAAAAAGTGCGCTGCGCTGCAAAAAGATGGTAGAGTAGACGAAGTTTCGGGACGTAGCTCAGTTGGTAGAGCGCCTGGTTTGGGACCAGGAGGCCGCGAGTTCGAGCCCCGCCGTCCCGACCAGTACCTCATACGTAGCTCAGTTGCCCCCGCGGAGCGGGAAACAAAAAAACGCGTCTGGTTTGTCCATTGGGCTGCGTGCGAAGCGCGAGCCCCGCCGTCCCGACCATACTCAAGATCATTCTGCCCCTTGCTCATCCTCGGGGGCCGTATTCACCTGATCCACCCGGCTGGTGATCATCACCGTGCCGCGGCCGTCCTGATTGCCGGTGTCGGCCAGGCGCTTGAGTTGGAAGGCGTAGGTGGCCGCCACGTCGGCGAATGCCGGGCTCGGCGGATCGGCCGGCCCTTTGATGCAGACCGGATGGTTGATGGCCAGGAGTTTGGCGAATTCCTCGCCGTAGACTTTGCGCAGGTTGAACCACTGCAGGAAGTTGTATTCCGGGCGGGTGGTGAACGGCGGAACGGGCGGCGCGATCATAATGAAACGCGACGATTGGCCGGGTGCGAAGTTGCGTGCATAGCCTTCCGCCGTGTGCCGCGCTTCTTCGCGGGCCATGGTGCGGAGTTTCTCCAGCGCCTGTTGATCACCGGCCATCGCTTTTTCGTATGCCTCTTGGAACTCGGCCCCGCGCAGGGGGCGGACCATGGACGCCCGGCTTACAAAGCGTTCAACGACATCTTCCGATCGCAACGCCTCTTGCGTTCCATGGTGCAACGGCTGGAACAAGCGCGGGTGGAAGCTCACGTCGAATTTGTATTTTTCGGCGGGCTTTTTCCATCCTCCGGGTCCCAGCCGTTCGGCGCAGGCTTGCCGCAGCAAATGTTCCACGAGCGGTTTGTCCAAATCCCAAACATCGCCGCGGTCTTCCGTGGCCGAATTCGGATCCGCAGACTCGGTACGCTTGATGTTTGGGCGTCCGAAGAACCCCTTTCTGCCGCTGAGAAAATCGCTTACACGGCGTTCCCGATCCGTTACTTTCGGCTTTTGCTTGGCCTGAGCCGCTTTTTTCTCTTTCCGGATTTGCTCGGCGGAGCGCGGGACCGGGTGCTTACCCAGGAGTTGGGCGTACGCAGTGCGCAGCGTGTCCGTCAGGTCCAAGCCTTTGAAGTTTTTCGGAACGCCGAACACCACCGGGACCGACAGGCCGCCGTAGATTTCCTTTTGCTTGCCGACGGTTTGGACCAACGTCGCCAGTAAGTGGTCGAATCGCGCGCGGACGCTTTCGGGTGAGGCGGTGTCGATCGGCAACTTGAGCGTTTCTTCCAAGCGGATGTCATCCTCGCCGTACGCGGCGACCACGCTGGTGGACATTACCAGCTTGTCTTTGCTTTCGCCGTACACCGCCGATGAAATGGCTCGGTAAGCCGGCATGGTGCATTACGGTAAATCATTTTGAGTTCTTGTCAATAATCCCGGTTTCTTGCAAAATCATGCACCCCTTTTAGAGTAATCGCATGACCCCGCTTTCCCCCAACGGCGACGCCGAATCGGTCGAAATTCAGGCCGTGGCCCTGGAGGTGGGCACGCCGGTGCGTTTCGTGAAGCTGGACACCCGCACCGGACAGCCGGTCCTGATGGGCCCCAATATCGCGGGTGGCTTCGTGCATGCGGCGGTGGGGACGAAAGGCTATGTGTTTGATCCAACGTGCGAAGTGCACGTAGCCGATGATTTGCCGGGCAACGTGCAGTACACGGCGAAGACCAGCGTCATCAAAAGCGTGGAACTGCGCGGCGGGACGTATTTCGTGACCACCATGTCCGGCAGCGTGTACCAGGTATTTCTCATGGGAGGCGACCCGCTGCTTGCCCCCGGGGGTAGTCCTCGCACGGTGACTCCGGATGCCAGCGACAAGTCGGTGGTCGGCAAAACTGCCGAAGTCGCGGGAGAAAGCCGGTGGACCTTCCGCAGCATCCTGCGCAAACTCGGCGGCGGCTGATCATGCAGGCAGTTCCACGCGCTGGTGCGGGTGGTGTTTGTTGTGCAGTGAGATGACGGTATCCAGATCGTCGGCGCCGCAGTAGCCCAGCAATTTCTCGCGGGTTTCCGTCGTACCGAGTAGCTGGGTGCGGATCTCCGTGAACATCTGGTCGAAGAGCAGATGCCGCGTGCTCTGCCCGTTGATGCCGAAGTGACAGATATGACTGAGCCATGGGTCATGGAAGTCCGAGGCAGGCGTTGGACTTTCTTTGCGGCGCGGGCGTCCGTCCGGTTTCAAGAGCCAGTCTTTGTCCATCTGCGTCACGTACCGTGCGATGTTCGGCAGCATCGCCTCTGCCTCTGCGCTGTCGGTTCCGGCGTACAGCTTCAGTTTTTCGGCCTGCGATTGCAGTTGTTCGTCGACCGAACCCATGTCGATCCACTCGTGCAGCGCGCGGTTGCCCACGAAGCGCAGAACCCGTTCACGAACGCCGGAAATCACGTCGTCGACCACGATCTGATCCGGACTCCAGTTCAGTTTTGCGGAGGCGTACTGAATGAACTTCGCCACGCCGTCGGTGCCACCCTGCGACAGGCGGTTGACCGTGAACAGCAGGCTGCCGGCTTCGGCAACCGAATACGGAGGCGATACAAAGGGCACATCAGCAACGTGCGATGGTGGACGAAGAGTGCTCATGAAGTGCGGCACTCTACCCAAGCGCACATTTCTGTCAAAAAAATCCCTATGGACCGAACGGTGGTAGAATGACCGCCTCATGGATACGAACGCCCCATTGGCATTCCGGCTACGCCCCAAGTCCTTGGACGAATTCTTCGGCCAGACCGAGGTGGTAGGTGAGGGGACTGCGTTGCGCAAAACTATCGAGAAAGACGCACTGTCGTCACTGATCTTTGCCGGGCCGCCGGGTACAGGCAAAACCACGCTGGCTAAAATCGTCGCCGAAACGACCAAGGCTCAGTTTGCTCAGCTGAATGCCGTCACCAGTGGTGTGAAGGACATTAAAGAAGTGTGTGCTCAGGCCGAACAACTGAAGACCAGCTTGGGTCAGCGCACCGTGTTGTTCGTGGATGAAATCCACCGTTTCAACAAAAGTCAGCAGGATGCCCTGTTGCCGTCGGTGGAGAACGGCAATGTGATTCTCATCGGTGCCACGACCGAGAACCCGTATTTTTCGGTCAACAGCGCGCTCATTTCGCGGTCGCAGGTGTACATGCTGAAGCCGCACAGCGTGGAGGACTTACAGAAAATTTTAGAGCGAGCCCTGGTGCACCCCGACGGTTACGGCGGCAAGGTCACCATGCACCCCGACGCGGTGAAGAAAATCGCCGAACTCGGCAACGGCGATGCGCGCATTGCGCTGAACCTGCTGGAACTTTCCGTGCTCATGATCGGCACCAAGATCAGTCGCGAAGCTGCCGAGAAATTGTTGCGGCAACGCGGAGGACATCGTTACGACAAGAAGGGCGAGGACCACTACGACACCATCAGCGCGTTCATTAAAACCCTGCGCGGGTCGGACCCGGACGCGGCATTAGTCTGGCTCTACAAAATGCTGCAGAGCGGCGAGGAGCCGCGTTTTCTGCTGCGTCGAATGGCGATTTTCGCCAGCGAGGATGTTGGCAACGCCGATCCGCGCGCGTTGCAAATCGTGGTTTCCGCGTGGCAGGCGTTCGAAATGGTCGGCTTCCCGGAGGGCGAGTATTTTCTGGCGCAAGCATGTGTGTATTTGGCGCAGGCGCCCAAGAGCAACGCCGTTACGCGGGCGATGCATGCCAGCAAAGCCGCCGTGCAGAACGCGCCGTCACTGGAAGTGCCGTATCACCTGCGTAATGCGCCGGCCAAAGGCATGCAGGACCATGGTTACGGAAAGGGGTACCAGTACGCTCACAATGCCGAGCAAGGCGTGGTCCAAGAGAACTACTTCCCAATCGGCATGCAGCCCACGACCTTTTACGAGCCGACGGACCGGGGGTTCGAAAGCGAGGTTTCGGCACGGATAAGCCAAGCAAAAGCCATAATCAGAAAAGGCTAGCCTTGACAATAATATAAAAATAGGTTATTTACGGCGATAATGTCGAAGATTGACCTTTCCGGGCCGGCGAAAATTGAGGATTTGAATGAGGATATCGAACGGCTCGCCGGTGACCGCGATGTCGCTGAAGCAGCGCGTGCGTATTTAAAGGAACTGGCTGTTTCCGGTAGTCAGCCGCTTTCGTATGCCGAGCTCGCGGAAGCAGTCGACAAGAAGCAAGCACTCATTGCAAGTGTGGATGAGATCCGCGGCCGACTAAAGAGGGTAATTCTTTCAACTATTGAACAGGCTCCGCAAATCACGAGCTTTCATGCTCTCCGCCTTGCACTTGAGGAGATGTTGCTCCTGCCCGACCTTGATCGGACTCTGGCAATCAAAGTTCGGCTTATGCTTCCGGGTGCTGAGTTTTTCGGCGAGGCAAAGACGAAAACGTTTTACAGAACGATTCCAGCGGCACTTGATTTTGTCTACAACCTCAATGTCGAGCATCCGACAAATATCCGCGACGCTTGGATGACTGCCTTTACCAGGGTGCGTGACAGAGTCCATGCGCGCCTGAAGGCGGAGGGATTCCCGGAGCAAATATATTCGTCCGATGCCGAAAGCGTCGGCGCTGGCAATCGACAGGTCGAGGTGCAGAGCGATACCAGTGCCCCTCTCGTTACTTCGGATACCGATGCAGATGCAGTCCAGCGTTCGGACGCGCGTACGTTACAGCTTCGTCCTCCGTTTGCCGACTTCAATCAGGTGCGTAAAGTATGCGAGCAGGCCACGAGGCTGTTGGTGCGCCAGGTTCCGCTGAATCCGGAGCCTACGAGCCCCTCTGCCCGCTTGAATGCGGTGCTCCAACTTGTACATCAATCAGTCTGGGCAAGTGAATCCAAGCTGCCGACTGTCAGCACCTCTGCCAGGATGGCGATGGTCGTGTGCGACGGCAATGCCGGAGCCAGTGCGCTCAGCAAAGAGAATTTACTGTGCCGAACAGGCGAGTTGACTCTGAATAAAGGACGCAGGGTTCCCTCCGTGCTGTTGTCCATGTCGTCTGCGTCAAAACGAGCAAGGGCACTGGCAGTGGTGGATGCCGCCGCCCGCATCGATCAACGGTTACGGAGACCGAATGATGAGGCAATGGAAATGGCGGTGGCCAGCGTTCTGCACTCTCATGCCGTGAATCTGTTTTCGGGTGGAAAGATTGGAGCACTGCTTGCAGAAGTTGTAGCACGACAGAATCTGCGCGTCGCTGCCGATGCCGAGCGCTTTTTCAAAACGGATTCGCCGGCACTTCGCGCAATAGTGCCGGCTCTTCATGACGCGATTTTCGATGAGCCGTGCCAGAGCGTGGAAGAGCAGCATCAGCGTACGTATGCCGTGCTGTCTTGCGCTGGCCTCATGCAGATGCCAGACAGTCCGAGCATGGGCCTTGGCGACATTGCAGCAGTTGCTTCGAAGCCGGGAAGGGGCATGCCTGAACATGCACAGACGCTCGTGCACGACATTCTCTGGGCGGAATCCATTACCGAAGCTGTGCCGTTGCGCAACGCGCTCGCCGGCTCAATCTTGAGCGACCGCACCGTCGCGATCATGACCGAGGTCTGCGGCATGGAGATCGGCACGCCGTTGGCGCCGCCGGCAACAATTACGACGTGGCAGCAAGTAAACGACCACATCGCGCTCGTGCGTGGAACCGCGCAACAGTTCTTTGGAGCTTTGGGAATCGCTGATGGTGCACAGCGCCTGGAGGTTGCACTGGAAGCCCTACTCGCAGATTTGCGCGCGACGCATACGTTGGTCGGAACACCTCCTGCGAAGCTCCCGACTGTTGTAACGCCGGCTCAACGAGGTCTGACGATGGAGGTTCTTGCAGGTGCCCCGAGCGAGATGGGCGGCCAACTTCTGGGCAACACGACCATTTTGTCGGTGCCCAATGTTTTTCAAGGAACTGCTGCAAGCAGTATGGGGGCATTTGGAAAGCTTGCGCCCGGTATGGGTGTTAGGCAAAAGGATTCGCTACCGACATCGTTCCCCGGCAATACGCTCAGCGCAAGAACGCGCGATGTCATTGTCCGGACCATCGGCGGGACCGCCAATACCACCATCGCACCACCCATGGAGGTTGCAACGTGGCAGGAGGTTCTTGAGTACGTATCCCGCATGCAAGGCGACGGACTGACGGTCTTGCGCACGCGGTTCTTTTCGTCCGCAGATGACGCGCGGTATCAGACTGAGGCTGACCGGTTGGCAGACGAGTTGTGGCGAATGGTGGTCAGCATGACGTCTGAATTTACGTTGCGTGGCGATATTCCGACGGCGTTACTGCCGCCCGCCCGCATGAATAACGACGCGCTCGTCCGTACGCTGGGCGCAGACAGGGTTTCTCTTCCTCCGGAGATGCAGCAACCACAAACAGCGGAAGTCACGCAGGCCGGATTCCAGGCGATGGTTGGAGAAGAAATCAGGGCGACAGACATCGCTGCTTTTCCCGGTACTACCCGCCCGTTGATCGAAGGTCTCGCGGCCCAGATGGCGAACCTGTCGCCCAAGATGACGCCGCTGTTGCGCGCGCCGCTTCGCACGCGTGAAGAGATCGTGGCCGCCGTGACGCAGTTGCGCGAGGACTTCGGCGTCATCGGCGCATCGGTCACCGCGTCGCTGCAGATGCTGTCACGCATGCAGATCGTGAATCAGTTGCTGGACCAAGCAGCTGATCGCATTGAGCGGCGCTGTCTGGCGTTGCTGCCGGCACAGCAAGAAGTGATGGCTGGTTGTGTGATTCCACGGTCGGAAATTCTCGATATTTTGGTCGATGCCGATCAGAGGGCGGACACTGAATTAGAGAAGCAAATCCGTCTTCAGTTCAGCGTACCGGGCGGTATGGGTATCGGCGGAAGCAGCGAGGGTTTGCGAGCAGTATTCAAACAGATCCTTCCGGCTTTGTGTTACGACCCCGTCCGTTCAATCGGCGATCTTTCGTGCCTGCTGCATTGGGTGCAGGGTCGCTTACAGGCAATCAATGCGCTGCAATCGCCGGATTTGCCATCGACCCCTAATACCACAAAGCTGATGGCGTTGACGCGCAGTATTAACATTCAAGAGTATGACGTGGCGATTCGCAGGCTTTGCGGCCGATTCATTAATCCAGTTCCGCCCGAATTGTCAGTGGGGTCGCCCGCAATGTCTCAGGTGCTGGTCGGATACGAACCGCAGAATGGTCGAACAGTAGATCGGGAAGAAGCCCTGCGAGTCATCTGTGACGGTATCGATGCTGCTGAAGCGGATATCGTCGCCATGTGCAATGGTAACGTGCCCGCACAAGCAACCATGCGGCGGTTTTTGACCGCTGCCAAATCGCAGCTGCGCAGACATGTCGAAACTTGGTCTCCTGCCCAGCTCCAGTCGTCAGGCCAGATGTTCTATATCGGCGGCTACTTTACAGAGCTCATTCACATTTCGACGGCGTGGCTGCAAACAACGACGGCCTATACACCCGATCGGGATCGGCGCATTCGTACGCGGTTGGAGCAGATCGGCAAGGCCACGGCTCCGCTGAGCGCGTCATTGGATCCGCTGGTGATCCCTGGAACCGGCCGCGTGGTCGCTTCGACGCCCATCGCCATCAACGCCGCTCCCGCCGGACCGAGCATCGAGCATGCCCGGTGGAAGGCTCTCCTTGTCCAGCCGGTGAAAGCAATGGTGCAGGCTACGGCCGATCATCTCGAGGAGTTCAAGCTTGCTCCGTGCTACGCGGACCTAGAGCAGGCCCTCGGCGACATTGCGCAGCAGATCGGCAGAGATTTGGGTGCCGTCAAAGCCCCCATCAGTAGTACTGCGGTCCTACGGCCGGTATTGACCAAATGGCAGCAGCAATTGCAGCAAGATACCTTACCGCGTGTGGGGGCCATTGTTGGATTGCCGAGCGCCCGTGAGATATGTCATTCGTATCGCGTGGCGTTGGGCAGCATCCGCAAAGCCGTCCATACCGAACTGGGCGGAGCCCCCGAAGTACTTTCGCAGGCCGATACGCTCGCCGTCATCGATGCCGCTCACAAAACGGTGCTCACCAAGCAGGCTTTTCCCGGTGGCCGGCCGGAGTTGGTGCCCGTACTTGCCGCGGTGGAAGAAGCACGCCGTCGCCGGCCCGAGACTATCGCATCGTGGGCCGATTATGATGCCCTCGTCCGCACGCGCTTTGCGGAACTTGATGCATACGAGAGCAAGGTCGATGCACCGTACAAGCCGTTCGCCAATGACATGCGTTGCCGTTGGGGGGCCGAGACGGTTGCGTTGTACGATCATCTCGTCGTGCATTGCACGTTCCCCGGTGCAAGTGAGGCACTTCCGATTGCGCAGCGTTGGGCCGAGTTCAAACCGGATTGCCTGCATACCATGCAGGTGAACGCCTACTTGAATGACCGCCAGTCTGCATTGCGTGATCAGTTGCTCGAGGCCTTCAAGAAGGTCATGGGAAAAGTTGTGGCGCAAAACCACAACTTGCTCCGGACGACTGGAGATGTTGCACGCTATCGAGCGGTGCTTGAGGACGAAATCCGTCAGGTCAAAAATGCGGGTCTGCGCGGACGGCTTCAGACATGGTTCGCTCAACAATGGGATGAATTATCCGGCATTCTCAGTACCAGTTATGCACTCACTGCAGGTGTGCGAAGCAACGGCGGCAAAGGACCGATCGAGCTGGTTTCCGCAGAGACGTTTCTCGCCGATCTTCCGGCTGCCGAGAGCATCGCTTGGCCGGATGGCTATGCGCTAGGAGAAGGCGAGGCGAGGCTGATCAATCCGAATCATGTTACCAAGCGCCTGAAGTCGGCTATCGGTGCGGCTGCGGCCTCAGGAGTGCAAATAGTCGAAGATGAACTGGTTTTGCCGCTGTGCATTGAGTTCGCACGAACCGTCCGTGCCGCCAACGATCGCGCACTTCTCGCCGGTCCCATCCGAACCGTCGCCGGTTTACGCGAGCTGCTTGCTTTGTACGGAGGATGCGTCGAAACGACGCTGGCAGCCATGCCAATTGACCGTGTTACTCACGCCGAATTGCAGCGTTATCATCCGCAAGTCATTGCTCAGGCACGTACGCACTTTACGGCGTTCATTCATGAATGGCGCGCGGGAGTTCTTGCGCACATGACGGTCACTGCCGCTCCGCAGACGGGCGACACGACTGTCGCGGATACCGGTGCAGTCGAGGCGGATGTGACGTCCGTCAATGAGGATCCGTTGTCCAAAACCATTGTGACGACCACCGCCGGGCACGTCGGAACGAATACCGCCGAACCTGCTCGCGTACCGCGCGTCATTCGCAGGCGGTCGGCCTTGCCGATAGTATCGAATGACGCCGATTTCGCCGCAGCACTCAAGGCACGCGGCGGGACCGACGCCATCGTGACCGGACTCATGGATTTGGTCCGCACGGTGACCGAAAACGACGCATTGATCGGTCGCATGGAGGCCATCCTGCGCAGTGCGGTGCCGACCGGCACCACAGACGTGGGAGTCATTCGCGACAGGTTGCTATTGTGTCTGCGCTCGTTCGGCCGCCATGCGCTGGAGGCCCGGGGCGTGACAAACGACATCATTCCCATTTTGGAGGCAGTAACGACTGTCAGTGCATTCGTAGCGTTGCTGCCGTCACCCGTTATTGCCCCAGTCGTTGATCTGACGATTCACGGTGCATCCGGCATGCTGACGTTTACAGAGGTCCGGACGGACGTGGGCATCGTGGGCACCAACGAGTTTCCCGATGCTGCCGCCACCGACGATCCGATCCATGTCACGCACGTCACGGGTGTTACGGATGCCGATCCTACGGGTACTGCTGGCCTGACGACTGGATTTGAGGTCGTGGTCACCGACCAAACCCCTACGGGGGCGATCACCGAGCAGGAGGACGTTCTGGTGTTCCAGCCCGATGCCAAGCCTTTCGTCCTCGGCCCGTCCGGGACGAATGAAGCCTCCGCCGACATCACGGTTCTCCGGGAACCGTCGGACTTGCTTGCGCTCTTGCGGAGCCGCCATGGATCCTTCGATGCAGATTCGCATGCCGGAATAGTTGCCCGTGTGATCCGCCACGTAGCCGCGGTATCACGCAATTCCATGTCGCCGCCGGTTCTGGATGCGCTGTATGCAGCTGCAGAGGAGGCGGCTACGGACCTTCTGGGAGGCGATGCGGTCGATTTTGGCACACTGAAAACGCGTTTGTCGGGTGCCATGATCGCCTTTACCGACACGCGTCCGGAAGCGGATGAGATGGTGGATGAAGTCGATGCCGTTCTGAGCGCAATCGGTACGCCAGCCGAATTCTTACTTTTGCTGGAACGTGTGCGTGTAGAGGAACTTTCCGATCAGCCTGCGAATGTCGCGGACGAAGTGCCGGACACGGTTGTTCCGTCAGTCCCCGTGATCCATTTGCCGCCTGTGCCGGTTGCCCAGGCTCCACGGACAGCGACGTTCCTGGACCAGGCGTTGCTCACAGCGGGAGAACGGCAATTGGCATTGGATGATTTTGAAGCGCAGATTCGCCAGCTTGTCGCCAGTGCCGAGGTGCGGCCCCAGAATGAGCGCGCACTGAAGATTGTTGCACGCGTGCAGAATCAACTCCGTACCGTCGCGTCCGCAGCACCGCAAAATGCCGAAGTCCATGCGGGTGCGATCTTACGCGTGACTATGCTTATGGAACTTGCGCAAAAAATCTTGCAGGACCTGATCATTTCCCCAAACGGTGATGCTGAACGTGAATGAAGATCTGTTGCCTCGTCTCGATGCGGGACTTCACAGGCTCGTCAGTCGGCAACCGTTGCTGCAGGGCAATGCCGACGCCTTGCGCAGTTGGTTCAGCCAGCGCTATGGCGGCCTTGTGCTGCGCACGACCGATAGTCTCGTCCAGTTCATGACCACGCTTGGTGCTCCGCAAGTCCCAGCGGGCACCGCCCCGGAAGTTTCTCAGGTGCTGGAAAGCGTTCGTCTGCAGATGGTCAACGACCTTATCCTGTCCTTCTCGGCAGCGCGCGAAGCGGTGGCCGCTCTTCCGGATGGCGACGTGCTTGCGGGACAGTCGCTGGTGCGTAACCGGAGGCGCATCGAGCCCGGGCGGAGGCAGGAACTGAACGACATGGCCAGGCGTTACCTGGGTATGATGAGCGCTGTCAGTCCGGATGCCCTCGCGACCGCTCTGGAGGCCGCCGGTGAAATTTCCGGTGAAGAGTTTGCGACGTTCACCGGTCTTTTGGGTCAGGCGCTGAATTCCGGTGGCGCGGTTCCGACAGACGGAGTCGAGGCACCGGCCACGTTCCTGCAGTACGACCGCGACTTGCTACAGATGCCGGGTATCCGTGAGTACGTTGGCGGGGTGTTGCGCCGCGCCGTGTACAAGTACTTGGCACCCTGTGGTATCGATACCGTTGCCGGACGTCCCGGCGTGTTTGCCGATATCGAGCAGCGCGTCGAAGACGCTTTGTACGAACTCGCGCGTCAGGCGGGCATTACGACGCCACAAGAGTTGGACCCTTTGTTCGCCGAAATCATCCGATTTTACGCCGATGTCCGGCATTTATCGCAGACCGAAATCCCGGCTCTCGATTGCTTCGTGGAGGCAATGCCCGACCACCACGGCCAGATGCTCCCGTTCGCATCCTTGCGCCAACTCGTGTCTACCCGCCTGCTGTTTCCCCGTCAGGCCAAGGACGAAGACGATATTCCCAAACAATACAACTGTCTGCGCCCCGGTGACGGAAAGACGGCCTTGCCGTTCATCGTCTGGGAGCTGCGCCGCCGTCGCAGACGTCGACAAGACAAGCCGGAAGAGCAGCTGCTCTACCTGTTGCCGCCGAGCACGATCGATGACATTCCGAACCAGGTGCGTCAGCAGGCGGTCGGCTTCTCTGCCCGTCGGTTCTACCGCGATGGCTATGCCCCGCAAACCGGTGTCATCAGCAGCGCCATGCCAACCCAGGGCCGAGCCGCGCTGTTCGACCAGGCAATCGCGCAGCCGGTCGTATTTGCGCCCATTACCATGGGTGGTTCACTCGACGGACGCGGAGCGCCCATTTGGAACCGCTTGGTCGGTATGGAACAAAAGATGGTCGCCATCGACGAAGCCCCGGAGATTTGCGGCGGCGATGATCGCCCCAAAATGGTCCGGCGCCTGCTTCGCGGAGCGAACCTCCGTCTGCTGATGTCTGCCACGCCCACGGCCAAGGATCGAGTCCATGGTGCTCGTCGCCAGCTGGAATTACTCATCGATGCGCAGCCAGCGCAGACGTCCATCGAAACGGTCATGGCGGCCGGCGATGACCGCCGCTATCGGCCATCGTACAGTGAAACCATGGCGAATTCGCGCGGCCGCGTATCGCCGTATTTACTCACACTGGATGAGCCTATCGACCACAGCCCACGCTGGAGCTACGAAGGTTTGGACGTGGTCCCGGACAGCCCGCAAGCGAACGCCATTCGCGCCATTATCAACGAGACGGGTGCAGGATTCTGGAACAAGTACCGCCGCTGTCTTATCGCGAGCCGCGCGCCGTGGCTCATGCGCAATGGTGCCGAATCCGCCATGCTGGAACGTACGCAGGGAATCATCGCGGAGCGCCTGGAGCAAGACCGCGTCATCATCGTATCCGAAGAGCAATTTGCGGAAGGCATCACGCGTCCGTCTACGGACTGGCCCGGCGATACGTTCGCCGATCGTCTTGGTGCATTCGTTGCGACGCTGAATGCAGACTATGCCGTTATCCACGGAGAAGTCACCGCACCACGCCGCCGCGCAATTCGCGACCAGATGCGTGCCGCACGCCAACCCGGAGCTCGTCCTTTCGTGCTCATGACCATGAGCGAGTGCATCCGCACGGGTCTGGACTTGAGTGCGGCAGAGCTCCTCATTCGTCTCGGGCCGCCATTCAGTATCGAGTCGCTTACGCAAGAATTCGCTCGCCTGTACCGCGCCGGTCACGACACTCCGGAGATGATCCTGCTCTACATCCGTAACACCGTGGAGGAGATCAAGTTGCGTATCGCGCAGGCATATCGCGCGGATGAGTTACGCTGGGTGCACGGCGATACGTTGCCACCAGACCGCCTGCACGCGCTTATGCAAGGCGACGAAGCACTTATTGGAAACGGTCAGTTGAGTTACGGTCTCTCCTCGTCAGAGGAGTTGTACGGCCGGGTGGATAGAACACTCCACAGTGAGGGAACCAACGGCGTCTATCGCTATTGGCAAGGTCGCCAAGCCGAATGGGAAGGCATGCATTTGGGTGAGAATGACCGTTCTGGCATTGGTCGTGCCAATGTGCAGCGATTCACCGCTGCTATGCTCGAACGATTGGATGCCACGGCACAATTAGGGCAAGGACCCATTGTCGAAGTTGGTTCGCAGGGTCTGAGCGTCGCGCGTCACGCACGTCGCCTTGGCAGCATGCTGCTTCGGCAACACGTTGCTATCGAACCGCATCAGTTCATGTTGGACCGCGGATCCGATTTCATGATGACCGACACGCATGGACCACTACCGCAGCGACATGAAGGTACGGCGCTGAGCATTCCGGTCATGCTTGCCGACGGTCGCCTGGAACAAGGGGGCGCCGGGTGCGTCGTGTTGGGGGATTTGCATCACATGCGTTGGGATGCGCCGCAAGGAAGCGACCCGCTGGTATTCGGAGAACGAGCGCAAGCGCTGCTCAATGCCCGTCGTCTCGGTGAAACACTGGTGGTGCCCATGCCGCACGATGCGTGCACGCTCCAGGAATTCAAGAACTTTTGCCGTGCACTGCCGCGGTTCGGCTGGACGGTTCTTCCCGGATTCACCGGCACCGTGGCATCCGCAGACGGTATTGGCGAGCCTCCGTCACGAATGTACGTCGCTGTTGCACGGCGTACGGAAGGTCGCGCCCCCTCCCGCTCCAGTGTTCTCCCGCAATTGTCATATGCGTCGCTTCGTTTTACGCATTCCTCGGAATGGGGCCAGGTTTTGCTCGGCCGCCGCAATCAAGAACTGGCAACCAGGCGCTTGCCGTATCCACCCATCTCCACGACGTTCCGCGTGCAACCACTAACTGCCCCGGCAAACCCGTACGACGTGGAGTACGCGCATCCGTTGCCCATGCAGGACATCCAGCGTCAGCATCTAGCAGCCATCCGCGCAGCCGCTCAGTCGGTGCGCTCCTTGGCACCCACCGTTGCTGAATGGCGGACGCTACCCGAAGAGCAGCGCGCGCCGCTGGCCGCCATGGGAGTCATCGCGTGCGGCGGGGTGCAGCGCCCCGGCTTCTCGCTCAATGGATATCCAGAGCACGTGTTCTTTCCGTACGACCCGCAATTCGACCCTGAGTAACAGTCCTGGCGTCCTGAAGCCACTACACAGGGTCGAATATTGCTAAAATTTAAAAATTATGCTATAATAATAACAAGTAGATTCCGCCCCAAACACACACTTATGACGACGATGCCGACCTTAACCGATCGTTTGCGCGTTTTCGCGCATGAGCACGACGATATTCCGGCATTTCATGCCGCGTATCTCGTCGGTACGTTTTTGGCTGCGGCGGTATTTAACTTGGGTTTCTTCCTCATGCTGATCGTTGGCCACATGTGCCTCGACTTCGTGAAGTATCGCGATTACCAGCACTACAGTTACAGCGAGACGATTTGGGCCATGTTCGTCGAGAACATGTTCGACATCATGCTGTTGTTCATTGCACTCACCTTCAGTGTGTATACCAGTCACACCTTTGCCCTGGCCGCACTCTCTGGCTTTGCCAGAACCGGAGTAACAATCGTTCGAGCAGTGGGTGTGCTGGTACCGAAAATAGAAATCCTACAACATGTTCTTTGTATTTTCCTGAATATCCACGCCTATCTCCACACACCACATGTCTTGCCACACCATGAACTGACTGACGGACAGAAGTGGTCATTGTTCATTACCGTGGTTTGTATCTCTTTGCTGGGTATTGCGTTCGTATTCTTTCATGGTCGTACCGATGAATTGATGTGGATTCTGCACCAGGAGCTGGCGTTGCAGCTGTAAAGGCAAATCCCAGCATCTAAATTCCCAATTCAAAAGAGCTTAGTATTTTGGATTTGGAGTTTTTATGTTTTTGGATTTTATAATGGTGGCCCCTCCGGAAACAGCTCCTTTTCCAGTGCCTTCAGCTGTTTGCGCCACGCAATGGACATGTCGCTCTCTTTGCCGCCGCCATAGCGCGCCAAGAAGTCATCGAAGCGCTGGTCGAGCGTGACCAGGGTGTCGAACATCATGCGCTTGTCGCTGTAGGCCAGAACCTGCTGCTCAATCGTCATAGCCTGGTAGGAAGCGTCTCGAACACCGTGTGAGCCGTGTGTACGAATAATACTGCCAATGGCAGGGAATCCTTGCTGTGTTACGAATCGTTCGGCAGCTTGCTCATGCGGTGTTCCGTAGGTGGCTTTCAGTGTAGTCCATACAGCAGTCTGCGCAGGAGTGGGGGTGTAGTACGCGTCGCCGTTGAGTGATGCGAAGTCCGTGAAACGCAGGAGGTCATGTAGTTTGGCGGCTGCCACGAGAGCTTTTTTTCGAATGAAGACTCCGCGCTTCAGCAAGGCGTCGGCGCAAATGCCGGCAACGTTTGCCACGCCGTCGATATGGGCACGGATGTGCTTTGGCAGCGCGGCTTGCTCAATCCATTCACCAATTTGCTTTATGGAAGGAATGGCGACGTCACAGAGCTCGAATTTCAGTGCGCGGCCGGATACAGAGGTTTCGTCGATATGGATGCCAATGTATGGCGTGTTCTCGTTCGGTGGCTCTAGGCGCTGAGCCCATTCAATCAGTCGAATGCCGGGAGCGTCGTCCGACGCTTGCAGGAACTCGGTGGCCTGCTTTTGATCCAGTCGATACAGATCAAGGTGCGTCAGGGTGTCCCCATACCGTTGTTCCAGCGCATATGTTGGGCTTACGACATCCTCTTGGATTCCCAGTCCTTTGGCTATTCCTTGAGCAAAAGCAGTCTTTCCGGCACCTAATTCACCCGAGAGATAGATGGTCAAAGGACGTACATAGAGGCTTTTTGCGAGTGAAACGCCAATATTCTGCGTTTCTAAGGCGCTTTCAGATGGAATGATAAAGGACTCAAACATTGACATTTAGTCTAAAATGTAATATTATAGATAGGTACACAGAACTTCACCTGACAAAACCCATTCTATCACCAGTCATGTCTGCCGCCCGTGTCGGATTCCGAGTACAGGCATTGTATAAAGTAAAGAAGCAGTCCGCTGCACATTTTGCGCGGCAGAAGCTGTCGTTCATGGTGGCGGTGTTGTCTATTCTGGCATTCGTGATGGGTAACATGGTGGGTCAACACGGTTGGTACGCCTTTTGGAAGTCGGTGCTTGGGAAAGGGGAGGACTCCATGATCGTGTTCACGGGTACGGTTCCGCCGATTGCATACGTTCCGGATTATCAATTGTGGGCTCAGTACGGCGGAGATAAACGCGTGCACACCTATTCGCAGGTACCGGCAGCAGTTTTGCGACCATTGCCTGAGTACGACGGTATGACGTTGAAACAAGACCAGCCGACGTTTGCTCGCCAGGTGTATTCCACTCCGTGGGCAGCCGGATATAACACTCCGGAGGGCAGTCACGCCGGTGTCGATATCGACGCGCCACGTGGCACCCCAGTGAGCGCGATTACATCGGGCGTTGTCGAGAAAGTCGGTCAACAGAACTATGGCTTCGGCAATTATGTCATGATTCGTCATCCTAACGTTCCGGACATGTCCAAGCCGGGCGGGGTTACCACGCTCTATTCGACCTATGCTCACTTGGATGTCCTCCTTGTAAAAGAGGGTGAGACGGTTCGCAAAGGCCAGCAGATCGGCACCGTCGGTAACACCGGACTCGTCTTCGGCGCCACCGGCTACCATCTGTACTTCGAAATCAACACTGAGGATGCCCCATTCCACCCGTATTGGCCGTTTACCAGCACCGAAGCCAGCAGTGCCGGCATGACGTTCGTCCAGGCGGTGGATAGCACGAAGTATCGTGACAGAGTGTTGCAATACACCATCAACCCGATGCAGTTCGTACAGCAGTACTTGAATACAAGTACCGTCGTCGCCTCTGCCGATGTGCATTCGTCTGCAGTGGAGTCGGATGTTCCCGCAGTACGCCTGACGTCGAAGCAACTTGCCGCCAAGCGTCGTGCCGATCGCGTCGCACGTCTGCCGGTAGTCGTGGCGGCTGTTCAGCCTGCTCCGACTCCAGTCGTTGTGAGCGAGCCTGTCCCTGCAACGGACCTCGTTGTTGGTACTCCGGTGGAAGAGGCGTCCATCGTCGATCCGCAAAGCGTGTCGTCGATCATCGTTGGAACCAACACCGATGTCGATCGTGTCGAGCTTTCCCACAGTGCCATGTCAGGTCGCAGCTGGCAGAAAATGCAGGTGAAAGCATTGGATAAGAACGGCAATATTGTGCGCTCACCGTCGTTCGATGGTCGCTTGTACATTATCGCCACGTTTGGTGAGGCCGAAATCCGCCCGAGCGAATTGTCGCCGATCGACTTCGTAGCGGGTGTCGCCACCGTGAACGTGCTGCCACGTGGCCAGAAGACGCTCATCCTCGAAACGCGCGGCGCGTTCACTGCCGTCGGCGAGGCATGGACGATGGATCGCTAAAAAATTCGGGACGCCGTGGAGTCCGGGGAATCTGGAGATTTAGCGTGCACTGCGCTTTGCATACACGCTGATCATCGAGACAACGCACAGCAGCACTACCGCGGCGAGGCCTTTTTGCGCGGTGTTCAAAAAGAGCGCCGTTGCGCCGAATGCAGTGCTTACGGCCGCGGTGAACAGCACGACCCTGCGCGCCGACCAACCGCGCGCCAGCAACAGGTGGTGCAGGTGATCGCGTCCTCCTTTAAATGGCGATGAGCCGCGCAGCATACGGCTGACAATGACGAACGCAGCGTCGATGAGCGGGATACCAATGGCCAGAAATGCCGTTGCGACTTTGCCACCCTGGTACACGCCGAGCACGCCGAGCATGAGTCCAAAGAACATAGAGCCGCTGTCGCCCATCAGTACTTTTCCGGGAGGGAAATCAAAGCAGCAACACGCCAGTGCGATTGCGGCCAACGTGAAGGCGATCATGGCGACTTCGGGTTGCCCGTTGCGCAGCAGCGCAAGCAGTCCGAGCATGGTGAAGCCGATGGTCGACAGAATGCTGACCTGCCCCGGTATGCCATCGAACCAGTTGAGTGCGTTGACGGTGAGTAGCAGCCAGCCGACGGTGAAGATACCGCTGAACAACGGTAACGGGCCGAATGCTCCCCCTGGCAGATCCACCGTATCCAATTTCAAGATGCCGCCGAACGGATTGGTCATGGTATAGATGCGAGTTCCGGCGGCAAAAATAAGGATACAGACGGCAAGTTGTACCAGCAGTCGAAATCGAAAGGGGAGCGGAGTGCGGTCATCGACGAAGTTCACGAAGGCCAACGCCACAATGCCGATCAGTACGCCTAATTCCACGCTGCCGAGTGGCACGGTGATCGCAAACAGCACCACAAACGTAACACTGGCGATGATGCCGGTGGGGTAGGGGAGTCGTGCGCGCTTATGGCCGTAGCGTTCGGGGAAATCGAGTAGGCCGATTTTTGGAAACACCTTCAACGCCGCCAGGTGCCCAAGGAATGTAAGGAGAAGCGCGGCAGCCGGCAGTGCGAAGAGGGGGGTCATTGGGGGATAGTATAGAGGGGGACTCCCAGACTCCAAGGACTCCCAGACTGCGGTACAATGCGGTCATGGTGCGTTATGTGATCGGTTTATTGGCTCCCGTTTCACCCAAAGGCGGTCGTAAGCATTGGAATGCAATCTTGCGCGAGAAGGGGATCGACGGATTCTTCGACGGGTATCCGGCAGCGACGCGCGACGACCTGCAGTTTCGGTTGAGCGAAATGTTCCTTCTCGACCGTCGCGGCTACATGTTGCACGAATCGTTGCAAACCCTGGTTTTGGAGTTGCTCGATGTCATCGATGCATCTGCCCAAGCCGCAGGAAAAGTGGATACAGTGGTGAATGAGGACGGCATCTTGCACGGGTATCTGTGCGGCGATGACGACGCGAAGCGCTGTGCACTGTGGTTTCCTGTCTCCATGCTCGAAAAAGAAATGTCTCGTGTCGATCCACAGAATCGGCAGTCGTTTCCATCGGCAACGAAGAGTGTTTGACGGAGTTGCATGAATGCAGACCGATGGCATGGCGCGTTGCATGCGAAAACGCTGCTCGGTAGAGTCATTCCATGCGCACCTACCACACACTCAAGGATGCCAGACTGAAGGGGGAGAAGGTTTTGCTGCGAGCGGGTTTCGACTTGCCGATGGAAAACGGCAAGGTTTCCGACCAGACCCGCGTGGAGGCTGTGTTGCCGACAATGAAGCATATCCTGGGTGCAGGAGCTGTGCTCATCATCATGGCGCACCAAGGTCGGCCGAAAGACGGTCCAGATCCAGAGTTCAGTCAGAAGCCACTTGTTCCGGTGCTGGAGAAGCTTCTCAAGACTACCGTGCATTTTGCCTCCGACTGCATCGGCAAGCCGGCCAAAGATGCCGTTGCCAAGGCCAAGCCCGGCGAGGTCGTGCTGCTGGAGAACTTGCGTTACCACAAAGAGGAGAAGATGAACGATGTCGCATTTGCCAAGGAGCTTGCGTCGCTGGGCGATGTGTATGTAAACGACGCGTTCACCAATTGTCATCGCAACCATGCCAGTATGATCGGCGTACCAAAATTCTTGCCGTCATTTATGGGGTTCTCTCTTGAAGAGGAGGTAAAACACCTCAGTCCGGTGCTGGACACGCCCAAACATCCGTTGGTGCTCATTATCAGCGGCGCCAAGATGGAAACGAAAGTTCCCGTCATCAAGCGCTTCCTAGACAAAGGTGATCACATTTTACTCGGTGGATGTATCGCCAACACGTTCATTGCCGCCCGCGGTTTCGACGTGGGCGAATCGAAGTACGACGCAGCAGGCCTGGAATCGGCACAGGAGTTCATGCTTGAAAGTCAGAAGGACAATAAGGCCACAATCCACGTGCCTCGCGACGTGGTGGTGGCAGACGAACCGGACGCCAAAGAGATGGCGGATTTGCCTGTAGAAGACGTTTTGGGTGACATGAAAATTTTTGATTTGGGTGGCGTGACGGTGAAGCGCTATTGCGAGTGTATTGCCACAGCCAAGATGATTGTGTGGAACGGACCGCTCGGCATGTATGAGAACGAGAAGTTTGCGGGTGCCAGCAAGTCGATTGCCAATGCCATTGTCGCGGCCACGAGCAAGGGTGCGGTGAGCATTCTTGGAGGAGGGGATACCGTCGATTTCCTGGTGCGCCATGGTTTCAAAACCTCGCAGTTCACCTTTGTAAGCATGGGTGGAGGCGCAATGTTGGAGTTCATCTCCGGTAAGGGGTTTGCGGCACTGAAAGCGCTGGAGAAATAATTGAAAGGGGAGTGGTACACTACTTCAGTTTCCCGTCGTGATTGCTCATGGTTGCAGAGACCGATATCACCGTGCTCGTCGTCCAAGACGCACAGGACGCAAAAACAGCCGCATCGACTATTCGGCGCAGCCAAGGACCGCTGTTGTTGGTTTTATCGCCGGGGGGACTCGCAGACATTACGGATGACCCAGAGCAATTGAAGTCCTGGTTTAAAGACCTGAAATCTCTGAACCGCGATCGCACGCTCATCGTCGCCATCAAGAATAAGATTACGCAACAAATCGCCGAAGCGCAGGGCTGGCAGGTGATCCGCAACCTCAAGCGTCTCAAGCTGTCGCTGAACAAGCATCCGGCGAAAGCCCAAGCGGTGCGCGTGTTTAGTCCAGGTGCTTGGCGTCAGGACATCCGCACCAAGTTGCAATTCGTCGGATTGCTGTCGTTGCCAAAGTTTCGCATCTGGATGCTACTTGGCATCAGCTTCGGTGTTTTCGTGTTCATTTTCGTCAAATTGTTGCCATCGGCAGAAGTGCGTATTTGGCCGAATCAGGAATCGGAGAACTACACCATGAACGTGTTCCTGGTGGCATCCGGAGCGGCGCTGCCAGTACCAACCGAACGCGTGCACACCCTGCAGCTTTTACCGCAGACGGTTGCCATAGAACGAACGATCACCTTCGATCAAATCAGTAAAAACTTCACCGGTACCAATGCCGAAGTGGCCATTACGGTCTCGAACGACTCCGACGAAACCTATTCGTTGCGCCAAGGCACGCGTCTCGCCAACCAAGCCGGTATGCGATTTCGCCTAAAAGAAGATTTGGTTTTGGCAGCGCATAGCAAGAAGGAGGTGCAAACGGTTGCTGATCCGCTGGACCAGTACGGCGAAGTCGTCGGCGAACGAGGTAACGTGCCGGCCGGACTGAAATGGGAGCTCCCGGGTCTTCCCGAGGCCGAGCGCAAATTCGTGTATGGTCGAAACGAGAAGTCCGGCAGCAAGGGCACCACGTCGTACCAAAGCATTGTGAAGAAAGAAGATATCGAAGCCGCACGCAAAAAACTGGAACAAGAGCTGCTGGCAGTTGCCAAGCAATTGGCCAATGAGGAGCGCACCGGTCGCAACACCTTGGACGGTGCATCGTTCGTGCAGCTGAATTACGAAGAACTGACGCGCATTACCTATAAAGACTTCGATTTGTCCGAGTCGTTCATCGGCCAGAACATCCAAAGCATCCCGGTAAGCGGTAAAATCGAATATACGGTGTTGCTGTATGACGACGGCAAGCTTTTGGATCTTCTGAAGGATGAGGTTAGCGGGCGAGTGGGTACCGACCGCATGATCATTGAAAGTTCGCTGAATAAGGACAACATGAACATCCACGTCATTGCACCGTGGGACGACAACTTGTTGTGGGTAAAATTAACTGCCGATTTGACATACACCCAAAGGTATTTGTTAAACCCCATTACACCCAACGGTGCCAAGTTCGGGAAGTACATCCGAGACAACGTAGCGGGAAAAACGAGGGTCGATGCCCTGCGCATCATTAAGAACCTTCCCGAGGTTGCCAGGGCAGAGATATCCATCTGGCCGCCGTGGACGGACTTCCTGCCGGCCATTGGATCCAACATCGTGGTGTCCGAACAGGCAGACGAATAGCCGGGACTGCAAATGAATGATGTACAAGATACATTGTGCATTATTCACCCAAGACTTGCTTTTCCTCCCCTCTCATCAGATTTTCAGCATGAGTCTGCGCGGAATGCATGTTTTTCGCGGCAATTCCGTCCCCTGTGGAAATACACATACAGTGTGGAAAATGTGCGTTAGCCAATTTGCAGAATTTTATGTCCAGTACTATAAAAATTTCACTTTTCCGCATCCCCTAGCCATTTCCATTCCTAAAAACAGCCTGAAATGTCAGGGAAATTCTACATTCAAGTAAGGGTATCTTGGCTTTTGGAAGCCAAGTGCGGGGGAGTGTCGCAAAAAACCAACAGGGGAGAAGTGGCTTAATCCCCTGTTCTCCGCGCTCTAACCCAGCTCAGGGGGGTGAGTGGGGTGCGAGAGCGATGCTTTTTGTCGCAATCCAATGGAGCCTTGTTTCGGTGGTATGCTTTTCTGTAGATGAGCATCCATATTCTTCGCCACGGCAAGACCGTCGCAAACGAGCATAACGAAAATGCGGACACGGGTAATAGGTTCTTCGGCGGGCAATCCGAAACGTCAATGACCCCAGAGGGCGTTCGCCAGATGCAGGAACTTGGCGCCCGATATACGGAACGATGCATGTCATTTGCCCGCGTGTTTTCCTCACCGGCCGGTCGTGCGACCACGGGTGCGGAGACGCTGCTGAGCGAAATGGGGCTTTCCGTTCCTGTTGAGCCTATCGAAGCGCTTGCCGAGCGTGCTTCTGGTGTTATTGCCGGAAAAACGCGTGATCAGCTCCTGGCAAAGCATCCAGAATTCGAAGAGCACCTCCGGCGCGATCCGCAACTGCGGCATTTACGTGAGAGTTTTGAACCGTCGGGAATTCCCGGCTTTGAGGACTACGGTGCTGTGGTGCGACGACTGCGCTCAGGCATGATTCCCTTACTTCGTTCCGTCGACGGTGCCGCGGAGGGGCAGCCGTATCAATTGATCGCGTTGGATGACGATATCGGAGAGTGCACCAGGATTTTGGCCGTGACCCACAAACACACCACGCGCTGCTTGTTGTACGAATTGTTGGGTCTGACGAAAGAGCAGGCTATTGCCCTGGATGTTCCCAATGCGCAGCCGTTCGTACTGCGAAAGCGTACGTAATACACGCAGAAGCGGGGTCGTTGGTGTATTGCTGTTTTCCCCGTCTACAGGAAGTAGATGCGCGCGATCAGCGCTGCACTGGACGTAATGATCCCAGAGAGCATGAATGCTTTGCCGATGCCGATGATCTGGGAGTAGTTCATGAGAGAGGAATTTTGACGACTTAAGCGTTGTGAGCGAAGTCTGCGGGAACGAAATTCTGGTCGGGGTAAGGACTAGTAGAACGTGGAGTCAGACGTTTTGTTACACGGGTCACGCCGCAACCCATGCTCTGCAGAGTGCACTGGAGGCGGCGGATGCCCGGGGTAGATGACGCAAGAACCACGTGAACATTACGAGGCTCTGGAAAAACCGTCATCCAGGCCACAACCGAATCGGCCGACATGCCTGCGATGCCGCGGCAGTCGATAACCAACTTTTGGGTGATGGTTGCCTTGGGTGTGGTGCTGGTGACCGTCATGACATGAGTGTACGGTCGTACACCCATGATTGCAATCGAAAGAAATGGACAAATTGATCAGCCGATTGTTGATCGTATAAATTTCTCGCAAAAATACCCACCAGAACTCCCCCCGTTGCCTACGGTCTTGGTACGGCCGGAAGCCGTTGGCGAATTACGGATCGAAGCGATACGAGTGACGGATAATTGTAGAAAAAATCCTTCTTTTGTTCGGCAGTGCTTTGAGGATTTTTCTGACGATCGTTTAGTACGAATTCGGTCCAACTTTCCGCAAAGTCTTCGGCCGGATTCGTTGCCGCATAGTCGCTAACGTATGCGGTTGGATTGTTTGCATAGAGTTCTGCAGACACATCCTCTTCGGTAAGGCCATCAAGGGCGTCGGCATATTCGGCGTACAGTTCTTTCCAAAATACTTGGAAGAACCGGTTGATGGCCGACTCCGCAGTGCTGCAACCTTCGCCGGTGAAGAATCGCGGCAAGCATTTCTTGCGAGCTGCAATGAACTCGTCTCTGTTTTCTGGATCGATGTTTTCCATGGGCGGGACCTCATTTGCATTCAGCGACAGCAGGTGGCCTACCTCATGAATAAGAGAATAGGTCAGCTCGCGCGTGTCGAGCGCGCCGCGGTCATCGTAGGCGTCGATGTCATCTACAACCAATGTCCATTGCGCAGGATTCTTGTCCGAAGGATAGACTGCAGCCAAGGTTCCTTCCTTGCCATCGCTGGAGATCTCAAACTGCGTGAGAGTACTGCGGGCCGCCTCCGGCATCAGCGTAATAAAGTGCTGCCAAATTGCCCGGTAGCGGCCGTCATCACTTGGAGTAACCTTGTTGTCGAGAAGAGAAATTTTGTCTCCTGCAATGGTGTACGTTGCCTTTGTAACATCGGATTCCGGGTCGAGTTCGGCGTAATCATTACCAGCTTCGTCGATGAAATCCGCTTCTTCGTCCAGCTCGGCAAGTTTTTGCTGACATTCCTCTTCGGTTTCACAATCGATTTCCACATAACATACTTCCTCACGCTCGTCGTACTGCTCTCCTTCCAGGCAGTCTGTGGCAGACATGGAAAAATCTCCATCATCCGTCCCACCGTTTGCTTGAGTGATTCCAAAGTCGGCCGCCTGCAGTGAAGGGAGTGTGTCGATACCGGTATCGATGCGGAAAATTATTTCGGCCAACTGCCCGCGCCGTAGCCCGGAATCCGCACCGTTGAGCGACGTGGGAAGTGCTTGTTGCTCAGCCAACACATGAAGATAGCGTGCGAACCATACTTCGCCATTGTCAGAAGTGCCTGTATCTTCATAGAATCCCGTCACAATGATTTTCGAGGCTTCGGCCAGATTGACAGTGCGCTCTCCGTGGAATGTCCCGTCGGCATAGCCGGAAATAATGCCGTTTTGCATCGCCACGCAGAGATACGGCTTGTACCAAACGTCTTGCGGGACATCGGAAAGCGTAAGACTTGCCGTATCGCATTCTTCGATTTCGCTGTTGTCGAACAGGCTTCCGACGATGATTTTTACCAATTCCGCGCGATTGACCGTGGATGCCGGTTTGTAGGTTCCGTCGGGGTAACCGGAGACAATCCCCTCTTGGTGAACGTACTCGATGGCTTCGAATTCACGGGCGGATTCCGGTACGTCGCTGAAGGCGTTGGCAAACGCCGAAGACGGAAGTACAAGAAGCGCAAGAATGAGGAGGAATTGCATGGCTTCATTCTGCCAAAAAAGGCACAAAAGACCAATCTGCTTTTACTGCGACTAGCGAACGAGACCCGGCAAATTGATGAGCGCTTCGCCGCCCATCATGTACACCGGCAGCTTGCCGTCCCACTTGTTGATTGCCTGCAGCTTCACGTAATCGGCGCCGCCCTGCGCGTTCACGGCCGACGCCTGGATCTTAATCGCCTCGGCCTGGGCTTTGGCGGTCTCGATCTGCTGCTGCGCTTCGTACTTTACCTGCTCAAGTTTGTTCTTGGCAGCGAGTGCATCCTGTTCGGCGGTGACTTTGGCCTCGATGGACGCGTTGAACGACTGCGAGAATGCGAAGTTCACGATGGAGACCTCTTCCACGATGATGTATTCGCGATTCAGGCGATCAGTGAGGGCGTTCTTCATGGCGTCTTTCACGGCCACGCGCTTGGTGATCAGTTCTTCGGCGGTGTACTGAGCGGTAGCGGCCTTGATTGCTTCCTGAATAGCCGGGTCCACGACGCGATAGCCGTACTGGTCGCCGATGTTCTTGTGCAGGTCGCCGACGCGGTCGGGTTCAATGTGGTAGTTTACAGCGATCTTGGCGGTGACCTCCTGCAGGTCCTTGCTGGCGGCGCTGGCATTTACTTCATCTTTTTGCGTCTGGACGTTGTAACGAACGATGCTCTGCACCATCGGAAGCTTGAGGTGCAGCCCCGGCGACATGACGGTACCGTTGAAAGCGCCGAAGTTTAGAACCACTCCCCGCTCCCCTGCCCCGATTGCGACAAACGGCCACAGGCCGAAGAAGTAAATGACGAGAAGGATGACGAACGCGGCAATAGCGTAGCGTTTGCCGGGAAATCCAGTATCCAGTTCGGGGAGCTTCATTGATCAGAGGGTGAGGAGATGAAAGTACGGTACAACAGCTTTTCCTCTAGAGGAAGCGGTGGCTAGGCAATCTTCAAAAACTTCCTCTTCCCCACTTTCACAATCCCCTTCTCCGCCTTCGCATCCAACGCGGTGACCACGGCGTCGTTCATGTGGATTCCTTTCTGCTCCACCAAACGGCGGAATTCGCTTTTGCTACTCACCAATTTCAAGTCCGTGAGCACCTCTACCAAGAGCGTATCCGGCTTTACGGTTACTTCCGGCGTGTCTTCCGGAATGCCACCGGCTCCACCGAACACATTCTGGAATTCAGCTTCGGCATGTGTGGCGGCGGCGGACCCGTGGTACATGGTCACGATCTCGCGGGCCAGACGCATCTTCAGTTCCTTGGGATTGGTCTTGCCGTCGGCGAGCGTCTTCTTGGCGGCGGCGACCTCGGACATCGGCAGCTTGGTGCAGCACTCCATGTAGACCGGGATCAGGTCATCCGTAATGCGCAGGACCTTGCCGTACATGTCGTTGGGGGCATCTGTAAGGTAGATGCAGTTGTTGTAGGTCTTGCTCATTTTGCGGCCGTCGGTTCCCTCGATGAGTCGCGTGCAGAGTACGAACTTGTCGCGCTTGCCGTAGGCGGTCTGCAGCGTGCGGCCAGCCAGCATGTTGAAGTGCTGGTCATTGCCACCCAGTTCCACGTCTACATCCAGCATTACGGAATCGTAACCGACCATGAGCGGGTACATGAACTCCACCACCGAAATCGGCTTTCCTTCCTTGATGCGCTTGGCGAACATGTCGCGCTGGATCATCTGCTGCACGGTGAAGTTGCTGGAAAGTTCCAGGATTTTCTGGAAATCGACTTTCTCCAACCACTCATGGTTGTACCGGACTTCCAACTTGTCCATATCCAAAATTGCTTTGGCCTGCTCGACGTAGGTTTCGTAGTTCTTGCGGACGTCTTCCTTGGTGAGTGCCTTGCGCATCTCGTCCTTGCCGGTCGGATCGCCGATCATGGCCGTAAAGCTGCCGATCAAAAGAATCACGTGGTGTCCGGCGTCCTGGAACGCGCGCATCTTTAAGAGCGGCACGCTGTGGCCCACGTGGATCTGCGCTCCGGTCGGGTCGATGCCGAAGTACAAACGCATTGGTTTGCCGGATTTCAGCTTGGCGTCGGCCACTGGGCGCGGCGTTACACTTTCAATCGCACGGGTCAGGAGTTCATTATTGTCCATTGGTCCTAGGGTACGGCAGAGACAGTGCGGTATCAACGGTCCTCATCCCCCGTCCCCTTCTCCATTGCTATGGAGAAGGGGTGAAATGAGATAGTGATACGTCTTTGCACAACATGCCCCCTTCTCCGCTTCAGCGGAGAAGGGTTGGGGATGAGGAGCTTTTCTCCTCCTTTTTCTCTTCCTAAAGCCCTATACTGCCGCCATGCCCACGAAGAAAAAGAAATCATCCAAGGCCCCGGTGTCCGCCCCGTTTCAAGAAAAAAAGGCGAAGAAGGTCGAAGCCGTCGTCACCGAATACTCTGTGCCGTGGCCCATGCGTCTGGACGCGTTCCTGACGCAGCAAGAAGGTATGAAGAGCCGTTCGGCGGTGCAGAAGATCATCGAAGCCGGTTTGGTGCGTATTGCCGGCAAAGTCATGGACCGCTCGGGCTGGATGCTCAAAGGCGGTGAGAAAGTCGAAGTCACCACGCCTCCGCCGGTCGACATGGACCTGGGTGTGGCGAGCAATCTGAAATTGGAAGTCCTCCACGAGGACGATGACTGTTTCGTCATCAACAAGCCCGCCGGTGTTGCCGTGCACCCTGGCACCGGCATGGCGCCCGACGAAGTGACGATCCTGCACGCCATTCAGCCTATGTTCAAGAAGTGGAAGCTGCCGTTCTCCCCCGCCGAGGTGTTGGTGCACCGATTGGATAAAGAAACGACCGGCTGCATGCTTATCGCCAAGAACCCAAAAGCTCACCTGGCGCTGCAGCAGCAGTTCCAGGAACGCTCGGTGAAGAAGTCGTACCTCACGGTGGTAGCCGGACTCCCCTCCCCTGCGACTGCGATGATCGACGCCCCCATTGGTCGTCATTCGGTAAAGCGCACGACCATGTCGGTTCTGCAGCACACCGAGGCCCGCTCAGCCCAAACCACCTACAAGACACTGGATTCGGCCGAAGGCGCCGCATTGGTCGAGTGTGACCTGCACACCGGCCGCACGCACCAAATCCGCGTGCACATGACCAGCATCGGACACCCGGTGCTCGGCGACACCACCTACACTGCCAACCGCGCCGAGAACCTGGCAAAAGCACTAGGTATCGACTTCCTGTGTTTGCATGCCTGGAAGCTGTCGTTCGATTCTCCGGTCAGCAAGAAGCGCGTAAACGTAAAAGCACCCATGACGAAGAAATTCGTCGCGCTCGTAAAGAAGCTGGGGATGGAGGTGCCGAAGTAGGGAGGAATCCGAAGAAACCGAAGAAACCGAAGAGTCCGATGATTCCGAGGAACTATGGAAAAATACTTCCGCCTATTCGTCGGTTTCTTCGGATTCCTGGGATTCTTCGGTTTCCTTTAGTTCGGCTTATACGTCATCACATACTCCAGCACATCCAGAATCTCGCCATCGGCGTTGCGCGAGACAATGCGGTACACGTTCTTACCTTCCTTCATGGTTGTCAGATCCACCGAAGCAATGTAGTTCCAGGTGGTCTTGCCGGCCAAATACAGCGACAGCGTGTAGCCGTTTACCGAGATGCTGGCGGTATTGGCCGAGGTCGTTCCCTCGATGACGACTTCTTTCTCCGTTACTTCGGCAGCGGCACCCGCGACCGGAGCGGTGACTGCCAGCGTACCGGGAGTAAGCGGAGCATTCTGTTTCAGTGGCGGCTGCGAAGCGGCGCTGCTGCTGGTTGTCGGAATGGGAGTGACTGAGGCGATTGCAGCTGGGTCTACGACAATCGTGATGTTCGTGGGCGTGCTCTTGCGGCCGTTTTCATCCAGCGCGTAGATGGTGAATACGTTCGAGCCGCGAATCAGGTTTCCAATGCTTACGCTCGCAAGATAGCTCCACGTCTTGGCGCCCGGCTTGTACAGCTGCAGCTTGTAGTCGTTGACCATTATCGCTGCGGTGCCGACGGGGGCTTCGCCGGTAATCTCGACTTCTTCCAATGCAGTCGTCAACGTGCCACCGGAGCCTACCGGCGATGTCATGCGTACCGGCGTGAAGGGTTTTAGTTCACGCAACACTGTGCGATCGGCCTCGGCCAGCGTAATGCCCTGAGGGTCTTGGGCCTCGACGTGAATCAGCGTGCTCTCTTCGTCTTCCAGGGCCAGCTCCAACGAGAACGTACGATCGGGTTTGATCGGTGCGTTGTAGCTGTTTACCAGCACGCTTCGGATGCGCTGGCTCGTTTTGCCGCTGACTGTCACCGATTTCGTACTGACTTTCTGGCGGTTTGTAGGAGCGGTGAGCGTTAAATCCTCTCCTTCGGCGATGGCGGTGGAACCGGTTCCCACCGTTACGGCGGTTGGCAGCACTAAATTGGAAAGCTGAGCGTAGCTTTTGGCCAAGAAGTCATCCCTCAGGCTGTCCGCCGTAATCGGATCGCGGAAGGAGTATGGGTCCGCGCCGCCGGCAATCTGACGCTTGGCGTCGTCGTTCAGTATTAGCATTTGTCCCTCGCCTACAATGACTTGCGACAAGTTACCGGCTTTCACGTTCTTTAAATGAACCGAGAGTCCGACGCCGGAGGATTTAATGACGGTAATACCGTCCATGGAGATCATCGCGCTGGCATCGGCCGGAATTTCTACGGTGTATGACGCGGTGGAAACGCGGCGCGTAATGGCGCCGGAGAACACGGCCAGGTTCGGTGTGGCAACCCACACGCGACCGGACTTCAGCGTGAATTCCACGGTGGAAGGCTGGCCGGTGACTTTGTCGCTGCGGTCGATTTGGACTTCGCTGGATTGATCCAGTCGCACGCGGCTGCCGTCGAAGAATGCCAGCATCGCATGCACTCCGGACCGTGCAGCAACACCGTCGCCGGGGTACATTTTCAAATTGTGCTCACCGCGTTGCCAGTCACTCTGTTGCAGGGAAACCTGTACGCCGTCACCGTTCGTTTGCTCCAGGGCCAAAACAGCACTTGTTCCGCGGCCAATGGAATCGTCGAACAACGAGAACACGCGGTTGCCGAGATACCAGATGATGACGAGCACCAGCGCACCGATCACAAACCGGAGCACGTAGCGTGGACGGGGTTCGGCGGCACCGAACGATTGTCGCCGATGGCGCCTGCTTCGAAGCATGGTTGGTGATAGTAAGCCCGTTTTACAGAGATATGCAAGGTGGCGTACAGCAAAATGACTGGTGGCCTTGGCGCTGCTGGTGGCTGGTATGGTCTTTCTCAGCCGGCGGTCACACGCTCCACTTCCTCGATTGTCGTTACGTTGTTGGCGACCATTTGCTTTCCCCAGTCGTGCATCGTCAAGAATCCCTCTTTGCGTGCGGTCTCCATGATTTCACTGGAGCTGGCTTGCAGAAGAATCTGATTGCGCACGGCCGGTGTCGCAACGAGCAGCTCCGGCAACGTGCACTGCCCGGTGTAAAAGAGTTTCTCGTTCAACTCGTCGTGTTTTGCGACTTCGTTGCGGAACTCCGGGTTAATGGTGCGCACCAAGCGCTGAGCCAACACCGCGCGCAACGCCGGAGCGAACGTATAGGTGGACACACCCATGGACAGCAGACGCGGAATGGCCTCGATTGCCGAGTTGGTGTGCAGGGTGGCCAGCACCAAGTGACCCGTCAGCGAGGCGTCGATTGCGGTCTGTGCCGTTTCTTGGTCGCGGATTTCTCCGACCAGGATGATGTCCGGGTCGTGACGCAGAATTGCACGAAGACCGTTTGCGAAGGTGTATCCATGTTCGGAGTCGATCTGGCTTTGAATGATGTCCTTCAACTCGTACTCGACCGGATCCTCCAGTGTAATGATGTTGCGGTCCTTGCCGGCCAAGGTGGACAAGAGCGCGTACAGCGTGGTCGTCTTACCCGATCCGGTCGGACCCGTGACGAGGATCATGCCGTTCGGGAGCTCGGAAAGCTCCATGAGTTTCTTTTTGATGTCGGGCGGAAAGCCCAGCTTCTCCAGCGGGACGATACCGCGCTGAGGGTCCAGGAAACGCAGTGTGAATGCCTCACCGAAACGACTCGGCAAGCTGGCGACACGCACGTTGATCAGGCGACCGAATGCCGGAAACGTGTACTGCCCGTCTTGGGCGATGGTTTCTAGGTTCAGCTTCAGCTTAGATTTGAATTTGATGCGACGCTGCATGGTCAAAAAGTTCTCGTGCGTCATTTCAAACAACTTCGTCAGAATGCCGAGTTCGCGCCATTCCACCTTCACCGCATGTTTTTGCGGGTTGATGTGGATGTCGGAAATGCCGTTGCGGATCGCTTCCTGCTCCAGGGTGGAGAGCATTTCCTCTCCCTGCAGGGCGCTGATCTTCTTGACGTCTATTGTTGGCATCACACTATTGTAGCACAAAATCGCCTTTTCTGCTATACTGAAGCCAATATCCACAACAATTCCGCATGCAAAGCACGCCCACCCCCGACTCATTCCCGTTTTCTACTGAACCGACGCCTCCTGCAGAGCGCGGAGAAAGCGTTGCTCTGCCCGGCAGCGAGACTGAAGCCAAGCTGAAGGTCGATGCGGATCTTCCGGTTGCTGCTGGCCGACGCACGACGGTCATTGAGCAGTTCATTCGCAACCGCCCCGACAGTAAGGGCGCGAAGTTGCTGGGTATTGCAGATCGTCTGAAAGCGCTGTTCGTAAATCCTCTCACTCCAGAAGGCCAGGCACGTATCAATAGGAACCGCGGTCTTGGCATTCTTGGCTCATTGTTGGATGTGTTTGCGGCAATCAAGGGAGATTCCGCAGGAACCAATGCCCTGCGTTCAGAGCTTGGAATTCAGCCAACAGGGACTCCAAATCCAGCTCCGCGCACGGAAGCTGCTACGCAAACCACCGGAGTTCCGCCACCACGTGTAGCGTAGTCCAGTTGTACTCAGATAAGACTCTCACCCCACTTGAGCTTGTTGCGCAACGTGGCAAAGAACGTGTCTTCTTTGCGCCGCAGGAAGCGTACGGACTGCGATGACAGCGTTGCCTGGACTCGGTCGCCGCGCTTCAGTGTGACGTACGTCTGGCCGTCCAGCGTCAGGCTTACCTGCACGTCGCTGAATTTGTTCTGCTTCGTGAAAATGGTGACTTCGATCAAATGATCGGATGGAAGCACCAGCGGTTTTTGGCTGAAGCTGTGCGGATTGATGGGCGTTAAAATCGTGGCATGCAATTGCGGGTGCACCACGGGGCCGCCGGCGGCCAGTGAGTACGCGGTGGATCCGGTTGGCGTGGCGATAATCACTCCGTCGGCATGGAAGGTGGTCAGCGGATCACCGTTCACGGTGGTTTGCAGGTCGATAAGACGTGAAATGGCGCCTTGGGACACTACCGCTTCGTTCAAGACGCGACCGCGGAACAATTCGCTTTTACCCCTATACGCCACGATATCCAGCAGGCCTCGGCGCTCGACAATCCCCTTTCCGGCAAGAAATCTTGGAATGAGTTTCGGTGCTTCGGAGACCGATACTTCGGACAGAAAGCCGACCGTTCCTCGGTTCACGGAGAGAATCGGCACATGCATGTCGGGCATTTCGCGGACGGTACGTAAAATGGTGCCGTCGCCACCGATGACTACTAGCAAATCAATGTCCGTGGTTTTGTCGTACGTTTTGCATTTTCGAAGCGACGGTATGCGGCAGCGGCTTGGGTCTAGCAACAGTGTGGCACCTGCCTTCAGAATGGCCTCGCCGACAATGCGGACTCCCTCGTCTTTCTCCGCTAAATCAGACCGAGCGGTAAGGCCGATGGTCTTGTATTGCAGGTTCATAGGCAAAGAATAGCACGTTCGGACTTTACGCTATGAGCGGTGGGTCTCGTAGCCCGAAGCTCATAGCTCTTCGCACTCCGGTTCAGGGTGACATCGAGCCTCGTTTTTGCTACGATTTCAACGATGTTCGACAAGCTTCTCCGCGGCCTGAAGTCCATGGAACTCGAGGATCAGATTTTGCATGCTGGCGTGCTCGTCACGGCGGTCGGCATCTTCTTCCCGTGGTTCGGCGACCAGCGCTTCGGTACGTCGCAAGTTTGGAGCGGCTTCGATTACTACACCGGCTACATTGGCTGGGTTGTATTCCTGTTGCAGCTCTTCCTGATCACCATGACCATTTCCCCCATGGTTGGCGGTCCGGTGCTGGTGCGCAAATCTTCGCGTCCCACTGTTCGGTTTTCGCTGTGCTGCATGACGGTTATTCTTTTGGCAGCAGCCTTCAGCGTACTGCTCAAGATTACGTTCGAAGTTTCCGGTGCGGATATCCGCATGGGTATTTATTTATCACTGGTCGGCAGCTTCGTCGCCTTGCTGTATGCTTTCCTCCGCCAGCGACAACACGAGCGCAGCAAGGTTCGTGAGTTGTTCCACCATCCCGACGAGGGCATGACCAACAAGCGACAGCCGGCCGTTCCTGAACCTGACGCAGACGCTCCCCCACCTCCGCCGCCACCTCCTCCGCTGCAGCCCGAGGATCATAATCTTTTCTCCTGACCATGACTGATCCGCAACTGGAATCAAAGCCGACCTACAACGATAACGATTTGGTGTATGTCGATCCTGAAACCCGCACCGTGGTGGGCTTGGTCGAATGGGCCAAAGATGAAAAGCCGAAATCCAAGAATTACGTCATGCCTCCTCCGGAGCCGGTTGACCCGAAGAACCCTGGCAAGAAGCCGCGCGGTGGCGGTTGGCATCGTAAGCACTATCCATGGGGCACGTATCGCAGCATGAAGCGCATCTACAAGCTGGAGGGCAAAATGAAGGATGCCGAGCCCAACCGCACGCTGGAAGAAGTGCTACCAAAGGCCCTGACGCAGGCGTTTTGGAACGACTAACGGGAAGAGTCCGAAGAAACCGACGAGTCCGAGGTTTCCGAGGAAATTTTATGATGAGCGCCGGTTGTTCGTCGGGCTCTTCGGTTCCCTCGGTTTCTTCGGAATCTTCTACTTTCCACTCAGCACTTTCGCCACCCTCGCCACTTCCTTCTTCGCTCCAATGATCAACGGCGTGCGCTGGTCCACGTCGTGAATTTTTACGTCCAATACCGACCGCGTGCCGTCGCTACTGGCTCCGCCGGCCTGTTCCATGATGTATGCGAACGGTCCGCATTCGAACAACAGGCGCAGCTTGCCGTTGGGGTACTTGCTGCCGCCGATGTTGGTGAAGATGCCCGCACCCTTAATGAGCATGTGGTGAATGTCCGGCACCATGCCTCCCGAATATCGCAGTGTGTGGCCTTCATCCAGCCAGAGGTTCATCATTTTGCGGTAAGCGGGCGTGTCTACGACCGCGCGCAGGTTGCCCGGCGCGTAGGTCTTCACTTCGTCGCGCATGGTCAAGTTCTTCTGCAGCAGGATGAATTCGCCGACTTCGTTCAGGTAGAACGCATGCGTTCCCTTGCCGGTCGTGTAGACCAAAATGGTGCGTGGCCCGTAGACCACATAGAGCGCTGCGACCTGATCGCGCGGTGTTTTACCCATAACGTCGCCTTTCTCGTAAATACCGAAAATGGACCCAATCGCCAGGTTGGCGTCCACCAGTGACGAGCCGTCGAGCGGATCGAACACCACCAGGTATTTGCCGTCGTCATTCAGCTCTTGGATCATCGCCTCTTCCTCGGATGCGATGCTGTGTACCAGGCGGCTTTCACACAGTTCGCCCTTGATGATGTTGTTACTCAGTACATCCAATTTCAGTTGCTCTTCACCGAACGTGTTCGCTGAACCGGCCAGACCCAGGTCGGTAGTGCGGATGGCGTTGTGTACGTATTTGCTGGCGCGCGACAGGTCCAAAATCAAATGGCGCAGCGAGTCGGGCGTTCCCGATGAGAACAGGTGGTGGTTCAGCGAGACACGCGTCGGGAGGATGCAGGTGGCCATAGGAAAAGCGGAGGGAATTACAGCATGCCGCCGACGCGGTTGACGATTTCGGTAACGCGCATTGCGTAGCCCCATTCGTTGTCGTACCAGCTGAGCAGCTGCACGAGCGTTCCGTCGATGACGGCAGTGGAGTCCATGTCGATGGTGCTGGAGTGCGAATCGGAGACGAAGTCGGCCGACACGAGCTGGTCTTTCTCCATGGCGAGGATTCCTTTGAGAGGGCCATTTGCAGCCTCGGTGAGCGCTTCATGTACTTCCTGGATCGTCGTCTTGCGCTTCACTTCCATGGCCAGGTACGCGGCTGAAACGTTCGGCACCGGAACACGCAGGGCCATGCCGTCGATCTTGCCCTGCAGATGCGGGAAGATCTTGGCGCAGGCTTTCACGGCGCCGGTGGTCGATGGAATAATCGAAAGTGCGGCTGCGCGCGCAATGCGGACCTTGGAACTGTCGGTGGAATTGTCGAGTAGGTTCTGTGAGGTGGTGTAGGCGTGCGTCGTGCAGACCAGGCCTTTCAGAATGCCGAACTTCGCATCCAGGACCTTGATGACCGGCGCAATGCAGTTGGTCGTGCAGGATGCGGCGCTGACGATCGGCATCGCCTTCTGGAGCTGATCGTCGTTAACGCCGCGCACGATCATGATCAGGTCGTCTTTGGCCGGCGCGGTCATGACCACGGCTTTGGCACCGGCATCCAGATGCGGCTGGCAAAGGTCGCGGGTCCGGAACTTGCCGCTGGCTTCTACGACCACGTCCACGCCCAGTTTTTTCCACGGACACTTGCCCGGATCGCGCTCACGGATAACCTGCACTGGCTTCCCGTTGACCATCAGGTGATCGCCGTCGACTTCGACTTGTCCGCCGAAGCGTCCGTGCAGTGTGTCGTACTTCAAAAGATATTCGCGCATTTTGGCGTCGCTGGACGCGTTGATGGCGATGACTTGGGCTTCCGAACCGTAGTGTTCGAGTAATTGGCGATGAACGATGCGCCCGATGCGTCCATAGCCATTGATGGCGACTTTCAACATGAGTGGATGATACACGAAACGGATGAGGGTTCAATTAAGGCCTTTGGGAGGAGTCCGAAGAAGCCGAGGAAACCGAAGAAACCGAAGAAAGCCGACATACTTCGTCGGCATCCTCGGGCTCGTCGGATTCTTCGGTTTCCTCTATTATTAGCCATAAATACCCACCAGCACTCCCAAAAGAGCCGCGAACGCCCCGATGATCCACAGGCGCATGGTGACCTTGCTCTCGCCCCATTCCAGCGCTTCCAGATGGTGGTGGAACGGAGCGGACTTAAACACCTTCTTACCTTTGCGCAGGCGCTTGCTGGTGAGCTGAATGATGACCGACAGCATCTCGATGACGAAAACGAAGCCGATCAGCGGCAGCACGAGAACGCGGTCGATCATGAAGGCCATGACCGCCAGTGTCCCACCCAGTGCCAATGAACCAGTGTCACCCATAAAGAACATGGCCGGCGGAACGTTGTGCCACAGGAACGCTGCGATGGCTCCCGCCACCACGCCGCAGAATCCAGCCAGAACATACAAGCCCGAGACGTACGCGATGACACCGAATGCACCGAATGCGGCAATCAACAGACCTCCAGCCAGTCCATCCAACCCATCGGTCACGTTCACCGCGTTGGCAGTGCCGATGAGCACGAAGACGACGAACGGAATGTACCAAATGCCCAGGTCCACCATGGCAGGCAGGTGCAGCGCAGATGCGAACGGGATGTGCACGGTCTGGTTGCCCAATCGGAAATAGAACCAATACGCCGCCAACGAGCTCATGGCGATAAGAATGAACAGTTTGGGACGCGCATTCAGACCACGACGTTTGCCCTGGGAAATGAGCAGTTTGTACATGCTTCGATCCACGAATTTGCCACCGAACGCCAGTACCAGCAGGCCGCCGACGGCTAACAGCGCAATGGCCGCGAGCACCGAAACTTCCACGGCGATGGGCGTAGGCAATCGGGAGAAGTGTTGCAGCGGCGACAATGCACCGTAGCTGCGCCACAGAATGAACCCGACGCCGCCGATGGCCAGCGTGAGCAGCGTTGCAATCACTCCTTTGATGCGCGGCATGATCTTGCCGATTTGCACTTCGTCACTCCCTACGATGTTCAGGTAGTCGTCGGCGGCTCCGAGAATGCCGAAACAGACCATCATGGCCAGCGGCAGATACACTTGTCCGCGCTGCAGGAGAGATTGATCAACGCTGCCAGAGAATGACAGTAGGCGCGAAACCAATACGGTAATGAGAATTGATCCCCAGATCAGCAGGCCTCCCATAGTCGGCGTGCCGGCTTTGCTTTTGTGGTATGTCAAAAACACGCTGGCTGATCCCCCATCCACCGCTTCCACACGCAGTTGCTTGCCAAGTTTGTAGCGTCGCAAAAATCCAATGAACCACGGTGTCAGTGCCAACGCGATGGCGAACGACAAGAACGTGTAAAAGAGAATTTCTCCCAACGAAAACGGGGGGCGCGCGGAAAGGTTGAGCATAGAGGGAGTCTATGTCAGTTCCCGACCTGAAGGAATTTGAAATTTTCGCTACTCAGGGTCCTATTCATCGTCGCCGCCAGGCACCGACCAGCGTTGACCGGTATTCGCCGCGACGTTGGCTTTCTTGGCGTTGGAAATAGCCTTGGCGGTATTTGAATGGGACTTGTCGATATCGTAGAAGCGCAGCTGCTCTTTCTTGAACAGGAGTTCCACGCGGCCCGTCGGACCGTTACGGTGCTTGCGGATGTAAATGTCGGTAATGCCGGGACGGTCGGAGTCTTCTTCGTAGTAGTCCTCGCGGTACATCATCAGCACCACGTCGGCGTCCTGCTCAATGGAGCCGGATTCGCGCAGGTCGCTCAGTTGCGGAATGTTTCCCGGACGACTTTCCACCGCGCGGGACAGCTGCGACAAGGCTACGATCGGAATTTTCAACTCGCGACCGAGCATTTTGAGCGAGCGCGAGATTTCCGAGATTTCCTGCACACGGTTGCCGACGAAACTCTGGTTGCCGGTGCTCATGAGCTGCATGAAGTCGATGATGATCATGTCCAGTCCGTGTTCCATTTGCAGACGGCGGGCCTTTGCGCGCAACTCCGGAATGGATGAGCCCATGGAGTCGTCGATGAAGATGTTGGCCTTGTTCAAGTCGTCCATAATGGGTCCCATGTTCTGGAAGTCACTGTCGTCGAGCTTGCCTTTCTGCAGCTTCCAGCTGTCCACGCCGAGCATGGATGCAAACAAGCGGTCGACGAGCTGCTCTTTGCTCATTTCGAGTGAGAAGATGGCGATGGTCTTGTTGTGCTTGATTGCCGCGTTCTGGGCGATGTTCAACGACAGGGCGGTCTTTCCCATGGAGGGGCGGGCGGCGATGATGATCAGGTCGCTCGGCTGGAAGCCCGATAGCTTGCTGTCCAAATTGAAGTAGCCCGTGGGCACTCCTTTGACCGGGTTTTCGTCCTTTGATTCGTGCATTTCGGCGAACTTCTCGTAACGCAGACTGAGGATATCGCGAATATGGACGAATTTGTCTTTCAGGAAGGTGGCTGAAATAGTGAAGACAGTTTTCTCAACTTGTTCCAGCAGTTCGGGGATGTCGCGATCCACTTCGTACCCTAGCCCCTTGATCTTCTCTCCAGCCTGGATGATGCGGCGATGAATGGCTTTGGTTTTAACAATTTGGGCGTATTTGGTCACGTGAGCCGAAGTCGGCACCTTCGACGCCAGTTCGGCGATGAAGGCGCTGCCACCGACAGCTTGGATTTTCTTTTCATCCGCCAGCTTGTTGCTCACCGTAATGATGTCGATTGGTTGGTGGCCCTGGTACAACGCAATGACTGCGCCGTAGATGGTGCGGTACGTCGGGTCGTAAAAATCTTCCGGCGCCAAGAAGTCGGAGATCTTGATGATCGCTTCTGGATCGAGCAACACGGCACCGATGACGGTCTGTTCGGCCTCGATGCTCTGTGGTTGGACGTCGAGAAGTGGTGCGGCCATGGGTGACTGACTATAGCCGTTGGTACAGAGGTATTCCTATGGTTTTTCGAGAAACTCCCTTGTCTTCTTTCCCATCCTTTTCCACACCTTTCCACTGGTCTTCCACGAGTTAGCCGTGGTTTTCCACAGGAGGTGTTCCCTTCACCCCCTGTGGATGTGTCGTCGCTTTAGATTTCGCTGAGGCGCTTCACCGCGGCGCGAATTTCCAAGTCGAGCTTGTCGGCGACTTTGGGGTTGGATTTCAGATACATACGAGCTGCCTCGCGGCCCTGACCGAGCGTAGTCTCCCCCATTCGGAAGTACGCGCCGGACTTTTCCAGCTGGCCGTACTTCACACCCAGGTCCAGGATATCTCCTTCGCGAGAGATGCCCTGGGCGTAGAGAATGTCGAATTCAGCCTGGCGGAACGGCGGAGCGACCTTGTTCTTCACTACTTTCACACGGGTGCGGTTACCGACGATTTCTTGTTCGCCATCACCGGTCTTCTCGGACAACTTGTCAATGCGACGGACGTCCAGGCGCAGTGAGGCGTAGAACTTCAGCGCGTTGCCGCCGGTGGTGGTCTCGGGGTT